>CBCOTF020000044.1:0-8614 GCA_965112955.2 Desulfarculales bacterium
TACTGGGGGCCTACCCCATCCTGCTCTTCGGCTCGGAGGAACAGAAGGCCCACTACCTCAGTCAGATCGTTACCGGCGAGAAGATGGCCGCCTTCGCGCTGACCGAGTCAGCCGCCGGCTCCGATGCCGGAGCCATCCAGACCCAGGCCAAACTAATGGGAGACGAGTACATCTTGAACGGCTCCAAGCAGTGGGTTACCAACGGCGGTAAGGCGGGCATATACAGTGTCATCGCCATCACCGACCGCAGCAAGGGTCCCCGCGGGGCGAGTGCCTTCATCGTGGAAGCCGGCGACCCTGGCTTCTCGGTGGGCAAAAAAGAAATGAAGATGGGCATCCGGGCTAGTACCAACGCCGAGCTGATTTTTCACAATTGCCACATACCCAAGGACCGCCTCATCGGCCGCGAGGGCATGGGCTTCGTGTCGGCCATGCGCACCATCGACAAGTCCCGCCCCGGCGTGGGCGCCCAGGCCGTGGGCCTGGCCCAGGGGGCCTTGGACGAGGCCGCTGCCTTCGCCCGCACCCGCAAACAGTTCGACAGGCCCATCATAAATTTCCAGGCCGTGGCCCATATGCTGGCCGACATGGCCACCAAGATCGAGGCCGCCCGCGCTCTGGTTTACAGCGTGGCGCGCTACATAGATTCCGGCGCCAAGGATATCTCCAAGGTCAGCGCTATGGCCAAGCTCTTTTCCACAGACATGGCCATGGAGGTCACCACCCAGGCCGTGCAGGTTCTCGGCGGCCACGGCTATATGCGCAACTATCCAGTGGAGAAGATGATGCGCGATGCCAAGGTGCTGCAAATCTACGAGGGCACCAATCAGATACAGCGCAACGTCATCGGTCAGGAACTCAACAAAGAGTACGGCCGCAAGGGCTAGCGCATGAAGATCATCGTCTGCATCAAGCAGGTGCCGGACACGGCCCACGTCAAGCTGGACCCGGTGACCCACACCTTGAAACGTGAGGGCGTGGCAGCCATCATCAATCCCTTCGACCTGTTCGCTCTGGAGGCCGCCCTTCGCCTGCACGAAGAGACCGGGGGTTTCATCCACGTGCTGAGTATGGGGCCGCCCCAAGCGGCCGAGGCTATAAGAGAGGCCATCGGCTACGGCGTGGACGAGGGGCTGCTCTTGAGCGACCGGGCTTTTGCCGGCGCTGACACCTGGGCCACCACTGCCGCCCTGGCCGCGGGCGTGTGCAAGATGGGCGGGGCTGATCTCATCATCTGCGGCAAGCAAGCCGTGGACGGCGACACCGCCCAGGTGGGGCCTGGCCTGGCGCAGCGCTTGGGCTTGCCCCAGGTGGCCTTTGTCAAGGGCTGGCGGGAGGTGGCCGTCGGCCATCTGGTGGTGGAGCGGCAGATGGATGACGGCTTCGACCTGGTGCGGCTGCCCTTGCCCGGTCTGATGACCGTGGTGCGCGAGGTGGGCGAGCCCCGACCGCCGTCCTTGAAGGGTAAGATGCGGGCTAAGAAATACGAGGTGCCCCTAGCCAACGCCGCCAGCTTGGGCCTGGACAAGGCCGCGGTGGGCATGGCCGGTTCCTTCACACAGGTGGTGGAGATTTTCGCGCCTCAGATTAGCGGGCAGCGCCAGATGATAGAGGCCCCGGCCGAGGAGGCCGGCCGCCTGGTTGTCGACTACCTGGTGCGCGATCAGGTCATCAGGGTGGGGAGCTAGCGCCGTGGCCTTGCTAATCGACAAAGAAAAATGCAGCGGCTGCGGAGCTTGCATCGACGCTTGCCCCTTCGAAGCCTTGCGCCTCATCGACGACAAGACCCGTGTGAGTGAGGCCTGCACCCTGTGCAGCACCTGCGTCGACGTCTGCCCTGAGGGAGCCCTGGCCGTCGAGGAAGTGGCTCGCGCCGCCGACGAGCGCACTGCTTTTAGCCGTGGCGTCTGGGTTTTTGCCGAGCAGCGCGGTGGCGTGTTGCCTGAGGTGGTGGCTGAAATCCTGGGCCAGGGCGGGCGGCTGGCCGCAGACCTGGGTGTGGAATTGAGCGCGGTGCTTTTGGGGCACGGCGTCAGCGGCTTGGCGGCCGAGCTTTTCGCCCTGGGAGCCAGCACGGTCTACCTGGCCGACGACCTCCGCCTGCAATACTTCAACGACGACATTTACGCCGAGGTGCTGGCCCGGCTCATCGCTGAGCACAGGCCCGAGGTGCTCCTGGCCGGGGCTACGGCCATGGGGCGCTCGCTGATCCCGCGGGTGGCCACGGCGGTGGCCACCGGGCTTACCGCCGACTGCACCGGTCTGGCTATCGACAAGGAGCGCCGCCTGCTCCTGCAGACCCGCCCCGCCTTCGGCGGCAACATTATGGCCACCATCATCTGCCCCCAGGCCCGGCCCCAGATGGTTACGGTGCGCCCTCGGGTCATGAAAAAGGGGCAGCGCCAGGAGGGAGCCCAAGGCCGCCTGGTGATGGTGGAGTTGGAACCCGGGCTTATGCCTGCAACCCAGGTGCTGGAGTTGGTGCGGACCTTGGGGGAGGAAATCAATCTCACCGCCGCCGAGGTGGTGGTGGTGGGCGGGCGCGGTCTGGGCGGCCCAGAGGGCTTTGGCCTGGTGCGCCAGATGGCCCAGAAACTGGGAGGGGTGGTGGGCGCCACCCGGGGGGCCGTGGATTTCGGCTGGATCGGCCACGCCCACCAGGTTGGCCAGACCGGACGCACTATAGTCCCCAAACTCTACATAGGCCCGGGTCTCGGGCGCGGTGCAACATCTGGTGGGATGCAGTCCTCTGAGGTGATCGTGGCGGTCAACACAGACCCCAACGCCCCTATATTCCAAGTGGCCACCTATGGTATAGTAGGCGATCTTTATGCGGTGGCGCCGGCCATACTGAATTGCCTCAAGGAGCTTAGAGGTTAAATCAAGAGCTTTAAGTCAGCCCGGCTCCAGCGCATAGGGTATTGATATGCCGGCCGGGAAATGAAAGATTAATGATGGTGTCTAAGCAGGTGCAAGTATCGCTGGTGACCGGGGGCTCCCGGGGGATTGGCCGGGCTATCTGTCTGGCCTTGGCCCGTCCGGGCGATGTGGTGGCCTTCAACCATTTCGACCCCGACGAGGTGGCGGCACAGGAGACGGTGAAGCTCATCGAGGAGCGCGGGGCTTATGCCTTGGGGCAGAAATTCGACGTCAGCGACTCGGCTCAGGTGTCGGCCTTCGTGAAAGGCCTGGTCAAGAAGCATGGCGGCCTGGACGTGCTGGTCAACAACGCCGGCATCACTATGGACAACCTCCTGGTGCGCATGAGCATGGAGCAGTTTGAGCGCGTGCTCAAGGTCAACTTAGTGGGCACTTTCGTGTGCCTGCAGGCGGTGGCTACGGTGATGATGAAGCAGCGCTCCGGGGCCATCGTTAACCTGGCCAGCGTGGTGGCGGCTATCGGCAACACCGGCCAGGCCAACTACTCGGCCAGCAAGGCCGGGGTGGTGGCCCTGACCAAGACCGCGGCCAAGGAGCTGGCCTCCCGGGGCATTCGGGTCAACGCCGTGGCTCCGGGCTTCATCGAGACGGACATGACCGCTAAGATACCGGAGAAGATTGTGGAGGCCATGAAGGCCACCATCCCCATGGGGCGCATCGGAAAGCCCGAGGACGTGGCCGACGTGGTGGCTTTTTTGTGTTCCGACGCCTCCCGCTATGTAACGGGACAGCTGTTGCACGTGGGCGGGGGCATATATATGTAGTTGTGGCCGGGCTTTCTCGGCCGGCGCGGGCCAAAGAGATCGGCTTGGTACGTGGCTAAACCCAGACCGTTAACGGTTTTGCAATCCAGGAGAAATGGGCAATGGGCATCAAGGAAAAAATTAACAAGATCATCAGTAAACAGCTTTCGGTGGCCGAAGAGGACGTGGTGCCCGAGGCTTCCTTCGTGGACGACCTGGGCGCTGACTCTCTGGACTTGGTAGAGATGATCATGGCCATGGAAGAGGCTTTCGACATCTCCATCGCCGACGAGGACGCTGAGAAAATCAAGACGGTGCAGGACGCCTGGGACTACATCGAGGCCCACGCGGGCAAGTAGCCGATCGTCGCGGGGCGGGCTAGGGGACGGGGGCGCGGTCAAGCGGTCCCTGGGCCCGGCCGCCTCTGACCCTCATCAGGCATCTAAAGGCGCGAGGAGTAGCCGTGCAACGCAGAGTGGTGGTAACCGGTGTAGGGCTGGTCACGCCCCTGGCTACGGGCGTGGAGGAGAGCTGGCGCAGGATACTGGCTGGCGAGAGCGGTATCAGCCGCATACAGCGGTTCGACCCTTCGCCCTTCAAGACCCAGATCGCCGGGGAGGTGCGGGATTTCAACCCCGAGGATTGGTTGCCCAAGAAGAGCATCCGCCGCCTGGACTCCTTCATCCATTTCGGGGTGGCAGCGGCCAAGATGGCCTGGTCCATGGCCGGCCTACCCGAGCCCTTGGATGCCGAGCGCGCGCCCCGGGCCGGTTGCATCCTGGGCGTGGGCCTGGGCGGTCTGCAAACCCTGGAAAAAAACATCCTGCTTTTGAACGAGCGCGGTCCCGACCGCATCAGCCCCTTCTTTATCCCCAAGCTCATCGGCAACATGGCCCCGGGCGAGATCTCCATGGAATTGCACCTGACAGGCCCCAACACTTGCCTGTGCACCGCCTGCGCCGCCGGCTCCCACGCCGTAGGCGAGGCCATGAAGGTGATTCAGCGCGGTCAGGCTGACATCATAGTCTGCGGCGGGGCCGAGGCGGTGGTCACCCCGATGACGCTTTCTGGCTTCAACGCCGCACGGGCGCTAAGCACCCGCAACGACGAGCCCACGCGGGCCAGCCGGCCCTTTGACAAGGACCGCGATGGCTTCGTGATGAGCGAGGGCGCAGGCGTGATGGTGCTGGAGAGCCTGGAGGGCGCTTTGGCCCGCGGAGCCAAAATTATCGCCGAGATCGTAGGTTACGGGCTGACCGCCGACGCCTACCACATGACCGCGCCCGACCCCACCTCCTCCGGTTTCATCCGTTGCATGCAGATGGCCCTGGCCGACGCAGGGCTAGAGCCCACCGCCATCGACTACGTCAACGCTCACGGCACCTCCACGGGTTTGAACGACGCTGGAGAGACCAAGGCTATCAAGGAAGTTTTCGGCGAGCACGCCTACAAGCTTGCTGTTTCTAGCACCAAGTCCATGATCGGGCACATGCTGGGGGCCGCCGGTGGTGTGGAGGCGGTGTTGAGCATCCTGGTCTTGCGCGATCAGGTCCTGCCTCCCACCATCAACTACCAGACTCCGGACCCGGACTGCGACCTGGACTACGTGCCCAACGTCTGCCGCCGCACCAAGGTCGACAAGGTGCTTTCCAACTCCTTCGGGTTTGGCGGCACCAACGCCTGCCTGATCTTCTCCAACTACCAGCCCTAGGGGCGGGGAAGGGCCAAGAAATATGCGTATCGCCGTAAGTAGCGATCACGCCGGCTACCACCTTAAGGAGGCGGTCAAGGCCTATATGGCCCAAAACGGCCATGAGGTGCTGGATATGGGCACCTATGGCACCGACTCCACCGATTATCCCCTCTACGCCGTCCAGGTGGCTCAGGCTGTGGCCCAGGGCCAGGCCCAGCGGGGGGTGCTGGTCTGCGGCAGCGGCCTGGGCATGTGCATGACCGCCAACCGCTTCCATGGCGCTCGCGCCATTGTGGCCTCCACGCCGGAGCACGCTCGCTTGGGGCGCCTGCACAACAACGCCAACATCTTGTGCCTGGGTGAACGTCTCACTCCCCAGGACCAGGCCCTTGAGATGCTGCGGGTATTTTTGGCCACCGATTTCGAGGGCGGCCGCCACCAGAGCCGCGTGGACGAAATCGAGCGCCTTTCCGGAGACCAGGGGTGAGCCAACGCCCTGGCAAGGACGAATACTACCTAAACATCGCCCGCGAGGTCTGCCGCCGAGGCACCTGCCTGAGGCGCCAGTACGGCGTCGTCATCGTCAACGACGACCAGATCGTCTCCACCGGCTATGCCGGCTCCCCTCGGGGGGTGGCCAATTGCGTGGACCTGAGGCGCTGCCTGCGCGAGGATCTGGCTGTACCGACCGGGCAGCGCTATGAGTTTTGCCGTTCGGTGCATGCCGAGATGAACGCCGTGATCCACGCCAGCCGTGCCCAGACCCTGGGGGGCATCCTGTACCTGGCGGGCATAGAGGTGAGAACCGGCGAGCCCACGGTCAATCCGGAGCCCTGTTTGCTCTGCCGCCGGGTTATAATCAACGCCGGCATCAAGCTGGTGGTGGCGCAGCCCCGAGGCAAAGGCATCATTCCTCTGAACCCCGAGGATTGGATCACCGAGGAGAACCAGGCGGCCTGCCAAGGTCTGGTAACGCCGGCTACGGCCCGCGTTCAGGTGGGCGATGGGCAGGGAGAAGGCTTGTGAGGTGTCCTTTCTGCAACCATGTGGACAACAAGGTCGTTGACTCGCGGGTAAGCAAGGATGCGGCGGTGATTCGCCGCCGGCGTCAGTGTCTGGACTGCGGCCAGCGCTTCACCACCTATGAGCGGGTGGAGGAGATGGAAACCTATGTCGTCAAAAAGGACGGCTCCCGCGAGGTTTTTGACCGAGGCAAGGTGAAGAACGGCATCATCAAGGCTCTGCAGAAGCGTCCGGTCTCCATCAACCAGATTGAGGAGTTTCTGAACAGACTGGAGGCCGGCGTCCAAGAGCACAACCTGCGCGAGATAGCGGCCAAGGAGATCGGCGAGGCGGTGATCGAGTGGCTGCGGGGCGTGGACGACGTGGCCTACGTGCGCTTCGCATCGGTGTACCGCGAGTTCCGCGACGTGCAGGAGTTTATGCGCGAGCTGGAGAACCTCATCGCCTCGCGTATGGAAGCCACCAAAAACCACGCATGAGCCAGGGCCCGACCAAGAGCCGCGACCGGGCCTTCATGCGCCGGGCTTTGGCCCTGGCCAGAAAGGGCCTAGGGCGCTCCTCGCCCAACCCCGCCGTGGGTGCGGTGGTGATCCAGAACGGCCATATCCTGGGCCGGGGCTATCACGCTCTGGCAGGCACTCCCCACGCCGAGGTACATGCCTTAAGCCAAGCCGGCCAGCCGGCCCAGGGCGCCACCATCTATGTAACCTTGGAGCCCTGCAATCACCAGGGGCGCACGCTGCCCTGCACTCGCGCTATCCTTGAGGCTGGCATATCCCGCGTGGTCTACGGGGCCTCCGACCCAAACCCCAAGGCCCAGGGCGGCGGAGCCTTCTTGGCTACCCATGGCCTGGAGGTGATGAGCGGGGTGCTGGCCGAGGAGTGCCAGGAGGAGCATCGCTTTTTCCTCACTAGCGTGCGTCTGGGCCGGCCCCACGTCATACTCAAGACCGCCGCTACCCTGGACGGCCGCACTGTCACCCAGAGCGGCGACAGCAAGTGGGTTACCGGCCCGGCGGCCCGAGAGGAAGTTCACCGCTGGCGCAACTGGTGTGACGCCCTCTGCGTGGGCAGCGGCACGGCGCTCAGCGACGATCCTCAGCTCACCTGCCGACTCAAAGGCGGACGCGACCCCTTGCGGGTCATCGTGGACACGAGCCTCAAGCTGCCGCCCACGGCCCGGGCCATTAATCCGACCTCCTCCGCTGGCTGCTTGCTGGCCTGCGGGCCTAAGCCGCCGGCCCGGCGGCGCGCCAGGTTGGAGAAAGAAGGCGTTGAGGTATTGCCTCTGCCCGCCGCACCCGACGGCGTGGAGCTAAAGGCCCTCTTGGCCGATCTGCACCGTCGGGGCGTCACCAGCATCCTGCTGGAAGGCGGGGCTGGGTTGGCCTGGGGCTTCGTGGCCGCCGGCCTGGTGGACGAGGTTATGTATTTCCTGGCTCCCAAGCTCGTGGGCGGGGCTTTCTCGCCGGGCATGATCGGTGGGGCGGGCTTCGAGAAGATGGCCCAAGCTCTGGCCTTGGGACCGGTGACGGTAAAGAAGTTTGGCGAGGATCTGTGCCTGTGCGCCAAGGTCCTTAGACAGCTCTAGATTCTTCTTTCACAATTTGCAGGCAAGGCCACCTTCTGGCCGGCACCGGGGCAAACACCGCATTGTAAAAAGTTTAGCATAAAAGAAAACATGTGTATAGCATAAACATCCAACAACACCCGAAATGAGAAGAAAATGTAAAATTCGTTTTGCCATCAATGCTGTCTAAGACAGGCGGAGCGGTTAAAAATGATTTTATAAAAACGGTTAGTTATCTATAAAATTAGCAGTTTTTGAAATAAGGCCGTCACTTTTGAGTCGGTGTTTTTTTGTTCCACTGGCGGCTGCTTGCTCAAGTGAGAGCAATAGCGGTAATTGGACCTGTTCGGGCATGAGTGGTGGGGTGTGCTAGGGGTGTTGAAACCAGGTGCGAATTCCGTTTCAAGCGGGCCAGTGATTCCACGGCAAGTGGGGCACCCATTACATGGGATGTGGGCCACCGGCTCCACGGGATGTGGCTACTTGGGGTAGTAGGCGGCGCTGGACAACACCTGTTGTTTTTCGGATTAATTTGACGAAAGTTTTTTGATTACCCTGGACTGATTCTTCTTTTCTCATTTGATAAGATGAATTCTGTTGTGGCGATGCGGATGTGCTCCGGGGAGACGACCTTAGCCTGCTCCT
>CBCOTF020000045.1:0-2203 GCA_965112955.2 Desulfarculales bacterium
ACGAGTTTTTAGCGAGATGAGGGCGAGAGCCGACGGCATTGGTCTAGGGGAAGGCGTAACCGATCCGTTTCCGTCTCGCCGGGGCAACTGGCCGAGGGGGCTGGCCTTGGCCGGCTTCCTGGGGTAGGGTAGGAGGCATGGAAAGCCAAGGTATAAATCAGAGTACCCCAAAGGCGCCCCGGCGCGGGGCGTATCCATGACCCATCCCGGTGTGCTGCTCCATACCCACGGCATGCGCGCCAGCAAACGTCGTGGCCAGAATTTTCTGTGCCAGCCGGCCACGGCTTTGTCCATCGTCCGCTCGGCGGGACTCACACTCGGCGACGTGGTCTTGGAGATCGGAGCCGGCCTGGGGGCCTTGACGTTGGCTGCCGCTTCTCTGGCCGGGCGGGTCATCGCCATAGAGGTGGACCGGGGCTTGCACCAGGTGCTGGTTGATCTCCTGCAGAGGCAGGGCGTGGCCAACGTGGACTTGCGTCTCACGGACGCCTTGGCATTGGATTGGCCCGCCACGGTCAAGGAGGCCGGCGGTCCCCTGGTGGTGGTGGGCAACCTGCCCTATGCCATCAGCTCGCCCCTGTTGTTCAAGCTCCTGGAGAACCGTGCCTGCTGGCGCTCGGCCACCCTCATGGTGCAGCGTGAGGTGGCCACCCGTCTCCTGACCCAGCCGGGAGGCAAAGACTACGGTCGACTCTCAGTATTGATGCAGACCTGGCTGGAGGTGCGCCGTGGCCAGGTGGTGGGTTCGGAGCAATTCTTTCCCCAGCCGGCCGTGGATAGTCAAATCCTGCATTTTAGGCCCCTGGAGGAGCCCATGGTGCCTTTGGCCGGCCCGACGGATGCCGAATGGTTTGCCAAGGTGGTCAAGGCGGCCTACAGCCAGCGGCGCAAGACCTTGGCCAACAGCCTGACTGGAGGCCTGGGACGCTCCAGGGAGGAGGTGCTCCAGGCGCTGGCGGTAGCGCACCTGAACCCTGTGCGCCGGGCGGAGACTCTGAGCCCCCAGGAACTGGGGCGGGTGGCCGCCGCCCTGGCGCCTCCAGGTGGCTCGGCGATGAATAGTTGATGATTGACCGGCCCTTGGGCGGGTGCTAATAAGTATCTTTGTTCAGGGTCGCATCCTCAAACAAACCGGCCGGCCCCTCCCTCCCCGTTGGGGGCTGGAAGCTTTTAAGGGGCGGGTTAAAATAATAAGATGATTCATCGCCGGGCTTGCTGAGGCGGGTGGCCGCGCGAGGGCGAGCGTCCCGGATAGGCCGCGGGGACCGCCGGCCCAGGTCAGCCACCAGGCGCCCAAAGTCGTCTTTAACTGCCGGGATCGGCCGGGGCTAACCCCCAAGCGACCGGGACGGTGAGTACATGAGCCATACCCCGCTGGTCATAGACAATCCCCAGGAAATGCGCTCATTCAGCGCCGCGGCCCGCGCTGCTGATCAGCGCGTCGGTTTGGTGCCTACCATGGGGGCCTTGCACCGGGGCCACTTATCGCTTCTGGATTACACCGCCCAGCACTGCCAGAACCTGGTGATCAGCATTTTCGTCAATCCCCTGCAATTCAACCAGCAGTCGGACCTGGACAACTACCCCCGCACCTTTGAGCGCGACCTGGAGCTATGCGCCGGCCAAGGGGCGCAGGTGGTTTATGCCCCCTCGGTGGCGGTCATGTACCCTCAGGGCTTCCAGACCACGGTTAGCGTGGTCAAGGTGGGCCAGGGTCTGTGCGGCGCCTTCCGCCCCGGCCACTTCGACGGCGTGACCACGGTGGTCCTGAAGCTCTTCAACGCCGTGCAGCCCCACCTAGCCGCCTTCGGCGAAAAAGACTATCAGCAACTTCAGGTTATCAAGCGTATGGCCACGGACCTAGACCTGGGGCTGGAGGTGGTGGGGTGCCCCACGGTGCGGGAGAGCGACGGCCTGGCCATGAGCAGCCGTAACGTGCGCCTGTCGCCCGGCGAGCGCCAGCAGGCCTTGTGCCTGTGGCGGGGGTTGAACAGGGCGCGCAGCCTGGCCCGGGCCGGCGAGCACCAGGTCCAGGCACTAAAGGGTGCGGCCCTGGCCGAGATAAATGCCACCCCGGGCACGCGGTTGGAATACGTGGAAATTGTGGACGCCACCACCCTGGAGGCCTTGGCCCGCCTGAACGAACACCGGGCGCGCATGGTCATGGCGGTGTGGGTGGGGGGTACCCGTCTCATAGACACCA
>CBCOTF020000046.1:0-6552 GCA_965112955.2 Desulfarculales bacterium
CAGTCGACGGCAACCTCTAAGAAGACCTCGTGGGGCTGTTTATCGGTGTCCACACGCTGTCCCACCAACCGCTAGAACGGTTGCGACCCCAGGCCAAGGGCCAGAAGCTCGTCGGCGTCCATGATTGTCTCCTGCTTCAACTCGGCCATGCGGAACACTGCATTATGGCACCGGAACTATACCAATTCCACTCATGACGACGAAGAGGCAACCACTTCTAGGTAGAGGGCCGCCGCCTCCATAAAGCGGCCACCGCCCTGCTACTCCAGGTAGTCTTGCAACCACTCTTCCCTGTCCCACCGCGCGGGGCACTGGGGATGAAGCGGCAACAGGCTTAAGCTATCACCCTGATCCTGGTCTATCTCCCGGCCCAAGGGATAAAGCCGGCAGACCAGGGAACGCTTTGGGTGCATGCGGTAGCCTTGGTCAGTGAGGAAACCGCAAGCCCCCTGAGATGTGAAGCGCAGGAACAGGCCGTTGTTGTTGGTGTGCTGGACGATGAACTGGCCAGTGGCCAGGCACAGATGGCGCGACAAACAAAGGGCTTCGTAGGGATTGATTTGGATGTGGTCTGGTGATGGCAGCAACGGCTGCCCCGTTGGCACTCATAATTGGAGGGAGAATCCCGCAACGTGGCGCCTACCCCGATGATTGACCTGATGTAGCTCCCAGTGTACAAACTAATACGGTGGCCTGAGGACAGGCAAGCCGAGCCTAGCGAAAAAGGGCGGCGGCTTCTTCAGGAAGAGATACCACGCTCCGGCCAAGACAGATACGGACCATGGCCCGCGCCTGATCCTTCTGGCGGCTTAGGCGGGTCCGCCCGAGCAGGATCAACAGGTTCTTGGGCTTGGCGGCCAATCTGTGGTCCAGGTGGGCTTGCTCCACCAGCACCACCTTGTCCTCTTGGCCGTGCACTACTGCGGTCTTGGGTGCGCCGGACGGCCGAAAGGCCAATTCCTGGCCGGCGTGGCTGGCGCAAGGGCCGCCTCCTCATGGGCGCGCATCAAATAGCCGACGATAAGCAGGCTGGCCTGAAAGCGGTCGGGCTCCATGTCGCCCTTTTGCAGCTGAGCGCCGAACTAGTTTAACAGCTCCGATCAGCTCGGCATCCATCTGGGCCTCGATCATCTCGGTTATAAATTGATTGGATCCCTGGATCAGCTGGTCGAAGAATTTGGCCGCCCCTGGTGCTTTTGCATGAATTCCCCTTATGCCTCGTGACATTGCTGTTGATCATTCCAGCCCCCGCCCCAGCGCGTCAGCCGCGGAAATTCCCGGTGGTCGGCTGCCCTGCCAGGGGCTGGCCCGCTATTTTTCCGTACCAGTTTGGCCGCCTCCGGCCAAGGTCCGCCAGCCTAGGCCCTCTTGCCACAGGAAGTAGAGGCCCAGCAGGTTGGTGAGCACGAACTGCACCAGCCACAGCACCATGGCATAGGAGCCGGCCACTCCCGTGCCCGCCCCCAGATAGCCCAGGGTGAAGGCCGCCGCTAGATGGAAGGTGCCCAAAAAGGCCGGCGCCGAGGGGATTAGGGCCAAGGCCACCACCACCTCCAAGAGCAGGCCGGCCATGAGCCCCAGGCCCAGGTCAAATGCCGAAAACAGGCTCCAGGCCCACAGACCCAAAAACGTCCAGGTCAAGAGCGAGTGCAGCACCACCGCCAAAAAATCACGCCTTCGGGCCAGAGCTAAGCCGTCTGCGAAGAAGCCGGCCATCTCCAGGGCGCGACGGCCAAGGCGCTCGGGCAGGGGCCGCAAGCAAGAGGCCAACCAGCCCAGCATGCGGATTCGCTGCCAGCGCAGCAGTTGCAGGCCGATCATAAGCCCGGCGAAGAGCGCCAGGCCCAGCCAACCGGCGGCGCACAATCCCTTAGCCGTGAGCAGGCTGCCCTCCATCCCCCGATCAGGCAAGTCCATGAACAACAGCACCAGCATTAGGAAAAACAGCACGGCCAGACCGTCGTAAACCCGCTCCATCACGATGGTGGCCATGATGGAGGACTTGCTAAGCCTCTGGCCGCGCCCCAGCACATAGGCCCGCACGAACTCGCCCAGATGGGCCGGCAGCAGGTTGTTGCCCAAAAAACCGATAAGCATGGCCCCCCGCCAGCGGCCGCAAGGCCACCTGGGCCACCGGCGCCATCAGGTAGCGCCAGCGCAGGGCGCGGAATACATAATGGCACAGATAGAAGGCCGCGCAAGGCAGCAGATAGACCAGGTGCATGCGGCCCAGGGCCTCGGCCATTTGCCCCAGGTCAACCACCGTGAGGAACAAATAGATCGCGCCGGCGCTGACGACGAGCCCAGCCAGGTATTGCTTCCACCTAAGCACGTCTCCTCGGCTGGCCTAGTCGCTGAAACGGAACTTGACCAGGGCCCACAGGGCCACCAGGCCGTCCCGCCAGGTGATCTTCTTTCCCTCATCGAATTCGCGGCCGGTGTAGTTGATGGGCACCTCGTAGATGCGGATGCCCTTCTTGAGTATTTTGGCCGTGATCTCGGGCTCGAAGTTGAAGCGGTCGCTCTTGATGATAAGGCCTTGCAGGGACTGACGGGTGAAGAGCTTGTAGCAGGTCTCCATATCGGATAGAGTAGTGACATAAAGGATATTGGTGACCAGGGTAAGGAACTTGTTGCCCACCCAGTGGTGGAATAATATATTGCACCGCTTGCCGGGGAAACGCGAGCCGTAGACCACTTGGGCTTGCCCTTCTGCACCGGAGCCAGAAGGGGATAACCGGGTCGTATCAGGTCCGCGTCCTGGATCAGACCAGATTGCCCTGGGCCAACGCGAAACCGGTACGCAACGACGCGCCCTTGCCCTGGTTGACGCCGTGGCGCTCCACGCGGATGGGGCGGTCGAAGGGCAGCCTGGTCGTTGACCGAGTCCGCCCTCATGGTGGTCGTATTGGGGCGTGGTGTCCTGCGAGCAGTCGTCCCGATAACCAGCTCGCGCTCCAGGACGCCCAAATCCACCGCCTGCACCCGCGAGATGATCTCGCGCAGGGAGTTCTCCTCGTTGTACACCGGCATCACGATTGAAAGCAGCATAGACTGGCCTTTATTAGTTCTGCAACGCCTCTCGACCTTTTATTAATTCGCCAGGGGCTCTGGGCTCGCGAGCGCCCCATTACCCCGACGCTCTCTCCCGGTGAGGGAGGGGGAGGGCAAGGCCCGGCCAGGTTCGACCTTATTGTATCTTAATATCTTACCGGAGCGACCTCCACCGGGAGCCTCCAGCGGGAGCCGCCAGCGTGCGGAAGACCACCGATCCGCCATGCACTGCCGGGAGCCCCAGCCCGACTCGCTATCGCCCCGTGAGGAGCACCCCACTAGACGTTCGAAGGCCCGGGAGAGGATGTTCATTTCCGAGGGTAGTTGAAGGCGTCCCAGGGAACTGCTCGCCCTTCTGCCAACGCAGTCAGCGGTCCAGATCGGCGGTACCATAACTGCACCAGCTCGAGGAAGGTGACACGGGGCGTCCAGCCCAAGAGGTGCCAGGCCTTGCCAGCGTCGCCCAAAAGAATGTCCACGTCCAGGGGGCGCATGTACTTGGGGTCCACCTCCAGGATGCCGGCGGGGTCCAGGCCAGCGGCTTGGCAGGCCGTCTCGAAGAACTCGCGCACGGTGTGGGTCTCGCCAGTGGCCACCACGAAATCGTCTGCCTGGTCCTGCTGGAGCATCAGCCACATGGATTCCACGTAGTCGCCGGCGAAACCCCAGTCGCGTGATGCGTCCAGATTGCCCAGCACAACCTTGTCCTCCAACCCCAGTTTAACCTTGGCCAAGGCGTTGCTGATCTTGCGGGTGACGAACTCCAGGCCGCGCAAGGGCGACTCGTGGTTGAAAAGAATGCCGTTGACGCAAAACAGGTCATAGGCCTCGCGGTAAACCCGGGTCACCCAGTAGCCATAGAGCTTTGCCGCGGCATAGGGCGAGGACGGCATGAAGGTGGTGCCTTCGTTATGGGGTATCTCGGGGTTAGAGCCATAGAGCTCGCTGGTGCTGGCCTGGTAGAAGCGAATGCCCGGATCCACGTGGCGGATGCATTCCAACAACCGGCTCACGGCCAGGCCGGTGACGTTGCCGGTGCCCACGGGATGCTCAAAGCTGGCGCCCACGAAGCTCTGGGCCGCCAGATTGTAGACCTCGTAGGGACGGCTGGCCACAAGGGCGCCGGTGATGGAGGCCGAGTCGATCAGCTCCATGGGGATGAGCTTGACTTTGTCGAAGATGTTCAGAGCCTGCAGACGCCACAGGTTGGGGGTGGAGAGGCGGCGGAAGGTGCCGAAGACCTCGTAACCCTTGTGCAGCAGGAAGTGGGCCAGGTAAGCGCCGTCTTGACCGGTGATGCCGGTTATCAAGGCGCGGTGGGAGTAGGACATACTTGTTATCTCCCAATTACAGAAATACCTCAAATTGAGCCTGCACTGATATAATAATAGAAGTCGTCTAAAAAAGGGGGAATGCCCGGCTATAGCCCTGAGGCTACCAATCAGGGAGTCGTGGACGTCGGCGCGGGCAAAAGTTCGAAGACGTAATCCCATTCCGAGGTGAAGACCTCTCGCAGGCTGGGGTTGCGTCGCAGGCCCTTGCGCAGCCCGTGTTGGACAGCTATGGAGTATTCCTTCAAGTGCAGGACTAAAAAACGCACCCCGCGCCGCCTGAGCTCAGGCAACAATTCGCTGGCCTCGGGAAGGCGGTCGGCCAGGATGGCCAATTGCCGGTATTCGGGGGGAAAGAATCCCGAATAGCCGTTGGCCAGCGGCTGCTGGTGCTTGGTAGCCCAGTATAGATAGCGGGCGTCGCGGGCCTGATCCCCCATGTGCCCCATGGTGGGGACCTCGAAGACCACACTTCCCGCGGGCTGGTCCGACAGCCACTGACACACCGGAGGCGTGAAGTCGTAGACCTTGAGCCAGGGCACCGGCAAGGCGCAGGACTCCAACAAAATGAACAGGCACACGCCCGCCAGCGCCAGGCGACGCGGCCCTGCTCTGTTTTTCCAGAGCGCGGCCAGACGCTGCCAGCCGTAGGCCGCCAGCACCGCCCAAGCCAGGGTCACCAACACCGCTAGCCGTGCCGGCACCCGCAGAGCGTCAAAGCCGGGTACCACGCGATAGAGAAGGGCATAAAGCCCCCAAGACGGCCCCAGAGAGGCCCAGAAGGCCAAAGCGGCCAGCAGCAGGTATAAAGCCGACTGCGGATTGGCATGCCACCAGCTGGCCAGACGGGGAGTCTCGGAGGAGATTTTCCCTCTCTGGCGCCGAGGCATGAGCCCCCAGACAACCAGGGCGGTTAGCCCCAGGCCCAGAAACAGCTCTCCCTCGGGGCCCCGGAAGGGTGCCGTGAGTTGGCCGTAGAGCAGATTGGCCGGCGGCGCGGCTAGGTAGTGCATGGGCAAAGCCGCGAAATTGGCGGCATGTCCTGGCTGCGCAATCCTAGGTTCTTCTTAACCTGGATGTAGGGCAGGAACAGGGGCAGCACAAGTATACCCACCGTCAAGCCCACGGCCGCTACCTGCCGCCAGCGCCTCCCCTGGCGCCACCAGCCGCCGCGCAGGGCGTAATAGGCAAAAAACAACCCCAAGGCCAGGGAGATGAACAGGGCGTAATAGCCGCAGGAGAGTATCTGCAGCAGCCAGAACAGGCCCCATAGCCCGGCATAGGACCAGCGAGGCTCCTTGACCCAGCGGTGCAGGTACAACAGCACCAGGGGGAAGTATTGGGCGGTTTGTAGCTGCAAATGCCCCAAATGACCGAACCTAAAGGGCGCAAAGGCAAACCCCAGGGCGCAGATCAGCGCCGCCCCCCGTGAGCCGGTAAGCTCCCAACCCAGCAGGTAGGCCCCCAGGCCCGCCAAAATAAATGACAGCAAGAACACCATGTTATGGGCCAAAATCGCGTCGCCTCCGGCCAGGACCACCGGCGCGGCCAACAGGGCGTTAGCCAACATATGCTCCGAGTAGGCTAGTGTCAAGGGCGAGGGGTAAAAAATGGGGGCGTTGAACAACGATAGACCTGGGGTGGTCAAGGCCTTGCAATCCCACCATAATATCCAGGAGTTCAGCAGAGGATCGCCGTAGTCGTTGACCGCGTTGCTTAAGTTATCGGCCAGGGGCCAGGTCATGACCACACTCAGCAAGCACAAGAGCGCCATGACCGTCAGTATATGCGGCGGCCAAGAAGCAGCTTTGCTCTGCATGGACTCTTTCGCGGGCTGCATGGCTTTTCCGGGGCTGCCAGATGATGCCGTCGTTAAAGGGGGGATCGGCTACTTATTAAAATTACACGCCCCGCCTCGCCTGTCAACCAGCACGGATGCCTTAATGCTGTCCCGGGTTGAGCATAAACTGGTCAAGAGAGGGTGCTGTCAGAACCAGGGTTGAAGCTCCCGTTTTGCGCAAGAGGGCTGGCACCCTCTTGTAGGAGACCAAGTAGCCTTCCAGACAAGCCTTGTAGCCCAGAACGTAGGCAAAAAAGCTTTTGCCTACGCCGGTGGGTCCGCTGATGAACAGGTTGTAGTGTTTGGCGATCCATCGGCATGAGGCCA
>CBCOTF020000047.1:0-5516 GCA_965112955.2 Desulfarculales bacterium
GTACCAGTACGATTCCACCCTTTGCTACGCGGGTTTGCCGGCGGCCCAGGAGTTCTTCGGTCTGGGGCGGGCGGTCAACGGCGTGGAACTGAAAGTCAAAGATATCTACCAGGCCGCCAGCGTGGGCCGGCGTCTAACCCAGCAGATGGGGCGCGGCTATTTCGCCCGCGACTGGATGGCCGCCAACCACAATCTCTTCGCGGCATTGAAGCTGGAAAAGGTTACCATGTTCGTGATCTTGATCCTCATCGTCCTGGTGGCAGCCTTTGGCATCGTCAGCTCGCTTATCATGTTGGTCATGGAAAAAACCCGCGACATCGGAATACTCAAGGCCATGGGCGCTACGGCGGCTAGCATCCGGTGCATCTTCATGCTGGAAGGCCTGATCATCGGGGTGGGTACCACGGTAGGACTGGCCTCGGGCTTGATCCTGTGCGTGCTCCTTGCCCGCTACAAGTTCATCGACCTGCCGGCGGACGTCTATCCCGAGCACCTTGCCCGTGGAGATGGAGCCCTGATCGTGGCCTTAGTGGCCGCCTTGGCGGTGGCTATCGGCCTACTGGCCACCATCTATCCCTCCTTGGCTGCCGGCCGCCTGGACCCCGTGGAAGCCTGAGGTACGAATGACCCCGACAATCAACGAAAAATCGCTGATCCGGAGCCGCTGGCGAGGCTAACGCCTTGACAAAACAGGCTCCTATTATTCTAATTGAAAAGCTGTGCAAGATCTACGAGGGCCCCCGTGATAAAGTGGAGGTTCTCAAGGACTTGGACCTTGAGGTGGAGGCGGGGGAGACCGTGGCCGTCGTGGGCGCTTCTGGAGTGGGTAAATCTACGTTATTGCATATGATAGGCGCCCTGGATCGCCCTACGGCGGGCAGGGTGGTGGTGGATGGACGGGACTTGTCCCGCATGGACGAGCCGGCGTTGGCGGCCTTCAGGAACCGCAACATCGGCTTTGTGTTTCAGTCCCACCACCTTTTGCCTGAATTTTCGGCCCTGGAGAATGTCATGATGCCGGCCTTGATCGCTAGGCAGAATAGCCAACAGGCCGAGAAAGTGGCCCGTGAACTTCTGGCCGAGGTGGGATTGGCCGATCGCCTGGGGCATCGCTTGGGCGAGTTGTCCGGTGGCGAGGCCCAAAGGGTGGCGGTGGCTCGGGCCCTAATTTTGCAGCCGCGTTTGTTGTTGGCCGACGAGCCCACGGGCAACCTGGACGAACGGACCGGCGAAAAGGTGCACCAGTTGATCTTGCGCCTCAACGCCGAGAGGGGGCTAACCACTCTGGTGGCCACCCATAACGAGCGCTTGGCGGCGGTCTTGAACCGCAGGATGCGGTTGGCCGCGGGGCAGATAATTCCCTCCTGTGCCGGGAATTGATCCGGCAACCTAAGACGAACGAGGGCGGAATGAATAATAAGGCATTGCTGTGGTTCTTGGCCGCGTTGCTATTGGCGTGGCCAGGCCTGGTGCTCTCGGCCGAACCCGCCAAAGTGGCGGTATTCCCCTTCGACATCTTTAGCCAGGAGCCGCGGGACAAGCTCGAGCAAGATTTGCAGAAATCGCTGGCCAAGAAGCTCAAGACCGAGGGGCTTAATGTCCTGGACCTCAAGGACGTCAATCGCGCCCTGGCCGAGCAGAACAAACCCCTGGATCTAACGGTGGCCCGCAACCTTGCCGGGAAGTTGGGAGCTGAGCACGCCGTGTATGGCTCCCTGACTAAGGTTGGCAATCGCATGTCCCTGGACGTCAAGCTCTTGGACGTTCTGGGCATGCGTCGACCCGATCGCTATTCGTTGAGGGCACGGGCACCGATTCCCTAGAGGTCTGACCGACCACCTGGCCCGCGAGCTCGCCACCCAGGCCGCTGGGCGCGAACAAGTGGCCGAGATTATGGAAGGCAAGCGCGCATGAGGCTGAGGCCATCAAGGCCGTGATGCAGAGCAAGGTGGGTGGTCCCTTCGTACCAATGCGCCTGGACGAGGACCTGCGCGCCATTTGGAAGATGGGCTACTTCGAGGACGTGCGCTTGGATTCGGTCGACTCGCCTCAAGGCAAGGTGTTGACAGTCAAAGTCAAGGAAAACCCACCGTACGTGAGGTCAGCATAGTCGGCAACAAGGCCATCGACGAAAAGGACCTTCGCGACCAGATTGGCATCAAGCCCTTCGGCGTATTCAAGCCCGAGGCTCTTAAGGAGGCCGAGGCCAAGATCATCAAGCTCTATCATGACAAGGGCTTCTACGACGTCAAGGTGGCCAGCGAGATCATCACCACGCCCTCCGTGACCTCGGAGTCAACTTCAAAATCGAGGAAAGCAAGAAGGTCTTCATCAAAAGTATCACCTTCAGCGGTAACAAATCCTTCAAACCCCGAAATCATCGAACAGATGTCCACCACCCAGAAGGGTGGTTCACATGGATCACCGAATCCAACGTCCTGGAGCGCGCAAGCTGGATCAGGACGTGGAAAAGATCACCGACTTTTATTACAACCACGGCTACATGAGCGCCCGCGTCGGCGAGCCCACGGTACCCGGGAGCCCGACGGTGGTGGTGCACTTCAATATCGAGGAAGGCCCCCGCTTCACGGTATCCGACGTAGCGGTGAGCGGCGAGATGGTTCTGCCCCAAAAGGATATGGTAGCGTCGCTCAAGACCAAGCCTGGCGAATGGTTCAACCGCGACATCCTGCGCCAGGACATGGCCAACCTCAACGCCCTCTACGCCGACAAAGGCTTCGCCTATGTTGATGTGCGTCCCCATATCCAGCAGAATATGGACAAAAACACGGTCAGCGTGGCCTTTAACATTAAGAAGGGCGAGAAGGTCTACTTCGAACGAATCCTGGTCACCGGCAATACCAATACCCGCGACAACGTCATCCGGCGCGAGCTAGGTGCGGCCGAGGGCGACCTGTTCTCCGGCACGGCGCTACGCGACGGCAACATGCGCTTAAGAAGGCTAAATTTCTTCGAGGATATCCACATCACCACCGCCAAGGGCAGCACCCCCGAACGTATGGACCTCAAGATTGACGTCAAGGAAAAGCGCACCGGCCAGTTCAGCGTGGGCGCCGGCTACTCCACGGTGGACAAGTTCATGATTATGGGGCGCATCGGCGAGGCCAACCTCTTCGGCCGAGGTCAGCAATTGGAACTTAAGGGCCAGGTGGGCGGCACTTCCACCCGCTACACCATCAGCTTCACCGAGCCCTGGCTCTTCGACCGCCCGGTTAGCGCCGGTGTGGACCTCTACGACTGGCAACGCGATTATTATACTTCCTCCAAGGACTCCATCGGCGGGCGTATCCGTCTGGGCTGGCCCACCCCCTTTCGTTCTGTCAGGCTTTACACCTACTACACCTACGAAGTGGCTGACATTTACAATATCAAGAGCAACGCCGCCCGCATTATCAGGGACCAGCAAGGCGAGCACACCACCAGTTCCGTGCGCGCCATTCTGCGCCGCGATACCCGCGACCACGCCTTCAACCCCACCACCGGGTCCGATAACAGCATCAGCACCGAATACGCCGGCAACCCCATCGGCGGCACCAACGCCTTCATTAAGGTGATCGGCGACACCGGCTGGTATTTCCCCCTGTGGTGGGAGCACGTCTTCGTGACGCACGGCCGCGTTGGCTGGCTGACCGGCCACGCCGGCGGCGACCTGCCCGACTACGAGAAGTTTTTTCTCTGTGGCATCAACACCATACGCGGCTTCAACTACAGTCGGTCAGCCCTGGGATCCCATCACCAACGACCGTATCGGCGGCGAGCGCATGGCCCTGGCCAATATCGAGTACCGTTTCCCGCTTTTACCCAAAGCCGGCCTGGTGGGTGTGTTTTTCTTCGACACTGGTAATGTTTGGAGCCAGGAGGACGGTTACAACTGGGACCTGCGCCAGAGCATGGGCGGCGGCGATACGCTGGTACTCCCCATAGGGCCCCTGCGCTTGGAATATGGTTACGTGCTTGATCCCAAGCCGGACGACAGCACTTCCAACTGGGAATTCACCATCGGTAGCATTTTCTAACATCCGGACCACTGGTCCGGAGCTGATAGGGAGCGTACAACATGCGTAAAGTTAGCAAGAGGCAGTTTTTTTGTGGGATCTTGACCTTATTCATCATAGCTACCTGGGCCTTGCCATCCTTAGCCTTGGCGGATGGCGCGGTGGCGGTGGTAAACCTCAATCGGGCAGTGCTGGAATGCGCGGCTGGCAAAAAGGCTCAGGCCGAGCTGAACCGCAAGGCCGATAAGTTCAAGGCTGAGCTGACGCAGCTCAACGACGAGATCCAGAACATGCGCAAGGACCTTGAAAACACCGCGGCCCTCTTGAAGCCCGAAGCCAAGCTGGCAAAGGACCGCGACTTTGAGCGCAAGGTGCGGCTTCTTAACGACCGTAACCGCGACGCCGAGCAGGAGATGCGCGAGGCCGAGCGTGACATCTTGCTGCCAATTCAGCGCCAGATGCTTAAAATCATCGAGGACATGGGCATCAAGAACAACTACGCGATCATCCTGGAAGCCAGCATGGCCCTCTACTCCCCCAAGAGCGCGGACATAACCAGTCAGGTGATCGCGGTTTTCGACAAGGCCCACCCCTAAGCCTATCAGAAATAAAAATGCAGGCCAGCTTGAGTCAACTGGCCGCCCTCTTGGGCGGCCGCTTGGAAGGCCCTGGCGACAGGGTAATCAAGGGCATTAAAGGCATAGAGGAAGCCGGTCCCGAGGACCTGGCTTTCTTGGCCAACCCGCGTTACGCCAAATTTTTGCCCGACAGCCGGGCAGGGGTGGTGTTGGTGCGCCCCAACCAGGAGGTGCCTTCGGGCCTGGCCGTGATAAGGGTGGATGACCCCTATCTGGCCTATGCCAAAATTCTCACCGAGGCAGTCCGCCAGCCCTACCAGCCCTTGGGGGTGCACCCAAAGGCTATGGTGGGTCCCGACGCCAGCCTGGGCCAGAATACAGCGTGCATGCTCTGGCCTATGTGGGCCAAGGGCGACGCTGGGAGACCGCGTGGTGGTGCATCCCGGGGTTTACGTGGGGCCGGGTTGCCAAGTGGGTGATGACACAGTGCTGTATCCCGGGGTGGTGGTCTACCACGACTGCATCATAGGCCGGCACTGCATCATACACGGAGGGACCATCATCGGGGCTGATGGCTACGGCTTCGCCCCCGAGGGACCAGGGTACTTCAAGATTCCGCAGGTCGGCATAGTGAAGATCGACGATGACGTGGAGGTGGGGGCACTGTGCACCATTGACCGCGCCGCCATCGGTCGCACCTGGATTCAGCGCGGGGTGAAGATGGACAACCACGTGCACGTAGCCCACAACTGCGTTATCGGGGAGGATACCCTGCTGGTGTGCCAGGTCGGCATTAGCGGGTCCACCCAGATAGGCAAGCACGTGATCCTGGCCGGGCAGGTGGGCGTGGCCGGGCATATCGCCATCGGAGACAATGCCATCGTGGGCCCCCAGAGTGGCGTGAACAACAGCATCCCCGACG
>CBCOTF020000048.1:0-15265 GCA_965112955.2 Desulfarculales bacterium
CAACAGATTGCCAACCCCTCTGCGCGAAATAATTACGGCCTGAGGGGAAGGCAGCTATCAAAAGATGATCGTCGCTAGTTCCAAGACCAACTTGCTCATCCTGGACGATTAGGGGCTGGAGAAACTGTTACGGGAGCAAAGCCTGGGCATGCTCAAAGTCCTGGGAGACCACTAAGGTCGAGGCGCCACCATCGCCATCGCCCAAGCGCCCATGGACCAGTGGCACGAAACCATCAGCGATCCCACTCTGGCCGATGCCATCCTCGATCGCCTAATCCATAATACCTACAAGGTAAACTTGAAAGGAGAGTTCATGAAAAAGAAGCTGGCAAGCTTGACTGGCGACAAGACCCCTGTGGCATAATGCAGACATCAGCGGTGTCGTGCCCCGGCCACCAGGCGCACATCACCGGATTAGGTGGTTTTCTTAAATGGGAGAGATGGCCCACTTCCCTGAAATCCGCATGCTGACGCCCGAGGCCCGTCACAAACACTTAAAGGGTTTCTTGGTCGCTATCGAGTCGGCGAGCGATTTGGAGGGGCTTGGCTACCAGCATAAGGGCGAGGAGTTCGGCTACGTGTTGGCGGGCCAGGTACAGGTCACGGTGGGCGAAAACAACAACAACCTAGCCCAGGGTCAATCCCTGCGTTTTAACTCCAGCCTGGTGTACAAGCTGCGCAACACCGGCTACACCCGCTGCGAGCTCATGGTGGTGCCTTACACGTCCTAGGGCGGTCGCATAAGGTAAACACCCAAAAGCCCTTTGCTCGGCGGTCGGCGCAATCGCAGCAATAGCATTTGCCATCCCCAGGGAGGACTCCATGGCCTTCGTTTTAAGCAAAGAGCAGATAATGATTCAGACCATGGCCCATGACTTTGCCCGCGAGGTGATCCTGCCCACGGCGGCCGAGCGAGACCGCACCCACGAGTTCCCGGCCGACAACCTACGTCAGATGGGTGCGCTGGGTTTCATGGGCATGATGGTGCCGGATACTTACGGCGGCGCCGGCGTGGATGCCGTGAGCTACGTGTTGGCGCTAACCGAGATCGCCTATGCCTGCGCCTCCACGGCGGTGGTGATGAGTGTGCACAACTCCATCTGCTGTGAGTCGGTTCTGCATTTAGGCAGCGAGGAGCAAAAGCGCTTCTGGCTATCCCAGATGTGCACGGGCGCGTGCATCGGCGCCTTTGCCCTGACCGAGCCCCATGCTGGCTCCGATCCCTCCAGCCAGCGCACCACGGCAGTGCTCGATGGCGACGAGTGGGTTATCAACGGCGCCAAGCAGTTCATCACCACCGGCAAGAACGCAGGGGTCATCATAGTCACGGCGGTCAGCGACCGTAGCAAGCGCCACCGCGGCATCAGCGCCTTTCTGGTGCCCCAGGACACCCCGGGGCTGATTGTGGGTAAGCCGAGGAGAAGCTGGGCCTGCGCGCTAGCGATACCGTGTCGCTCATTTTTGAGGACTGTCGGGTGCCCAAGGATGCCCTCTTAGGCAAGCCCGGCGAGGGCTTCCATGTGGCCATGGCCGCCCTGGATTGCGGGCGTATCGGCATCGCCGCCCAATCGCTGGGGGTGGCCCAGGCCTGCTTGGACGAGGCCATGGCCTACACCAAGGGCCGCGAACAGTTCGGCCAATTTTTGAGCGACTTCCAGGGGCTGCGCTGGCGCATGGCTGAGATGGCGTGCGATATAGAGGCTTCCCGGCTTTTGTGTCTCAACGCCGCCTCGCTCAAGGACCTGGGCCGACGCTATACCATGGAAGCCTCCATGGCCAAGATGTTCGCCAGCGAGATGGTCAACCGCGTGGCCGGCCAGGCTCTGCAGATGCACGGCGGCTACGGCTATTGCAGCGAATACGCTATCGAGCGTCACTACCGCGATGCCCGCGTCTTCACCATCTACGAGGGCACCAGCGAGATTCAGCGCGTGGTGTTCAGCAACAACCTTCTGGGGCCGGGCACGCGCCGCTAGGTTTGGGAGCAAGCGAGGGGCGGACATGAAAGGCATTATCCTGGCCGGGGGTAGCGGCACCAGGCTGTATCCCACCACCCAGGTGATAAGCAAGCAGCTCATGATGATTTATGACAAACCCATGATCTACTGTCCGCTCTCCACGCTGATGCTGGCGGGCATACGCAAGATACTGGTTATCACCACGCCGCACGAGCAGGCCCTGTTCCAGAAGTTGTTGGGCGACGGCTCCTGCTGGGGCTTAAGCTTTAGCTACGCAGCCCAGCTTCAGCCCCAGGGCCTGGCCCAGGCCTTTGTCATCGGCCGCGACTTCATGGCCGGTGACGAGGTTTGCCTGATCCTAGGCGACAACATCTTCTACGGTCACGGCATGACCGGGCTCTTGCGCCAGGCCGTCACCGACCACCAGGGGGCTACCGTCTTCCTCTATCAGGTGAAAGACCCCCAGCGCTACGGCGTGGCCGAGCTGGATGTTAGCGGTGTGCCAATGGCAATTGTGGAAAAGCCCACGGCGCCCAAGAGCAGCTGGGCGGTGATCGGCCTGTATTTTTACGACTGCGACGTGGTGGAGATAGCAGCCTCGCTAAAGCCTTCGGTCCGTGGGGAGTACGAGATAACCGATGTGAACAACACCTACCTAAGCAGGGGGACGCTCAAGGCCCAGAAGATGGGGCGCGGCTTCGTGTGGCTGGACACCGGCACTCCGACGGCCCTGTTGCAGGCCGCCCAGTTCATGCAGACCATCGAGGAACGCCAGGGACTCAAGATCGCCTGTCTGGAGGAGGTGGCTTGGCGCCTGGGCTACATCGACGCCAGCCAAGTCCTAGCCTGCCTGGCTGGCTACGAAAACAGCCACTACGGTCGCTATCTGCAAGGCCTCATCGCTGAAGAGGGACCTTAGGCGTCGGCTGGTCCTGGCCCCTTTAATCTGCAAAGGGTTTGGAGTAGTAGCGGCGGTAGGAGCGCATAACCTGGGCCTGGTTGTTGAAGCTGAGGAACATGCACTCGGTGATGAACCCCGCAGAGCGCTGGCGCTCCCATAGGACCGTGAAGAGTGTTTGCCCTAGCAGTCCAGGCCCTCCTCGTAGGCCATGCGTCCCACTTCACGAGACAAGGTCTGCTCTATGTCGCTAAACCGGCGGGGACTGGCGCAACCAGCTAGTAAGAGGGATAGCGCCAGGGCCAACATCAGGCTTGGCTTCAGCAGAAGGTCTCGCGATCACTCCATCAGGGCTCGCCGGTTCCAGAGAAAAGTCATCAGGTCTTGCCGGCCAGCACCGGCTCCACCACGGCGTGGCCGAAGAGCCGGTTAATCTGTTCTATTAGCTCGGGGATGGGGTCAACGCGGTACTGAGCCGGCAGCATCAGCACCGCCTCGCCTTTGCTGGGCACGTTGAGGTGTAGGGAGATCCGGCAGGTCCCGGGGAACTGGCTTAAGGTCTGGCGCAGCATCACCAGCTTGTCGCGGGTCAGCCCCGTGGTCTCCAGCTTGAGGCGCAGCCGCGTGGTCATGGTTTGGGCGGCCTGCTCCAAGGGTAGAATCTTGCTAGCCTTGAGCTTCACCCCGCGCTCGTCCTTGTCCAGGGTGCCGGTGACTAGGACCGGAGTTTCGGCCCTGAGCCAGTGGCCCCCCTCGGCGTAGCAGTCGGGGAAGACTATCATCTCCAGTGATCCCTGCAGGTCTTCCAAGCGCACGAAGGCCATGCGGTCGCCCTTTTTGGTGACCTTCTCCTTGATCTCGGTGGGCAGCCCCGCCAAGCGCACGGTCGTGCCATCCCCAGCTGAGGCGGCGGTGAGGGTGCCCAAGGTGGCCAGGCGGCGTATCTGCTCCAGGTAGGCTTGCAAGGGATGTCCGGTGATGTAGAAGCCCAGAGTCTCCTTCTCGTAGGCCAAGAGGTCAGCCTTGCGCCAGGGGGCCAGATCCGGTAGTTGGTGGGGCTTTTCCTGGGAGCTCTGGGCTCCGAATATAGCGAACATGCTGGCCTGGCCGCCCTCGCGGTCGCGGGTGAGCTTCTGCCCCTGCTCAAGGGCTTCGTCCAGCACGGCCATAAGCTGGGCGCGGTGGGCGCCGGTGGAGTCGAAGGCCCCGCATTTCACCAGGCTTTCCAGCACGCGCTTGTTGACCTTGCGCAGGTCAACGCGCTCGCAGAGATCGTGTAGGCCCGTGAAGGGTCCACCCTCGGCGCGGGCGGTCAGGATGGCTTCCACCGCCCCCTCGCCCACGTTCTTTACCGCCGCCATGCCGAAGCGGATGGCTTCTTCCTTGACCGTGAACTCGCGTTCGCTCAGGTTGATATCCGGCGGCAGGACCTTGAGGTCGTGCTCGCGGCATTCACTGATGTGGCGCATCACGGCGTCGGTGTTGTTGACTTCACTGGTCAGAAGCGCGGCCATGAATTCGTGGGGAAAATGGGCTTTCAAAAAGGCGGTCTGGTAGGCAATGAGCGCGTAGGCCGCGGAGTGAGATTTGTTGAAGCCGTAACCCGCGAATTTTTCCATGAGGTCGAAGATCTGCGCAGCCTTCTTGGGGTCGACGCTGCCTTCCTTGGCCCCCTGGATGAAGCGTTGGCGCTGGCTGGCCATCTCTTCGGGGTCCTTCTTGCCCATGGCCCGGCGCAGGATATCCCCCTCGCCTAGGCTGTAGCCGGCCAGCACCCGGGCGATCTCCATCACCTGCTCCTGGTAGACGATGACGCCGTAGGTCTCCTTGAGGATGGGCACCAGTTGGGGTAGCAGGTAGGCGGGTTTTTTTTCGCCGTGCTTGCGGGCTACGAAGTCGTCCACCATGCCCGATTCCAAGGGGCCAGGCCGGTAGAGGGCCACCAAGGCGATGACGTCTTCGAAGCACTCGGGGCGCATCTTGCTAAGAAGCTCCTTCATTCCCGAGTATTCCAGCTGGAAGACGCCGGTGGTGTCGCCACGGGAAAGCAGGGCGTAGGTGTCCGAGTCGTCCATGGGGATGCCGTTGATGGTGAACTCAGGGTCGCGCCCCTGACGCACCATTTGCACGGCTACGTCGATGACGGTCAGCGTGCGCAGGCCTAAAAAGTCGAACTTGATTAACCCGGCCTTTTCCACGCACTTCATGTCAAATTGGGTGACAGTTTCGTCCTTGGGGCCTTTGTAGAGCGGCACCACCTGGTTCAAGGGCACGTCGCCGATTACCACGCCGGCGGCGTGGGTGGAGGCATAACGGGGCATGCCTTCCAGGGAACGGGCGATTTCCAGGAGTTTTTTGGCCTTAGGGTTGGAGTTCATGCGCTTTTTGAGGCGCGGCTCGCTCTCGATGGCCTTGTCCAGGCTGATGCCCAATATCGCCGGCACCATCTTGGCGATCTGATCCACCTCGTTGTAGGGCATGTCCATGACCCGCCCTACGTCGCGCAAGACGGCGCGGGCTTGCATGGAGCCAAAGGTGATTATCTGGGCCACGTGATCCTTGCCGTAGCGGTCGCTAACGTATTGCAGCACTTCGCCCCGGCGGTTGAAGCAGAAATCCACGTCGATGTCGGGCATGGACACGCGCTCGGCGTTTAAAAAGCGCTCGAAGATCAGCCCGTAGCGTATAGGATTCAGATCGGTGATTCGCATGGACCAGGCCACCAGGGAGCCGGCGGCCGAGCCGCGGCCGGGGCCCACGGGAATCTGTTGGTCCTTGGCCCAGTTGATGAAGTCGGCCACCACCAGGAAGTAGCCGGCGAAGCCCATTTGCACCAGCACGTCCAGCTCGTAGGCCAGGCGCTTCTCATAGACCTCGCAGTCAATCTCCTGTCCCCGGCGGGTCTCTTCAGCATAGCGTTTGTCCAGGCCCGCGCGGGCCTCGTGACGTAGACGCTCTTCGGCGGTCTCTCCGTTATCCAAAGGAAAGCGCGGGAAGCGGTTGTTGCCCAGGGGTAGCTCGAAATCGCAGGCCTTGGCTATCTCCACGGTGTTGACTAGCGCCTCGGGCAGGTGCCCGAACAAGAGCTCCATTTCTTGGGGCGATTTGTAATACAGCTCCTGGGGCAGCCGCATGCGGTCCACGTCGGAGAGGGTCTTGCCGGTCTGGATGCACAGGAGCGCATCGTGGGCTTCATGGTCCTCGCGGCGCAGATAATGGCAGTCGTTGGTGGCCACCAAGCCTAGGCCAGCGCTGGGCGATGTCGATGAGCCCGGGGTTGACCTGCCATGCTCGGGGATGCCGGCGTCTTGCAGCTCGATGGGGTCACCTCGCCCATGATCTGGGCCAGCTCGGCGGCGGCGGCATGAGCGCTATCGGCTTGCCCGCGCAAGAGCAGATTGGCCACCTTGCCGTGCAGGCAAGCCGATAGGGCGAGGAGGCCCTTGTTGTGCGTTTTCAGGATCTCCAGGTCGATGCGCGGTTTGTAGTAGAAGCCCTCCATATAGCCTGCTGACACTAAGCGCACCAGGTTATAGTAGCCCTCCAGGTCGCGGACCAGGAGCAGGAGGTGGTTGGCGATCTCGTGACCGGGGCGATGCTCGCGCTCGCGGCGGTCGCCCGGGGCCACGTAGACCTCGCAGCCGACCACCGGGTGCAGGCCGGCCTTTTTGGCGTATTGGTAGAAGTTCACCGCGCCGAATATGTTGCCGTGGTCGGTGATGGCCACGCTGTCCATGCCAAGTTCTTTTGCCCGGGACATGAGGTCGGGCAGCCTTATAGCGCCATCCAAGAGGCTGTAGGCGGTGTGGCAGTGCAGGTGGACGAAGGGAGAGGGCATGCTACTCCCACTCAATGGTGGCCGGCGGCTTGCTGGAAATATCCAGCACCACGCGGTTGACGCCCTGCACCTCGTTGATGATGCGGTTGCTCATACGGGCCAGAAGTTCGTAGGGCACGCGGCTCCAGTCGGCGGTCATGGCGTCCACGCTGTCGACGATGCGTAGCACGATCACGTCTTCGTAGGTGCGCTCGTCACCCATGACGCCCACGGTCTTCACCGGGATCAGCACCACGAAGCTCTGCCAGACCTTGTCGTAGAGTCCGGCGGTGCGCATTTCTTCCAGGACAATGGCGTCGGCGGAGCGCAGGGTGGCCAAACGAGGCTTGGTTACTTCTCCCATGATGCGGATGGCCAGGCCCGGGCCGGGGAAGGGCTGGCGAAGGACGATGGTCTCTGGCAACCCCAACTCGCGCCCCACCTCGCGCCCTTCGTCTTTGAACAGCTCGCGCAGGGGCTCAACCAACTGAAGCTTCATGCGTACGGGCAGCCCGCCCACGTTGTGGTGGCTTTTTATCACCGCGCTGGGGCCTTTGAAGCTCACGGATTCGATGACGTCGGGGTAGAGGGTGCCCTGGGCCAGATAGTTCACTTGGCCTATCTTCAAGGCCTCGGCCTCGAAGACCTCTATGAAGGTATGGCCGATGATGCGCCGCTTCTGCTCGGGGTCGATCACCCCGGTCAGGCGGCCTAGGAATAGTTGGCTGGCGTCAACCACGATGAGGTTGAGCTTGAAGGCGTCCCGGAATAGCCCTACCACCTCGCTCACCTCGCCTTGGCGTAAGAGGCCATTGTCCACGAAGATGCTGGTGAGGTCTTTGCCGATGGCTCGATGCAACAAGAGCGCGACTACTGAGGAGTCAATTCCTCCGGAGAGCGCGCAGATGACCTTGTGCCCGGCCAGGCGTTCTTTGAGACTGTTTATGGTGTCTTCGGTGAAATTGTGCATGGTCCAGCTGGGCTGGCAGCCGCACTCGCCCAAAACGAAGGCCGCCAGCATGGCCGCGCCCTCTGGGGTGTGGGCCACCTCGGGGTGGAACTGCACGCCGTAGAGGCGCCGTCGGAGGTCGCCCATGGCCGCCACCGGCGAGTTGCCGCTGGTGGCCAGGATGTCGAAGCCGTGGGGCATCTTTTCTATGCGATCGCCGTGGCTCATCCACACCTGATGGGGCTCGATGAGGTCCAAGTCGCGGAAGGGGCCGTGGGCGGCTTTAATGGCGATCTTGGCCGGGCCGTATTCGCGCTTCTCGCCGCGGGCCACCACCCCGCCCAGCAGGTGGGTGATGATCTGCATGCCGTAGCAGATGCCCAGCACGGGCACGCCCAGCTGGAAGATGCCCGGATCCACGCTGGGCGCTCCTGTCGTGTAGACGCTGGCCGGCCCGCCGGAGAGGATGACGCCCTGGGGGTTGTAGGCCTTAATCTCATCAAGCGACATGGTGCAGGGGGTGATCTCGCAGTAGACTCTGGCTTCGCGCACCCGGCGGGCGATGAGCTGGGTGGTCTGGGAGCCGAAGTCCAGCACCAGGACTTTTTCGGCGTGTATGTCGCTCAAGGGCGTCTCCACTGGCTGGGGGCGGGTTGTCGGGCGGGGTGCCTTATGAAAAGGCGCTGCCCGGGCGAGGAGCTCACTCTATGCGGTAGTTGGGCGCTTCCTTGGTGATTGTCACGTCGTGTACGTGGCTTTCGCGCAGGCCGGCTGCGGTGATGCGCACGAAGCGGGCCTTTTGTCTCAGATCACCCAAGGTGGCCGCGCCCACGTAGCCCATACCAGCCTGCAACCCACCCACCAACTGGTAGACGCTTTCCTGTAAGGGGCCCCGGAAAGGCACCCGCCCCACGATGCCCTCGGGCACCAGCTTCTGGGCCGGGTCCTCGGAGCATTGGCCGTAGCGGTCGCCGGAGCCCGCGCGCATGGCGTCTATGGAGCCCATGCCCCGGTAGACCTTGGCGTCGGCCTTGGTAGAGGATCGTCTCGCCGGGGCTCTCCTCAGTACCGGCGAACAGTGAGCCGATCATCACCACCAATGCCCCGGCGGCGAGGGCTTTGGTCATGTCGCCGCTAAATTTGATGCCGCCGTCGGCGACCATGGGCACGCCGGCGGGGATGGTCACCTTGGCCACGTCCATGATGGCCGTCATCTGGGGAACACCCACGCCGGCCACCACCCGGGTGGTGCAGATGGAGCCCGGCCCTACACCCACCTTCACGGCGTCCACGCCGGCCTCGATCAGGGCCTTGGCGCCCGCGGCAGTGGCCACGTTGCCGGCCAACAGCTGGCAATCTGGATAGGCGGCCTTGATGGCGCGTACGCTCTCCATGACGTTTTGGGAATGCCCGTGGGCCGAATCCAGGCACAGCACGTCTACCCCGGCCTCGATCAAGGACTGAGCGTGCAAGAGACCGTCCTCGCCCACGCCCATGGCGGCTCCCACCCGTAGGCGCCCCAAGTCGTCCTTGGCGCTTTTGGGATACTTGCGCAGTTTCTCGATGTCCTTGATAGTGATGAGCCCCCGCAGCTCGCCCTTGTCGTCCACCACCAGGAGCTTCTCGATGCGGTGCTGGTGCAGGATGGCCTTAGATTCGTCAAGGGGAATGCCCTCCTGGGCCGTCACCAGAGGCTCTTTGGTCATCACCTGGTCCACGCGTTGGTCCAGGTTGGTCTCGAAACGCAAGTCGCGGTTGGTGACGATGCCCACCAGCTTCTTGCCCTGCACCACTGGCACGCCGCTGATGCGGTAGCGGGCCATCACCTCCAGCACCTGATGCAGGTTAATCTCCGGCGAAACGGTGACCGGGTCCACGATCATGCCCGACTCGGACTTCTTGACCTTGATCACTTCTAGAATCTGATGCTCGATGGACATGTTTTTGTGGATGAAGCCCAGACCACCTTGCTGGGCCATGCTGATGGCCGTCTCGGACTCGGTGACGGTATCCATGGCCGCACTGACGATGGGGATATTCAGGCGTATCTTGCGGGTGAGCCAGGTGGCGGTGTCCACCTCCTGGGGCAGCACGCTGCTGTGTCCGGGCTGCAATAGGAGATCGTCGAAAGTCAGCCCCAGCTGGAATTGGTTGTCAGGCATGTCGATGTCTCCAGTATATTCGGGAAGAATTTTCCGCGGGCTTCTATTGGTTACCCACAGCGGAGGCCTAGGCGCCGTTGGCGGCCAAGTCGTCCAATAGGATTCCCTCCAAGAGCCCGGCGTCCATAACTGTCAATTCCGCCAAGCCCAGGACCTCCAACAGACCCAGCAAGATGGCCAGGCCTGAAATTATTATATCCGCCCGCGCCGACTCCAGCCCGGGCAAGTGGCGCCTGGCCTCCAGGGGCAGGCCGGCTAGGCGACCCAGCTCCTGTTGTAGGCGTGCCCGACTAACCAGCAGGTTGTTCACCGCCTCGGGCTGATAGTTGGTTAATCCCAGCACCAGGGAGGCCAGGGTGGTGGCAGTGCCGGCGCTAGCCACCAGCCGCGAACAGTGGTGGCCGGTCAAAGGGCGCAGGCCCTCGGCCACCGCCTGGCTTAAGGTCCGCATCTGGGATGGGGAGGGCGGGTCGCTGGGCAGATGGCCCTCGCTCAGGCTCACGGCGCCCAGGGGCAGACTTGAACCCGGGGCAGCGTCGTTGTCCAGATCCACCACCTCGCAGGAGCCGCCGCCCACGTCGGCTAAAAGAGCCCCCCGGCGCTCTCCGGTCAGGCGACTTAGGCTGCCAAGGCGCGACAGCCGGGCCTCCTCCTGGCCGCTGAGCACCCGCGTCCGGTTCAAGACCAGGTCACGGGCTAGTTGATCCACCAGGTTCGGGCCGTCGACGGCCAAGCGGCAGGCCTGGGTGGCGGCCAGAGTCACTCGCGTGGCTCCCAGGCCCCGGGCCTGCTCCGCTAAGGCCGCGGCCTGGCGGCGGGCAGCCTCCCTGGCCTGGGGATGCAGCTGCCCCCCGGCCTGAAGCCCGCGCCCCAAACGGGGGGTGGCCAGACCGCGTTCCACGGCAACCCAACGTGAATCCTGCACATCGGCCACCAACAGCCGCAAGGTGTTGGAGCCCAAGTCCATGGCCGCAACGCGTGTCATGGGATTCTTAAGCGCAAGTTATAGGTAAGACAATAGGTTACAGAGCCCCCCATGGGCGGCATACTGTATCTTAAATTTATAATAACAGACCGGCCCCGCTTTGACAAGGGGCTTGCCTGGCCGTCTCTAGGCGAAGCCCGTACCCTGTTGTGTTATTATTTAAAATTATGAACAACTTGGAAGCCAAAGGACTTCTGTAAAGCCTAGCCGATTCCAAGACCGCGGTCTAGGTATCCCACAGGAGCTGGGCTGGGACAAAGCCCTGGCGGCGCTGCTCAAGCAGGCCGGATACGTCGGTCAGCCCCAGGGCTTTGCCGGCCGCCTGGTCGCTGAGCTGGAGAGGGGCCTGCCCTTGCTGCTGGACTCCGATCAACGCCGCGCCTTTGCCCGATTTTTCGACGGCCCCTAGTAGATGGAAGAGGCGCCGGCGCGAGGCGGGCCGGCGCCTAACCCCGCCGCTCAAGGGTCCAATCCCTTCCAGCCGCTGGCTCAGGGCTAGCAGGCCAGCGCTTCCTGCGTCTGGTCCGCGTTCATTTTTTGGTGCCCGACGACGAGCGGGCCTAGGCCGCTCTGGACACCCTGGACGATTTCATAAAGGTCAATTCGCCCCTAGTGGGGCCGAGCTAGTAACAAGCGTACACCATGGCGGTGCGCATGGCCAATTGGCTGTGGGGACTGCGATTTATGGGAGGCCCCCAAACGGGAGTTCCAATTGGCGGCCCGAGTAGTGCTGCACCTGACGCTTATGGCCTAGGCCCTGCACTAAGAGTTGGAGATGGGACAGCTGGTCCCGGGCACTGACCTGGCCGAGCCGGCCCTGGACACCGACTGGCGCTAAGGACCCATGCCGGACACTGCACTGGTGGCCGAGGCCTGTGAGTGGGCCGGGGCGGGCCTGGGCGTGGAGCTGCCCGAGGTGGTGGCTGACCTGCACCGCCTGAGCGGGCTGTGCCGGGCTTTGGCCCCTCTCTAGAGAGCAGGGTCCTATTGGGGCCAAGGCGGGGCTGGTGTGGTGCTGGGCTTTGAGCTGGCGCCAGAGTCCTGGTTCAGCGCCCCGGCCAATCTGGTCGCCATGTTTCTGACTGACCCCGAGTTGCGCGCCCGGCGCCAGAGAAACGAGCGGCGATTCTGGCTGTAGGGCCCAGAGGCCGGGCAGGAGCTGCGTCTCTTGGCTAGGGGATGTCCCCCGCCGCCCCTGGAGGCTCCTGGAGTCGGGTTGGGGGGACTGGCCGCCGAGATAGGCGGGCGTAAGGTGAACGTGGCCCTTTGCCTGACCGCCGGACCGGATTCAGCGGCGGCTTTGTCCCTGTGCTTGAGCCAGGGCGGCCAGGCCATACTGCTGCCGCCGGGGCCGGCGGGCAGCGAGCCCTTGGCTCCCCACCTGCGGGGGCGCGTGGACGAGGCTGAGCCCAGAGGAGGCCGCGTGGCCCTGGAGAGCGGCCCGCGGCATTGTTTCCTGGCCGCCAGCTACGACGGTTACGCTCACCTGCCCGACCCGTGCCGGTGGGGGGCGCTCAGGTGCAGGCCCTGGTCGACGGATCATTGCTCCTGGAGGGTGGCTTCGACCGGGCTTTCCTGCGCTGCGAGGTCAAGGCTCACATCAGCCTGCTCCTGGGGCGTAGCAACCTCGCCCTGGGCAAGGGGGGTTGCTACCCGCCTGGGGCAGGTGGTGCCGGCACCGGTGGTGCGCATCCAGGCCCTAATCGAGAGCAACACCCGCCGGACCATAGTCCTGGCCCTGCTCCCGTCGGCCTGAGCGGCATGGGGGTCTTGGGTCGCAGACGGCAGGCAGGAGGCCACATGGCCGACAAACTAGGCATCTTCGTATCTTCCGACCAGCATCTGACGCATTTCACCGGCATCGCCCGGGCCGCCAGTCAGACAGGCAAGGAGGTCACGGTCTTCCTCACCAACCGGGGTGTACTGCTCACCCAGGATCCGCGGTTCCCCAAAATGGAGGGGTTGGCCAAGATCAACTTGTGCAACGTCAACTTCGCGGCCTTCAAATTGGGCAAGCCCCTGCCTCTGGTTGTTGATTTTTGCTTTGTTCTGATCGGGGAATAAGGGAATTTTTCAGATTGGCTTGAATAGGAAGGAATTTTATCCTATTATCCTGGACCTTGGATATGGGTCCAGGAATGAGGAAGTGGTCGAGGGTGGTGGAACACCCCTGACCCCGAGAGACGGGAGTAACTTCCTGCCATCTGGTTGCCATCGTACTTTGCGGCCTGCGTTAAGAAGATCATGGAGCTGGGACGGCATTTCCTCTGGCCCCAGTCGGCGAGGTGCCCCCGGCGTGGGAGCGTCCGGCTTTGGAGGCACAGCTTCGTGCCTGCCTGTTTTGATGAAGCCCCTACAGCGATTTGGCTTCGGCGTTTCCTCTGCCCTGACTGCCGGGTAGTGGTCAGGCTGCGGCTGCGGGGCTACTGGAGCCGGCTCCAGGCCCCGGTGGCGACCATTCGGCAAAGCCTTTCCAATAAGCTATCCCGGGGCAGATGGGACCATGGCCTGCCGCACTCCCACCAGCGCCACTGGCTCAAGGGCCTGCTGCGGCAGGTGAATCTATACCTGGGGTCAAGCTGGTCGAATGACCTGCTTGGGGCCTTCGATTAGCTCAGTGGCCGGAGCTTGGCCGCGGCCAGCCGGCCAGCGCAAAGCGAGAGCCCTTTACCTCTCTAAGTCACCTACCCAAGGGTGCCGTTGTCCTGGCCCGGCCCCCCGGTCTATACCTGGGTAAAACACCCCCATAGAGGACCGACATTGACGAGGACCAGAAAAAACGAGTAGCACCTTCCTTTTCGGCGTTATCAGCGACTTTTTTGCCAGGGACTGCATGGAGCATTGACGAGGACCAGAAAAAACGAGTAGCCACCTTCCTTTTCGGCGTTATCAGCGACTTTTTTGCCAGGGACTGCATGGAGCGTGGTGGACGGGGAAGATTACTGCGGGACAAATGCGCCCAACGGTAGCAAGGTCCCTTCTCCAACTGCACCAGGCTGTCGCGCTCCACCATCCTGGGATGGGTCAGGCTCTACCGCCAAGACGGCGGCAAGATGGAATCCCTCTACCCCATGGGCAGGAATGACCGGGACGGCAGCAGGGTCTTGGACGAGGACATCGCCTCGGCCTTGGTCCGTCTGCGCAGGGAACTGCCCCCTGCGTCAGTGATTACCTTCACCAGTGAGATGATGCGCCGACGCTTGACCTCGCTCGACGTGGTCCTCAAGGCGTCCACCGTCTACCGCTTCCTGCACCAGCAGGGGCTGATGGGCAAACAGGTCGCCCCTCCTGTCGACCGCAAGCGCTTTGAGGCCGAACGGCCCAACGACATTTGGCATAGTGACCCCATGCATGGGCCGATGCTCCTGGTGGACGACAACCGGCGCAAGACCTACCTTTTCGCCTTTATCGACGACATGAGCCGCCTGATCGTCCATGCCGAGTTTGCCTCTCCTAGGGCCTGACCACTTATCTACAGGCCTTGCGCCCAGCCCTGCTCAAACGGGAGCTGCCACGCAAGCTCTACCTCGACAACAGCCCAGCCTTTCGCTCCCGCCACCTGGAAGAGATTACCGCCTCCTTGGGCATGGCCTGGTCCATTCACCGCCCTACATGCCCCAGGGCAGGGGCAAGATCGAAAAATTCTTCCGCATCGTCAGGTCCCAATTTTTCCCCGGCTTCAAGGGCGACTCGGGGCATCAATGAGGCCCTAGAGTGCTGGATTAGGGGCGTCTACCACCAGCGCAAGCATCTGGGCACCGGACAGATTCCCCTGCAACGCTTCACCAGCAAGATGGAGTGCGTCAGGCTGGCCCACGCCGACCGGGAAGGCTACTTCCAGAAAAAGGGCCACGCGTCGCGTGACCCTGGACGGCACCGTCTCCCTGGCCGACAGACTATACGAGGCCCCAGTGCCTCTGATCGGCAAGCAAACTATCCTCCTCTACCACGACCATGGCCACGACCGCGTAGAGGTCCTACTGGGAAATCGCTCCCACGGCTTGCTCAGGCCGTTGGACCTCGCCTCGCCGTCAATTGCAGGGCCAAGCGCGACCACCATCTGCTGCGCTTGGAATTCAGCTCCATCACAGCCCCCACTGGCGGCTCCCTTTTCTCGCAAAAGTCAGGCCCGGAGGTCAGCAACTCATGAAGCCAAACTACCGTGCCTTCTTCGCCCCAACCAGGGAGCCCTTCGGCTCTGATCTGGCACCCAAGGGAATAAGGCAGCCGTCGAGGTCATCAACGTGGCCAAACGCTTTGAATACGCCATCCGCCTCAGCGCACTGGCCTTGGTCACCGGAGATGTGGGCAGCGGGAGATCCACCGCCTTGCGCTGAGACGCCAATAGACTGCACCCATCCGAATATCAGATCATCTGGGTCATCGCCTCACAGGGCTCCATCCTGGAACTCTACAGGCAATTCTGCGTCGCGCTCGAAATGGACACCGCCAGCTTCTTCAGGGCAGTCCCCACCAAGCTCATCAGAAAACAAGTC
>CBCOTF020000049.1:0-1528 GCA_965112955.2 Desulfarculales bacterium
GGGCTCGTGGTGGTCGGTTATCACCACCGGCAGGCCCAGTTCACCGGCCGCCTCCACCCCGGCGTGGTCGGAAATGCCGCAATCCACAGTGATGATCAACTGAGCCCCAGCCCCGTACAGACGCTGAGCCGCCCCCGGCGAAAAGCCGTAGCCATCACGAAGGCGCTGGGGCAGGTTCCAGACAACCGAGGCCCCGGCCTGACGCAGAAAATCCACCATCAAAGCCGTAGCGGTCACCCCGTCCGCATCATAATCGCCGGCCACGCCGATGACCTTGCCAGACTGAATGGCCGGCACCAGTACCTTGAGCGCCTGTCTCAGCCCGGCCATATTCTCGGGGCCGGGCAACAGCACCAGCCGGGGATCAAGGAAATTCTGGGCCTGGACCAAATCGCCATAGCCGCGCAGGCACAACACCTGGGCTACCCAGGATGGCAGCCCCAGATCAGCGGCCAATTGGGGGGCCTGGGGGTCGGGCGGTTTAAGGGACCAGGTGCGTGGCGGACATACGGGTACCATGTTAGGCACTATATAGAGTGCACCAAAGACGGTCAAGCGTAGGATATTGAGGCCGAGTGCCTCGGTTCCCATAACGGGTCGGTCGACGCTCTCCCCATGGCCAGGGCTGGCAGCTCCTATTTGGAGGTAGTGGCTCACAAAAGGGGGCTGGCTAAACGAGAGCAGGCGGGCCTGCTGGGCCAGGCACTAAAAACGAGGATCATTTGAACAAGCCAAAGAGCTTCTTCTTGGGCTTGAGCTTATCCTCAACCCCCTCCAGGGACGCAGCCGCCCCCTTGTCTGCGCTCAGGTCATCGTCCAAGTCGTGGATGAAGTTACGGACCTTATGAGCCTTGTTGCGCAGACCCCGGGCCAAGGCATCGGTCTTCACTCCTCCAGGGAGCGCTTGGCGTTCTCGGTTTAGCGGATCAGCTCGTGGGCCTTACTCCATATGTGCCCCGCGTCGGCTCCGAGCGCTTAAATCTGTCGACTGGGACCTGAGATCAATCGGCCTGGAATTTGCAGCAAGGCCTGCACCAGGCCAGCGCTGGCCGCCAACGAAGGCTGCTCGGCCATCTCGCGGTACAGCTGCAGGCTGTCGTTTTTCGGATTAATTTAACGAAAGCTCTCTGATTATCCGGACTGGTTTTTCCTTTTCATTTGATCAGATGAATTCTGTTGCGGCGATGCTGACGTGCTCAGGGGAGACGACCTGAATCTGTTCATCGGCAGCAGCTATGAACACGCCTCAGGCCAGGTGGTTGGCCCTTCGGAAGAGGCCGCCGGAGTCCTCCTGTATGGCGGTAACAGCCAGGCCAAAGAAAAGGTTCCGTTTGACACCTACGATTTTGAGGTGGTGCAGGAAGGAGGCTTTATCGATGATGAGGACGGGTGTCTTCTTGCGGTCTTGGGCGCTCTCCAGAACCTGTTTTCTGATAAATTTGAAGAGAACGGCCCTGGAGAAGCTGGCTGTGTCCACTTCGAGCTCGACGCAGATTTGCCTGTAGAGTTCCAGGATGGAGCCCTGTGA
>CBCOTF020000050.1:0-12234 GCA_965112955.2 Desulfarculales bacterium
TCCCTGGTGAGGGCGAAGGAGGCGCAGTAATTTGGGTTCATGAGTTGCTGACCTCTAGGTCTGGCTTTTGCTAGAAAAGGGAGTCGCCAATGGGGGTCGTGGTGGAGCTAGATTCCAAGCGCAGCAGAGATGTTCCGAGGGATGTCGCCCCTGAAGCTGGGGAGAAACTGGGACCTGACGGTGCAGAAGAATCTTTTGATCTTGCCCCTGCCCTGGGGCACGTAGGGCGATGTTGATTCTTGCTTTGTTCTGATCAGGGAATAAGGGATTTTTTCAAATTGGTTTGACCAGGCAGGGATTTTATCCCATTATCCTGGACCTTGGATGTGGGTCTAGGAATGAGGAAGGGGCCGAGGGTGGTGGGATACCCCAGACCTCGAGAGACGGGAATAACTCCCTGCCACATGGTTGCCATCGTACTTTTCGTTGCAGCTTGCGTTAAGAAGATCATGGAGCTGGGGCGGCGTTTTTCTTGGCCCCGGCCGGAGAGGTGCCCCGGTGTGGGGGCGCCCGGCTTTGGGGGCACGGCTTCGTGCCCGCCTATTTTGATGAAGCCCCTACAGCGATTTGGCTTTGGCGTTTCCGCTGCCCTGACTGCCGGGCGGTGACCCGGCTGCCGCCGCGGGGCTACGGTAGCCGGTTCCATGCCCTGGTGGAGACCACTCGGCAAAGCTTTTCCAATAAGCTAGCCCGGGGCAGATGGGACCTTAGCCTGCCGCGCTCCCGCCAGCGCCACTGGCTCAAGGGCCTGCTGCGGCAGGTTAGCCTACACCTTGGGTCAAGCTGGTCGGGCGATTTGCTTGGGGCCTTCGATTAGCTCAGTGGCCGCGGCCAGCCGGTCAACGCAAAGCGAGAGCCCTTTCCCTCCCTGAGCCACCTACCCAGGGGTGCCGTTGTCCTGGCCCGGCCCCCCGGTCTACACATGGGCGAAACACCACCATGGAAGATTGACACGGCGCAAGGCCTACCTCTTCGCGTTCATCGACGACATGAGTCGCCTGATCGTCCACGCCGAGCTTTACCTCGCCGAGGGCCTGGCCCCCTTAGCTATAGGCCTTGCGCCAGGCTCTGCTCAAACGGGGGCTACCACGCAAGTTCTACCTCGACAACGGCCCAGCCTTCCGCTCCCACCATCTGGAAGAGATCACCGCCTCCCTGGGCATTGCCTTGGTCCACTCACCGCCATACGTGACCCAGGGCAGGGGCAAGATCGAAAGATTCTTCTGCACCGCCAGGTCCCAGTTTCTCCCCGATTTCAAGGGCTACACCCTTCGGGACATCAATGAGGCCCTGGAGTGCTGGATTAGGGTTAGGGACGTCTACTATCAGCGCAAGCATCTGGGTATCGGACAGGGCCCCTGTAACGCTTCACCAGCAAGATGGAGTGCGTCAGACCTGCTCACGCCGACCTGAAAGACTACTTCAGCAAAAGGGCCACGCGTCGCGTGCCCCTGGACGGCACCGTCTCCCTGGTCGGCAGGCTATACGAGGCTCCAGTGCCTCTGATCGGCAAGCAAAGCATCCTCACTCTACCATGACCATGACCCCGACCGCGTAGAGGTCCTACTGGAAAACCGCTCCCACGGCTTGCTTAGGCCGCTGGATCTCGCCGTTATTGGAATCCAGCTCCACTTTTCGCAAAAATTAGACTCGGAGGTCAGCAACTCATGAACCCAAATTACTGCGCCTCCTTCGCCCTCACCAGGGAGCCCTGCGGCTCTGACCTGGCGCCTAAGGAAATAATGCAGACCAACGAGGTCCTCGGCGTGGCCAAACGCTTCGAATACGCCATCCGCCTCGGCGCACTGGCCCTGGTCACCGGAAATGTGGGCAGCGGAAAATCCGTCGCCTTACGCTGGGCTGCCAGCCGACTGCACCCATCCGAGTATCAGATCATCTGGGTCACCGCCTCACAGGATTCCATCCTAGAACGTTACAGGTAAATCTGCGTCAAGCTCGAAGTGGACACCGCCAGCTCCTCCAGGGCCGTCCTCACCAGGTTCATCAGAAAACAGGTTTTGGAGGTCGCCCAGAATCGCAAAAAGAAACCCGTCCTCATCATCGGTGAAGCTTCCTTCCTCAGGCTTCAAGTCCTGGCCGAGTTGCACACCGTCACTCAGCTTCAGGGAGACTCCAAGCCAATCCTGCTCATCATCCTGGCCGGCCAGAACAATCTCGCCGACCTCCTCATATACAGAGCCTCCCTGCCCCTAGCCTCCAAGGTCTTGGCCAGAAGCCATTTGGCTGGCGTATCTCTCCAGAACATGCAGGCCTACATCCTGCACCACCTCAAAATCGCAAGCGTCAAACAGAACTTCTTCTCTGACCCGGCCGTCACCGCCATACAGCAGGGCTCCGGCGGCCTCTTCCGAAGGGCCAACCATCTGGCTCGAGGCGCGATCATAGCTACCGCTGAGGAGCAGGCTTAGGTCGTCTCCCCGGAGCACGTCCGCATCCCCGCAACAGAATTGACCTGATTAAATGAGAAAGGAAGGATCAATCCAGGATAATCAGAGAGTTTTCGTCAAATTAATCCGAAAAATAACGCCACCCTGCTTATCTGGACGACTGAGGGCTGGAGAAACTGTCACGGGAACAGAGCCTGGATATGCTCGAAGTCCTGGAAGGCCGTTACGGCCAAGGCGCCACCATAGTCACCGCCCAAGTGCCCGTGGACTAGGGGCACAAAAACGTCAGCGACTCCAACTTGGCCGATGCTATCCTCGATCGCCTGATCCATAACGCCTACAAGATAAATTTGAAAGTAGAGTCCATGAGAAAGAAGCTGGCAAGCTTGACCGGCGACGAGACTCCTATGGCATAATGCATACACCAGCGGCGTTGTGCTCTGGCCATCCGGCCCATATCATCGGATTAGGTGGTACTCTTCAAATAGAATGCATTGCCCACTCCCCTGGAATCCGCACCGAATTGCCACTTGGCGAGATTGGGGGGTGGCCGTGCCGCCCCAGGGTTGGTCCTTGCTGCCCGCGGATTTGGTGGCCGGTTGCTTGCCCCTTGAGCCAGTCTGGGAGCTGGTGCTGGACTTGGCGCTAACCCTTTTAGCCGTCGCGCCCGCCGTAGCGCCAACGTTGGTTTTGGTGAGGGTGCTACTGGATTTGGACTTGGATGGGCTTCATGATGTGGATTTTGGAGGGGAGCTGTAACTCTTGGGCTGGCTTTTCTTTTGTTCGGCATAGGCTTGGTCGGCCAGGGGCGCGGTAAAAAGCCACACGAGCCTCGCCGCTATCAAGCCAATAACCGTCCGATGCCCCATATCTTGCTCCCTAGGAAGGCGTGCGGGTATGGGGTAGGAGTTCCTATCGGCTAAGGCATTTACCGGCTATGAAACACAGCCGGAGCGCTAATCGCTTGTTTTTAGTATGACTTAATGTCTGAGCCGGTTCAAGAATAAAGTTACAGGCTGTGACGGGCTCACGCGGGGGCGCGACTTGGCCCCGCTGTCTTAGGGCGCGTCCGGCCTTGACCAGCCAGGGTCCAGCCATTATTCTGTTACTAGCGGCGGGAATATCTCCGCCAAAATCCGCCGGGAGGGCACCCTTGATCAGCCAAGAGACCGAAACCTTTCGCCCGGACTGCTACGGCGTCCTGGAGAAGGTGTTCCCCCGCAGCAAGCAGGGCCTGCGCGAGGTGCAGGAACAATGCTGGAACTGCGCGGAGCGCGTGGAATGCCTGCGCGCCGCCGTCTCTGGCCAAGGGCAGCGGGAGATGGCCGAGGACAACGCTCGCCGCGATAGCACCCTGCTGGGCGGGGTGAGCGGCTTCCTCAATCGCTGGTCCAGGCTCAAGTTCGAAAGCAAAAAGGACAAAAGCTGATGGCAGCCTATTGCCCCTTTTGCGGTGCCGAGGTGGCCCCGGCCATTGCCGCACCGGGAGGGCTGCCCGAGGCCATGCGCTGCCCGGTCTGTGGTCAGAAGCAGGAACATCCCGCCGCGCCGGCTACCTCTTTGCCCCCGCAGCCGCCGCCCGTCCCGCCGGCCTCGCCAACCCTGGGAGGCCATCAGGACTGGGCCTGGCAGGAGGGGCCAGCATCTCCCCCGTCAGGGGGCCAAGGGCCCGCCTGGGAGGGCGAGGCTGGGCTCCTGAGCCGCCTGTGGCACACCACCTGGCAGATGCTGGGGCATCCCGGCCGCACCCTGACCCCGCCTCCGGCCCGTCACGGTATGAGCTGGCCCTTGAGCTACGGCCTGGTGCTGGGCACCTGCTCTACGGCTATGACCCTTTTGTGGGGGATGCTGCTGGATATTTCGCCGCTATCCAGCAAGGCGGCCCTTTGGCTCCTTTTTCTGGCGCCTCTCATCACCTTGGCAGAGATGTTTATCACCACCGCCGTGGTGCACGTGATGCTATTCATCCTAGGGAGCGCCAAGCAGGGCTTCGGGGCCACCTTTCGGGCTAACGCCTATGGCGAGGCCGCCGGGTTCCTGGCCATCCTGCCCTATGTGGGCACGCCGGCGGTGCTGATCTGGCATCTGGTGGTCCTCACCGCTGGCTTGGCCGCCACCCACGGCATCGGCAAGGGCCGGGCCTTTTTCGCCATTATCCTCCCGCCGCTGCTCCTGGTGGTGCTGGCCATGCTGGCGGTGATAGCCCTGGGATTGACGGCGCTCTTGGCCGTGGTTGGGGAGATGGGCAAGAGCGGGGGAGGGTGGGGGCTTTAGATAAACTCCAATTTCTACATGAGTGGAATTGGTGTAGTTCCGGTGTCATGATGCAGCGATCCTCATGGCCGAGTTGAAGTAGGAGGCAACCGTGGACGCCGGCAAACTTTTGGCCCTTGGCCTGGGGTTGGCAACCGTCCTGGCGGTTGGTGAGACAGCGTGTGGACACCGATAAGCAGCCCCACGAGGTTTTCTTATAGGTTGCCGCTGACCGGTGAGCCGAGTATCTCTGCCCGGAGTGTGGCAGGTTGCGCGAGGCTCACGACTTCCACTAATTCACCTGGCATTATCTCAATTTTTTCCAACACCATTGCTATGTAACCGCCCGGGTGCTCCGGGTGGACTGCTCCGACCACGGGGCCAAATAGGTCAAAATGCCCTGGGCTCGCGAGGGCAGCCGATTCACCTTGTTGTTCGAGCAGACGGCCATGACCCTGGTGCGAGAGATGCCCGTGCTGACTGCGGCCCGCATCATCGTGGTCAGCGACACGCGACTTTTGCGGGTGGTCTAGGTCTACGTGACCCAGGCCCTGCCCAAAATGGACTTGGGCGGGGTCAAGGCCGTGGTTTTGGACAAAACCGCTCCCAAGTGGGGCTACAATTACGTCACCGTTTTCATCGACCTAGGCCGTAAGCAAAAACCGGTCATCTTCGCTACCCCCCCGGCAAGGGACAGGGCTGACGGGTCCTGTTCCGCTGCTTCTTGCGTGAGCATGGCGGCGATCACAACAATATTGCCGAGGTGGTCTGCGACATGTCGTCAGCCTCCCTGGCCGCAATCGGCGAAAGCTTCCCCGGCGCCAACGTCATCGTGGACTGGTTCCATGTAGCCTAATTTTTTACCACCGCCGTAGACGAGGTTCGAAAGGCCGAGGCTAAGGAGCGTAAACTGCCCCAGGCCACCAGCTGGGCCGTGCTCAAGGCCGCTGACGGTGGCAGGCTAACCGAAAAGCAGCAGCAGGCCCTGACCGAACTGGAAACCGGCGGCTTCGCCACCGCCACCGCTTGGCGGCTCAAGAAGATGCTGCGCTGGGTCAGAAAGGCCACCTATATACGGGCCCGCTCAGTGGCGTAGCACCCACTTCACCCACCATACCCTGAAGTATCATAGCGCCTGACACTAAAACCCTGACCTCGGCCCTCAAAGCGTTCATGATTCTCTGGAAAAGCCATGCTCACTTGATCTTAAACCGCTGGACCTCCAACCATTCCAACGTCCGCCTGGAGGAGCTTAACGGCACTTTCCAGGCCGCCAAAGCAAGAGCTATAGGCTGCCGTAATGTCTTCACCTTCATGACCATGATCTATTTCATCGTCGCACCACTGGGGAGACTCATCAAATTCCACAGTTAACGACGAAAAACCCAAAATGAAGACCAAGGGTGCCTTGTTGCTGATTCTGCTGAGCCTGGGGATGTTCTGGCCGGCGGCGCCTCCTATTGTTGTTTTTCGGATTAATTTGACGAAGGCTCTCTGATTACCCTGGACTGATTCTTCCTTTCTCATTTGGATGGTGGTGACGGCCTGATCAGATGAAGAGATTCTGTTTGACGCCTGCAATTTTGCGGTGGTGCAGGAGGTAAGCCGCATGTCCTGGAGGGAGACGCCGGCTAGATGACTTTTGGCCACGACCCTGGAGGCCAAGGGCAGGGAGGTTTTTTTGTATATGAGAAGGTCGGCGTGGTTGTTCTGGCCGGCCAGGGTGATGGGCAGGCTTGGTCTGGAGTTCCCCTGAAGCTGAGTGATGGTGTGCAACTCGGCCAGGCCTTGAAGCCTGAGGAGGGAGGCTTCATCGATGATAAGGACGGGTTTCTTCTTGCGGTCCTAGGCGATTTTTATGATCTGCTTTCTGATGAGCTTGGTGAGGACGGCCCTGGAAAAGTTGGAGGTATCCACTTAGAGCTCGACGCAGATTTGCCTATAGAGTTCCAGGATGAAATCCTGTGAGGCGGTGACCTAGATGATCTAATACTCGGATGGGTGCAGTCTGCTGGCAGTCTAGCGCAAGGCGGTGGATTTCCCGCTGCCCATATCTCCGGTGACCAGGGCCAGTGCGCCGAGGCGGATGGTATATTAGAAGCGCTTGGCAACGCCGAGGGCCTCGGCGGTCTGCATTACTTCATTGGGTGCCTGGCCAGAGCCAAAGGGCTTCCTGGTGAGGGCAAAGAAAGCGCGGTAGTATAGTGGCAACTGTGGCCGCTAAGATCCAGGCACAGCACCTCCATACCGCCTCCCGGTTGCGAGCCATGCCCCCCTTGCCCCTAGGTGACGATTTCCAAGCGGGCTTGCTGTTGCGTGGAGCTGCTTATGCCTGCGACATAAGAGCCGGTGAGGCCGTACCAGCGGCCCTGGGGGCTTTCTTGGCCTCTCACAGCGCCCATCAGACCGTGGTGCTGGCCGTGAGCTTGGGCGGCGACACAGATACAATAGCCGGCCCTTAGCGTCCAGTGCGTGAATTGACCACCCGGTGAACACCTGGCCCCCTCCAGCCAAAGTTTATCTCCACTATTCCCCACTCGGCGTCATGGCTGGAGTCTACTGGGGCGTTGCTGCCTGGCCCCTCGACTGAGTGGCTGGTTTGGAAAATGGTCCCTGCGGCCGGAACGATGTTCTGAATCTGTGCCGGACGATTTGTGGGCAAATACCTATTGACGAACCAAGCCCTGACTGTTAAATATTTTTTCGTCCGCGCGGGCTGCTAGCTCAACTGGTAGAGCAACGGATTCTTAATCCGTAGGTTCAGTGTTCGATCCACTGGCAGCCCACCAAGATAGATCAAGGACTTAGGCCGCATGGCTTAAGTCCTTTTTTGTTGGTATCGCGAATTAATACCCAGTCGGTACCAATTCCGTGTTATCCTAATTTTTAAAATTCTTCGTCGTTAACTGTGGAATTTGATGTGTTTCCCTAGTGGTACGGCGATGAAATAGATCATGGTCATGAAGGTGAAGACATTACGGCAGCCTATAGCTCTTGTTTTGGCGGCCTGGAAAGTGCCGTTAAGCTCCTCCAGGCGGGCGTTGGAATGGCTGAAGGTCCAGCGGCTTAGGATCAGGTGGGCATACTCTTCCAGAGTCATAAGCGCCTTGAGGATCGGGGCAGGGTTTTGGTGTCAGGCGCTATACATTTCAGGGTATGGCGGGTGAAGTGGGTGATGCGCCGCTGGGTGTTGTTTTTCGGATTAATTTGACGAAAGTTCTCTGATTATCCTGGACTGACTCTTCCTTTCCCATTTGATCAGATCAATTCTGTTGCGGTGATGCGGACGTGCTCCGGGGAGATAACCTGAGTCTGCCCCTCGGCGGTAGCTACGAACGCGCCTCGGTCCAGGTGGTTGGCCCTTCGGGAGTGGCCACCGGAGCCCTGCTGTATGGTGGTGACGGCCTGATCAGATGAAGAGGTTCTGTTTGACGTTTGCGATTTTGAGGTGTGCAGGAGGTAGGCCTGCTTACTCTGGAGGGAGACGCCGGCCAGGTGACTTCTGGCCACGACCCTGGAGGCCAGGGGCAGGGAGGTTCTGTATATGAGGAAGTCGGCGAGGTTGTTCTGGCCGGCCAGGATGGTGGGCAGGATTGGCTTGGGGTTTCCTTGAAACTTAGTGGTGTTGTGCAACTCGGCCAGGACTTGAAGCCTGAGGAGGAAGGCTTCATCGATGATGAGGACGGGTTTCTTCTTGCGGTCCTGGGCGATCTCCAGGACCTGTTTTTTGATGAGCTTGGTGAGGACGGCCCTGGAAAAGCTGGCGGTGTCCCTTTCGAGCTCGACGCAGATTTACCTGTAGAGTTCCAGGATGGAGCTCTGTGAGGCGGTAACCCAGATGATCTGATACTAGGATGGGTGCTGCTTACTGGTGGCCCAGCGCAAGGCGGTGGATTTTTCGCTTGTTGATTCTTGCTTTATTTTGATCGGGAAGTAAGGGATTTTTTCAGATTGGCTTGACCAGGGAGGGATTTTATCCCATTATCCTGGACCTTGGATGTGGGTCCAGGAATGAGGAAGTGGCCGAGGGTGGTGGAACACCCCTGACCCCGAGAGACGGAAATAATTCCCTGCCATCTGGTTGCCATCGTACTTTTCGTTGCAGCCTGCGTTAAGAAGGTCATGGAGCTGGGGCAGCGTTTACTCTGGCTCCGGCCGGCGAGATGACGCCGGTGTGGAAGCGGGGGCACAGCTTCGTGCCTGCCTACTTTAATGAAGCCTCTACGGAAATTTGGCTTCGATGTTTCCTCTGCCCTGACTGCCGGGCGGTGATCCGGCTGCAGCCGTGGGGTTACTGGAGCCGGCTTCAGGCTCCGGTGGAGACCATTCGGTTAAGCCTTTCCAATAAGCTAGCCCGGGGTAGATGGGACCCTGGCCTGCCGCGCTTCCGCCAGCGCCACTGGCTCAAGGGCCTGCTGCGGCAGGTGAGCCTATACCTGGGGTCAAGCTGGTCGGGCGACCTGCTTAAGGCCTTCGATTGGCACAGTGGCCGGGGCTTAGCCGAGGCCAGTCGGTCGGCGCAAAGCGAGAGCCCTTTCCCTCCCTGAGCCACCTCCCCAAGGGTGCCGTTGTCCTGGCCCGGCCCTCCGGTCTATACCTTAGCGGAACACTCCCATGGAGGATCGACATGGACGAGGACCAGAAAAAACGAATAGCCATTTTCCGTTTTGGCGTCATCAGCGATTTTTTTGCCAGGGACTGCATGGAGCGTGGTGAACGGGCGAGGTTCCTACGTGACAAGCGCGTTCAGCGATAGCAAATCCCCTTCTCCAACCGCATCAGGTTGCCGCGCTCCACCATTTTGGGATGGACCAGGCTCTACCACCAGGGCGGTGGCAAGCTGACATTACTCTCGCAGGCGCTTCGAGGCCTAGCTGCCAACGACATTTGGCAGAGTGACGCCATCCAGAGGCCGATGCTCCTGGTGGGCGATAAACGGCGCAAGACCTATCTCTTCGCGTTAATCGACGACATGAGCCGTCTGACCGCCCGTGCCGAGTTTTATCTTTACGAGGGCCTGGCCACTTATCTACAGGCCTTGCGCTAGGCCGTGCTCAAACGGGGGCTACCACGCAAGCTGTACCTCGACAACGGCCCAGCCTGTCGGCTCCCACCACCTGGAAGAGATCATCGCCTCCCTGGGCATCGCCCTGGTCCACTCGCCGCCTTACGTGCCCCAGGGCAGGGGCAAGATCGAAAAATCCTTCCGCACCGTCAGGTCCCAATTTCTCCCCGGCTTCAAGGGCGACACACCCTTCGGGACATCAATTAGACCCTGGCGTGCTGGATTAGGGACGTCTACCACCAGCGCAAGCATCTGTGGGCACCGGACAGGCCCCCCTGTAACGCTTCACAAGCAAAATATAGTACGTCACAGGCCTGCCCCCGCCGATACAGCATCGTCTCCCTGGCCGGTAGAGACTATACGAGGCCCCAGTTCCCTGATCGGCAAGCAAATCATCCTCCTCTACCACGACCATGACCACGACCGTGTAGAGGTCCTACTGGAAAATCGCTCCCACGGCTTGCTCGGGGCGCTGGATCTCGCCGTAAATTGCAAGGTCAAGCGCGACCACCATCTGCTGCGCTTGGAATCCAGCTCCAGTACGGCCCTCACTGGCGGCTCCCTTTTCTCGCAAAAACCAGACCCTGAGGTCAGCAATTCATGAAACCAAACTACCGCACCTTCTTCGTCCTCACCAGGGAGCCCTTCGGCCCTAACCTGGCACCCAAGGGAATAATGCAGACCGCCGAGGCCCTCGGCGTTGCCAAGCGCTTCTAATATACCATCCGCCTCGGCGCACTGGCCCTGGTCACCGGAGATATGGGCAGCGGGAAATCCACCGCCTTGCGCTAGACTGCCAGCAGACTGCACCCATCCGAGTATTAGATCATCTAGGTCACCGCCTCACAGGATTTCATCCTGGAACTCTATAGGCAAATCTGCGTCGAGCTCTAAGTGGATACCTCCAACTTTTCCAGGGCCGTCCTCACCAAGCTCATCAGAAAGCAGATCATAAAAATCGCCTAGGACCGCAAGAAGAAACCCGTCCTTATCATCGATGAAGCCTCCCTCCTCAGGCTTCAAGGCCTGGCCGAGTTGCACACTATCACTCAGCTTCAGGGAAACTCCAAGCCAATCCTGCCCGACATCCTAGCTGGCCAGAATAACCGCACCAACCTTCTCATATATAGAACCTTCCTGCCCCTGGCCTCCAGGGTCGTGGCCAGAAGTCACCTGGCCGGCGTCTCCTTCCAGGGTATGCAGGCCTACCTCCTGCACCACCTCAAAATCGCAGACGTCGAACAGAACCTTTTCTCTGATCCGGCCATCACCGCCATACAGCAGGGCTCCGGAGGCCACTTCCAAAGGGCCAACCACCTGGACCGAGGCGCGTTCGTAGCTGCCGCCGAGAGGCAGACTCAGGTTATCTCCCCGGAGCACGTCCGCATCGCCGCAACAGAATTGATTTGATCAAATGAAAAAAGAAGAATCAGTACAGGGTAATCAGAAAACTTTCGTCAAATTAATCCGAAAAACAACACGGCCCGAGACCCTTTCTCAGCCCAGCGGCAGGCCAAGCCCACCATCCAGGCCTGGGCCAAAGCCCCAGCCAGGGTCTGGGAATGGTAGTGGGTAATGCGGCACTGCGCCAAAGCGGCGCGCTCCAGGATCCTTTGGTCAAAGGCCGCCCCCAGTACGCCCACCCGCATGGCCCCACCGTTGCCATAGGGATCGGTGCCGGCCTGGGGCCGAGGCACACCTGCGGCCAGGCGTTGCATCATACCCGCGATATGGCCGCCGTAACCGTGCCAGGGTTGAAAATTGGCTATAAAACGCTCGGCCAAGTAGGCCTGGTCCAGGTCTCCCCGCTGGTCCAGGGTCCCCAAAATGGCGACCCTCATCTGGAAGTCATCTGTGTAGGAGCCGGCGGCGAACCGCCCGTCGACAAAGGAGCGCAGGCATCCATGGCGGGACTGGATATTGTTGGCGGACCAGCCTGCCACAGGCATCTCCAGGGCATCGCCGATAAGGGTTCCCAGAGCGCCTCCCGCCAGGCGAAAGGAGCATTTTTGCATTTGGTGGCTCATGGGTTGAAGCGGTGCCCCGGGCTGTTGAATTTTACATGGTTGGCGCGATTTTCTGAACGATCTCCGTAGATTGGAAATGTTTTAATGTTATCAAGATGTTAACTATACAGTCACATAACTTAAGGCAGGGGGTCCCCCATGACTAGCCGTTCAGTCCGCAACCACAATCCCGGCACCCTGATCTACAGCGACTTCAGCAAGGCTCAGAGGGCCATAGGCCACGAGGATCGAACCTAGCCATCTTCAAAACGGTTCTTCGTCGTTAGTGGTACGGCGATGAAATAGATCATAATCATGAAGGTGAAGACATTACGTTAGCCTTTGGCTTTTGCCCTGGCGGCTTGGAAGATGCCGTTAAGCCCTTTCAGGCGGGCGTTGGAATGGTTGGAGGTCCAGCGGTTTAGGATCTAGGTGGCATGCCCTTCTAGAGTCATGAGCGCCTTGAGGACGGGGGCCAGGGTTGTGGTGTCAGGCGCGATGC
>CBCOTF020000051.1:0-6633 GCA_965112955.2 Desulfarculales bacterium
CATGCTCTTCCAGAGTCATGAGCGCCTTGAGGACCGGGGCCAGGGTTTTGGTGCCAGGTGTTATGCACTTTCAGGTCATGACGGATAAAGTGGGTGATGCGTCACTAGACGGCTTGTATATGAGGTGGCCTTTCTGACCCAGCGCAGCATTTCCTTGAGCCGCTAGGCGGTGGCGAAACCGCCGGTTTTCAGCTCGGTCAGGGCCTGCTGCTGCTTTTCGGTTAGCCTGCCGCCGACAGCGGCCTTGAGCACGGCCCCGCGGGTGACCATGGGCAGTTTACGCTCTTTCGCCGCGGCCTTTCGGACCTCTTCCACGGCAGTGGTGAAGAGTTTGGACTATATGGAACCAGTGCCCGGTGACGTTGGCGCTGGGGAAGCTTTTGCCGATGGCGGCCAGGAAGGCTATTGACATGTCGCAGACCACCTCGGCGATTATTGTTGTAATCGCCGCCATGCTCACGCAGGAAGCGGCGGAACAGGACCAGACAGCCCTTGCCCTTGCCGGGGGTAACGATGATGACCGGCTTTTGCTTGCGGTCGAGGTCGATGAAGACGGTGATGTAGTTATGGCCCCGCTTGGAGGCGGTTTCGTTCAGAGCCACGGCCTTGACCCCGCCCAGGTCCATTTTGGACAGGGCCTGGGCCACGTAGAACTAGACCACCCGCCAAAGTCGCGTATCCCTGACCCCGATGATGCGGGCCGTAGCCAGCACGGGCATCTCCCGTACCAGGGTCACGGCTGCCTGCTCGAACAGCAAGGTGAACCGGCTGCCCTCCTTGGTCCCGTGGTCGGGGGAGTATACCCAGAGCACCCGAACGGTTACGTAGCAATGATGCTGGAAAAAATTGATGTACCGCCAGGTGAGCTCGTGGAAGTCGTGGCCTTGCACAACCTACCACACTACGGGCAGGGGTACTCAGTTCCCCGGTCGGCGGCAACCTCTAAAGAAGACCTCTAAGAAGACCTCGTGGGGCTGTTTATCGGTGTCCACACGTTATTATACCAGCCGCCAGGGCAGCCTTACAACCCCAGCCCAAGGGCCAGAAGCTCGCCGGCGTCCTTGATTGCCTCCTGCTTCAACTTGGCTATGCGGATCGCTGCATCATGCCATCGGAACTACACCATTTCCACTCATGACGACGAAGAGGCTATAGCTATCTTGAAGTTACAAAGCCATTAATTGACCGGTAGCAGGTATACGTATGCCTGGGCCGGAGGCGAGCAGGAGGAAATTCAATGCGCCTAAAAGGTAAAAAAGCCATCGTCACCGGGGCCTCCCGGGGAGTGGGTGCGGCCGTGGCCTTGGCCTATGGCCGTGAAGGCGCCGATGTGGTGGTGAATTATTCTGCCTCCCAGGGTCCGGCTCTGGAAGTGGTGAAGCAGATCCAGGGTTTCGGCGGCAAAGCCGTGGCGGTCAAGGCCGACGTGGCCCAATGGGAGGGCTGCCAGGCCTTGGTGAACGCCGCGGTCAACGACCTAGGCGGTCTGGACATCGTGGTGAACAATGCCGGCTTCACGCGGCCGAGCATGCTGCACAAGATGAACGAGGCCGCCTGGGACGCGGTTCTGGGCATCCACCTCAAGGCGGTGTGGATGATGACCAAGGCCGCCCATCCCCACCTGAGCGCCCACAAGCAAGGCCGCATTATCAACGTCACCAGCGTGGCCGGCGTGGTGGGCACCGTGGGGCAGGTCAACTACTCGGCGGCCAAGGGTGGCGCGATCAGCCTGACTAAGTCCATCGCTCGCGAGATGAGCCGTTTCAGCACCTGCGTCAACGTGCTTAGCTTGGGTATCGTGGCCACGGACATGACCGAGAAAATTCGCAATGACGAGAAACTCAAAGATATCTATATGAACCGCATCCTGCTGAAGCGCTTCGCCGAGGCCGATGACATCACTCCGGCGTTTGTTTTTTTGGCCTCCGACGAGGCCGCCTACATCACCGGCCAGCTGATCTGCGTGGACGGCGGATATGGCATGATCTAACGCCAGCGCCCGCGACGCGCCGGTCCCCGGCGCCCAGGGGCCTTCAGCCTAGGAGAGAATATGGCAAGTATACCTGACAAAATCGATACTTGGCAGATGGTGATCCCCACATCCAAGGAGGCTCCCGGCAAACTGGAGCGCACCACCATCCCGGTACTGGAACTAAAACCCGACGAGGCCCTGGTGAAGGTGGCCGGCTGCGGCGTTTGCCATACCGACCTGAGCTACTACTACGATGGCGTGCCCACCGTTAACAAGCCGCCCTTGACCCTGGGTCACGAGATCAGCGGCACCGTGGTGACCGGCCCCGCCAATCTGGTTGGCAAAAATGTGATCGTGCCTGCGGTGATGCCCTGCCACGGCTGCAATATCTGCCGGAAAGGGCGCGGCAACCGCTGCCTGGACCAAAAGATGCCTGGCAACTCGCTGGGCATATACGGTGGCTTCAGCAGCCACATCCCCGTGCCCGCCAGCGACCTGTGCATCATCGACGAGCTAAAGTTCCCCTTGAGCCACTACGCTGTGGTGGCCGATGCTTGTACCACCCCCTACCAGGCGGCCACGCGTGCTGGCCTTAACGCCGGGGACCGAGTGATAATCATCGGCGCTGCTGGCGGCGTGGGCGTATACATGACCCAGGTGGCCAAGGCCTTGGGCGCCCAGGTGGTGGTGGGCATCGACATCAACCAGGCCAAGCTGGAGCGGGCGCTCAAATTCGGCGCCGACTACGTCCTCAATTCCAAGGACAAGGATTTCAAGACCCTGCGCGGGGAGTTCTCAGCCATCGCCAAGCAGATCGGCGTGCCCAGCAACGTGGGCTGGAAGATCTTCGAGTGCACCGGCGTCACCCCGGGGCAGGAAATCGCCCTGGGGCTCTTGAGCTTTATCGGCAAGCTGATCGTGGTGGGCTTCACCATGAAGCCGGTGAGCTACGCCATCAGCCGGCTCATGGCCTTCGACGCCGAGATGATCGGCACGTGGGGATGCCTGCCCGAGCACTACCCCAAGGTCCTGGCGTTAGTGCAGGAGGGCAAGGTGCAGATCGAGCCCTTCCTAGAGACCAAGCCCATGAGTCAGATCCGCGAAATCTTCGAGCAGCAGCACAACGGCCTGTTCGACAAGCGCCAGGTGCTGGAGCCTGATTTTTAAACCATCAGTCCCCCACCGCGGGGATTATCAAACTTGCAAGGAGGAGAGATTATGGCCCTGGACTGGATGCCTAGAGATAACAACCTGAGGAACCACCAGCTCTTCGGCAACGAGCACTGGAGCAGCGATGCCGACGCTCCCTGCGTGGTCTATACCAAGAAACCGCTAACTAACCCTAAAACGGGCGAGGCCATCCCCGACTTGTTCGTTTCCGAGATCCGCCTGAACAACCCCAAGCAGTATAACTCCTACACCACCGAGATGGTCAAGGGCGTCATCGCGGGCTTTAACGCCGCCAGCAGCGACCGCTCGGTGGTAGCGGCGGTGTTTACCGGCACCGGCTTCGACGCCTTCTGCACCGGCGGCAACACTAAAGAGTACAGCGAGTATTACTCCCGCCGCCCCCACGAGTACGGCGAGTACATGGATCTGTTCAACGGCATGGTGGATGCTATCCTGATGTGCAAGAAGCCCACGATCTGCCGGGTCAACGGCATGCGCGTGGCCGGCGGTCAGGAGATCGGCATGGCCTGCGACCTGGCCATCAGCTCCGACCTGGCCATCTTCGGCCAGGCCGGCGCCCGTCATGGCTCCGCGCCCGACGGCGGCTCCACCGATTTCTTGCCCTGGTTCCTGTCAATGGAAGACGCCATATGGAACTGCGTCTCCTGCGAGATGTGGTCGGCCTACAAGATGCGGCAAAAAAACCTCATCTCCAAGGTTGTTCCGGTGCTCAAAGACGGCGACAAGTGGCTGCGTAACCCATTGATCATTACCGACAAATACGTTGACAACGGCATGATCGTCTACGGCGAGTACGTCAGCGGCTCAGCGGCCCAAGAGGCCAAGGCCAAAATCAAGGAGCTTCCCAAGAGTTTTGAGCTTTTGGACGCCGAGGTGGCCAAGACCATTTGGACCTTCGCCAATCTTTTCCCGGGCTGTGTGATGAAATCCATCGACGGCATTCGCGCCAAGAAAAAGTTCTTCTGGGATCAGGCCAAGCTGCCCAACCGGCACTGGCTTATGGCCAACATGAACTACGAGGCCTTCCTGGGCTTCGGCGCCTTCAACACCAAGAAGAGCACCGGCATCGACGTCATCGACTTCTTGAAATTCCGCCAGCTCCTCGCCCAAGGCGCCGTTGCCGACGAGGAGGCCTTCGCGGCCGTGTTGGGCAAGCCCAAGGCTTAAGTCCTGGCCGTAATTTTTATCTTAAGCGGGCCGGACCATGGCCCAGCCCGCTGTCTTTAACCCCAAGCTGCGAGGAGCCGCCACATGGCCTATGAATTCATAAAACTGGATCTGGCCGGGGGCCTGGCCACCCTAACCCTGAACCGCGAGCCCCTGAACGTGCTGAACATCGCCATGATGAAGGAGATGAATGCTGCGTTGGACAGCCTCATGGGTCAAGGCGTCAAGGTGCTTCTCATCAAGGCTGAGGGCAAGGCCTTCAGCGCCGGCGTGGATGTGGGCGAGCACCTGAGCGGCCATGTCAACGAGATGATCGAGGTGTTCCACGGCATCTTCCGGCGCATGGACACCCTGGACTGCGTCAGCGTGGCCTCGGTGCAGGGCGCGGCCCTGGGCGGTGGCTGTGAGTTGGCAGTGTACTGCGACCTGGTGGTGGCCAGTGTCAAGGCCAAGCTTAGTCAGCCCGAGATCATGGTGGGCGTCTTCCCGCCCATCGCCGCCCTGGCCTTCCCCCGCCAGATAGGCTACAAGAAGGCCCTGGAGCTGATCTTGACCGGCGACATCATCAGCGCCGAAGAATCCTATCGTCTGGGCTTGGTCAACCAGGTGGTGGCGCCCGAGGATCTTTTGGCGGCCACCGACAAGCTGGTCGGTAAGCTGATGAAGCTTTCGGGGTTGGTGCTCCGTTTAAGCAAGAAGGCCATATTGAAGGGCCTCAAGGAGCCTGACCCCGCAGACGCCCTCAAGAAAATCGAGAAAATCTACCTCAAGGAATTGATGCCCACCCACGACGCCGAGGAGGGGCTCAAGGCTTTCCTGGAGAAGCGCGCCCCGGTGTGGCAGGATAAGTAAGTAGACGCGGCCGAGATCCGCCCCCCCTGGCTGCTATCGGGGTGGTGGTGGTGTTATTTTAGGTGCCAGCCTTGGCTGGGGCCTCGCGACGCTAGTGCAGGGCGGAAAAGCCATGGAGCAAATTGTGCCAGTAAGGTACGCCTACGCAGGCCATGATGCCGGTGAGCAGGGTACCGATAAATTCGCTTAATAGGCGCATGAAGTCAATAGGGTTCTTGGGTGGGTAGCCGCCAAATTTTGCCCATGCCGAAGGACAGGTCGGAGCGCAGCTAGTGGAATTGCTGCTGCAATTTTTCATCTGACCGGCCAGCTCCTTGGCGCTAGCTTCCTGGTCTTGACTGGCCAATTTATCGGTGCTTATGGTGAGCTTTTTGGCTACGTTTCTATTTCGGCAACATAAAACTCGACGGTTTGCTGGTCGGAGAATTTGCCCCGCAGGTCCTGGTCATGCTGTAAAGGTTGGTCCAGATGGTGAAGGCATTGATATTCAGGCCCAGGTACAGAGCCAGCCCCAGGAAGATCGAATCGAGATGTTCCTGATGCGCCTTTCGAAGGCGTAGCTGATGTTTTGCAGTTTTTCGTCGTTAACTGTGAAATTTGATGAGTTCCCCCGATGGCGGTGAAGAGATTACGGTAGCCTTTGGCTCTTACCCTGGCGGCCTGGAAGATGCCGTTAAGCCCCTCCAAGCTGGTGTTGGAATGGTTGGAGGTCCAGCGGCTTAGGATCCAGGTGGGTATGCTCTTCCAGAGTCATGAGCGCCTTGAGGACCGGGGCCAGAGTTTTAGTGTCTTGCGCTATGCACTTCAGGGCATGGCGGATGAAGGGGGTGTCGTTCTTCGGATTAATTTCACGAAAGTTTTCTGATTATCCTGGACCGATTCTTCCTTTCTCATTTGATCAGCTGAATTCTGTTGCGGCGATGCGGACGCGCTCTGGGGAGACGACTTGAGCCTGCTCCTCAGCGGCAGCTATGAGCGCGCCTCGGGCCAGGTGGTTGGCCCCTCGGAAGAGGCCGCCGGAGCCCTGATGTATGGCGTTAACAGCTGGATCAGAAAAAAGTTTCTGTTTGATGCCTGCGATTTTGAGATAGTGCAGAAGGTAGGCCTGCAAGCCCTGGAGGGGAACACCGGCTAAATGACTTTTGACCACGACCCTGGAGATCAGGGGCAGAGAGGTTTTGTATATGAGGAGGTCGGCGAGGTTGTTCTGGCCGGCAAGGATGATGGGCAGGATTGGCTTGGAGTCTCCTTGAAGCTAAGTGACGGCGTGCAACTCGACCAGGAGCGGTCTTGGGCGACCTCCAGGACTTGTTTTCTGATGAACGTGGTGAAGACCGGCCCTGGAGAAGCTGGCGGTGTCCACTTCGAGCTCGACGCAGACTTGCCTGTAGAGTCCCAGGATGGAGCCCTGTGAGGCGGTGACCCAGATGATCTGATACTCGGATGGGTGC
>CBCOTF020000052.1:0-28210 GCA_965112955.2 Desulfarculales bacterium
CGAGCTCGAAGTGGATACCGCCAGCTTCTCCAGGGCCGTCCTCACCAAGCTCATCAGGAAACAGGTTCTGGAGGTCGCCCAAGACCGCAAGAAGCAACCAGGCCTCATCATCGATGCAGCCTCCCTACTTAGACTTCAAGTTCTGGCCGAATTGCACACCATCACTCAGTTTCAGGGAGACTCCAAGCCAACCCTGCTCATCATACTGGCCGGCCAGAACGACCTCCTCATATACAGAACCTCCCTGCCCCTGACCTTCAGAGTTGTGGCCAGAAGCCATCTGGCCGGCGTCTCCCTCCAGGATATGCAGGACTACCTCCTGCATTACCTCAAAATCGCAGACGTCAAACAAAACCTCTTCTTTGATCCAGCCGTCACCGCCATACAGCAGGGCTCCGGCGGCCTCTTCCTAAGGGCTAATCACATGGCCCGAGGCGCGATCATAGCTGCCGCCTAGGAGCAGACTCAGATCGTCTCCCCGAAGCACGTCCGCATCCACGCAACAGAATTCATCTGATCAAATTGAAAAAGGAAGAAGCAGTCCAGGATAATCAGCGAACTTTCGTCAAATTAATCCGAAAAACAACAGGGAGTCCCCCGCCGGGCTCCCTCAGCCCGCCCCCGCCCTCTGATTGCAAGCGTCCTCCTGGCTGGGTTCGCGCCACCCTGCCCCCGGCCTGGCTGTTTCTGGCCCGTCAAATCACCATATCACCAAATAATAATTGCAGATTTATTTGTAGTATCGCCTCCAAGGGGACGAGCTTATGACGGCTATTACATTTTTCTTGACAGGTCCGGCCAGAAAAAGTTAATAAGAACGTGACTCACAAAAAATTCGGCAGATATGCGTTAAAGTAGGATCATTCTGGGCGGTTGGCAGATTCTGTATGACCTTGACGCGTAATTTGTGTGAAATTAAGTGGGCAAGCGTTAGATACTTTGTCCCTGCCCGCACAAGGATTGGGCCCCTCTCGGGAAACGACCCTTGGTTTGGTAGGGTTGCGACCATGAGAATTGATGTCGTCCGAAATTCAAGGAGGTGCAAAGAACCTCAAGAGTTTGTGCAGACCGCGGGGCCAGTGTCCTAAGTCTGGTAAACGGGGAAGAAATTAGGTTGTGCCAACTACAAACCAACATCCAATGGAGGAACTGAATGCCAAGCTTCGTGATGGTAGAAAAGTGCGATGGCTGCAAGGGTCTCGACAAGACCGCTTGCATGTACATCTGCCCGAACGACCTGATGGTCTTGGACAAAGACGGGTCGGCTGGTTATGGCGTGATGAAAGCCTGGAACCGCGATCCCTCTTGGTGCTGGGAATGCTACAACTGCGTGAAGATCTGCCCTCAGCAGGCCATTGACTGCCGCGGTTACGCTGACTTCGTGCCGATGGGCGCAAGCGTGGTGCCGCTGCGCGGCTCCGAGGACATCATGTGGACCGTGAAGTTCCGTGACGGGACGGTCAAGCGGTTCAAGTTCCCGATCCGCACCACGGCTGAAGGCTCGGCTGACCCCATGGGTGGCTTCCCCGAGGGCGACGGCGACATCAACAGCCCGTGCTTGGTGACTGAGCCCGCTTCCTGCGGCGTCGACAAACTCCCCACCCCGTAAGCAGTCTAGGAGGAGGATAACACATGGCGAATTGGGAAACTGTAGAGGTCACCACTGACCTTCTGATTTGTGGTGGCGGCATGGCCGCCACTGGCGCGGCGGTCGAGGGTGCTTATTGGGCCAAAAAGAACGGCTTGAAAGTGACCGTGGTCGACAAGGCCGCTTTCGCCCGTTCCGGCGCTGTGGCCATGGGCCTTAGCGCCATCAACGAGTACGTGGGCTACGCCAAGGGCGACAATACCCTGGAAGACTACGTGCGCTATGTCCGCAACGACCTTATGGGCATCGCCCGTGACGACCTGGTGTACAACATCGCTCGCCACGTGGACAGCTCAGTGCATATGTTCGAGAAGTGGGGTCTGCCCATCTGGACCGACGAGAATGGCAAATACGTTCGCGAGGGCCGGTGGCAGATCATGATCAACGGCGAGTCCTACAAGGTCATCGTGGCCGAGGCCGCCAAGAACGCCATGGAGAAAGCCGGCTTCGAGATCCTCGAGCGCATCTTCATCGTGGGCCCGATCATGGACGGCGATCGCGTGGCTGGCGCCTACGGCTTCAGCACCCGTGAGGACAAATTTTACATCTTCAAAGCCAAGGCCGTCTGTGCCATGATGGGCGGCGCGGTGCACGTGTTCCGTCCCCGGTCCATCGGGGAGGGCTTGGGCCGCTCCTGGTATCCGCCCTTCAACAGCGGCTCCACCGCCTACTTTACCATCGCGGCCGGCGCCGAGATGACCAACCAGGAAGTGCGCTTCATCCCCGTGCGTTTCAAGGACGCCTATGGCCCTGTGGGTGCGTGGTTCCTGCTCTTTAAGAGCCGCGCCACCAGTGCCACCGGCGGCGAGTATATGGTCAACCGCAAGGCCGAGTTGCAGAACTGGGCTCCTTACGGCCTGGTGAAGCCGATCCCGGCCAACCTGCGCAACTACCTTGGCATGCTGGACGTTGACGCCGGCATGGGCCCGCTGTACATGGAGACCGCCGAGGCCATCGGCAACATCGCTGCTGAGTATAAGGACGACGAGAAGGCCTTCAAGAAGAAGATGAAAAGCCTGGAAGCCGAGGCTTGGGAAGACTTCCTGGACATGACCGTGAGCCAGGCTATCCTATGGGCCGCCAACAACATTTATCCTGAGAAGAGCCGTTCCGAAATCGCGGCTTGCGAGCCCTACTTCATCGGTTCGCACTCCGGTGGCTCTGGTGCCTGGGTGTCCGGCCCCGAGGACATCAACACCCCCTACAAGTGGGGCTACGGCAACATGACCACAGTGAAGGGCCTGTTCACGGCCGGTGACGGCGCGGGCGCCTCCAGCCACAAGTTCTCCTCGGGCTCACACGCCGAGGGTCGCTGGGCTGCCAAGGAAGCCGTGCGCTTCATCCTGGCCAACAACACCCTGCCCAACGTGGCCGGCGTCGACGAGCTGAAGGCCAAGTGCCTGAAGCCTCTGGACACCTACGCCGCCAACTGCAAGTTCACCTCCGACCCCATGATCAACCCGAACTACATCCTGCCGATGCAGTTCATGTTCCGTATGCAGAAGATCATGGACGAGTATGCCGGTGGCGTGGTGAGCGCCTTTAAGACCTCCAAGGCCCTATGCGACCGCGGCCTGGAGCTCATGGGCATGTTGAAGGAAGACGCTGAGAAGATGGGAGCCAAAGACCGCTACGACCTGGAGCGTTGCTGGGAGAACTACCAGCGTATGTGGCAGGGCGAAGCTCACCTGCGCACCATCCTCTTCCGCGAGGAGACCCGTTGGCCCGGCTATTACTTCCGCGCCGACAAGCCCACGATGGACCCAGCCTGGAAGGTGTTCTGCAACTGCACCTACAAAAACGGCACCTGGGAGTTCATCAAGCGCGACGTCGTCGAACTGATGCCGTAATTAAGCTGATGCCTTGACCGATAATTCCAGGCGCCCTCGTGGCGCCTGGAGTTTTTTGCCCGCCCCGGGGCTGACGGCGGCCAGCGATTTATACTAAGAGGGCGTTTGCGCGCCCGGCGGGCCATTCATGGCCCGCATACCAAGTTACGGCCAAACTCTCCGTGTAGCCGTAACTTGCTATAAACGTTACCCTCGGCCGAGCTCGGGCCGTCATGCCTCTCCCGGAACGGACAAAAAACCAGTTTTTCGCCGGCGGCCGCCGGCCTCGCGGCGATAAGTCGCCCCCTTGGCTAACCAGTTTTTCTGGACTGATGGGGAGTAGATATGTATGATAGGCCCGTTTATACGAGCGCTCTCTCCCACCTAGTGGTGGGCAGCCGTTTCCGTATCAACCGGACCTGCTCCGCGGGCCCGAGACCCAGGCGCCCCAACCCAGGGCCCGGGTGGAGCGGGCTGGTGCTCCTAGGTGCAATGAAATTACCTTCGGAGGTGTCACGATGACAGATGACAGCATGAGCCAAGCCATCCTGGTGGTCGGCGGTGGCATGAGCGGACTCAGCGCTGCGTTGGAGGCCGCCGAGGCGGGCTTCAAGGTGGTGCTGGTAGAGAAAAATCCCTATCTGGGCGGCCGCGTGGCCCAGCTGCACCAGTACTTCCCCAAGCTGTGCCCGCCCTACTGCGGCCTGGAGATCAATTTCCGGCGCATCCGCAGCAATCCGCGCATCGAGTATTACACCCTGACCGAGGTAACCTCCATCGAGGGGCAGCCCGGCGATTTCACCGTGACAGCCAAGCAAAATCCGCGCTTTGTCAACGACAAGTGCACCGGCTGCGGCAAATGCTCCGAGGCTGTGACGGCCACCATCTCCAATCCCTTTGACTATGGTCTGAGCCAGATCAAAGGCGCCTATCTGCCCCACGAACTGGCCATGCCCCAGCGCTTCGTCATTGATCCCAGCATCGTCGCTACCGAGGACGGCCAAAAAGCCTTCCAAGCCTGCTCCTACGGCGCCGTGAACCTGGGCGACAAAGGCCAGGATTTGACCTTCAAGGTCTCGGCCGTGATTTGGGCCGCCGGTTGGACCCCCTACGATCCCACCAAGGTCGAGTACTACAACTACGACCAGAGCCCCAACATCATCACCAACGTCATGATGGAACGCCTGGCGGCCCCCTTCGGCCCCACCCAAGGCGTGATCCAACGTCCTGGCGACGGCGCGCCTCCCAAGAACGTGGCCTTCATCCAATGCGCCGGCTCCCGCGACGAGAACAACCTGCCCTTCTGCTCCTCAATCTGCTGCCTGGCCAGCCTGAAACAGTCCACCTACATCCGCTCCCAGCTGCCTGAGAGCAAGGTGACCATCTACTTCATCGACATCCGGACAATGGACCGCAACGAGGACTTCTACACCAAAGTCAAGGCCGACGAGGGCGTCAGCTTCATCAAGTCCAAGATCGCGCTCATCACCCCCACTGACGGCGGGAACCTTATTCTGGAGGGCGAGAACACCACCACGGGCGAGCGTTTCAAGGCCGAGCATGACCTGGTGGTATTGGCCACGGGCATGCAGCCCAACACCGCCCTCACCAAAATTCCCTATGACGTGGCCTATGACGACTACGGCTTCGTAATGGGCAACCAAGCCATTATCGGCGCGGGCACCGTGCGCCGGCCCAGCGAAGTGGTCACCTGCGTTCAGGACGGCACGGCGGCGGCCCTAAAGGCCATCAGCGCAGCCAGGAGGTAGCTATCATGAGCAATAAAATGTGTGGATACATCTGCAAGGGCTGCGGCATCGGCGACACTCTCAACACCGCCAAGCTGGCCAAAGCCGCTGGTGAGCAGGGTATCAAGGAATTCAAAGAGCATGACGTGCTCTGCTCGCCCGAGGGCGTAGCCATGATTCAGGCCGACGTGGATGCCGGCACTAACGCCCTTCTCATCGCCGCCTGCTCCGCCAGGGTCAAAACCGACGAGTTCAACTTCGGCAGCCAGGTGCTGATCGAGCGCGTTTCCCTGCGCGAGCAGGTGGTCTGGGGCCTGTCCGAGGCCGACGAGGAAGACACCCTCATGGCCGGCGAGGATTACATGCGCATGGGCGCCATCAAGCTCAGCAAAACCGAGCTCCCCACGCCCTACCAGCTGGAGAGCGACGTGGCCAAGGCCGTGCTGGTGGTGGGTGGTGGCGTGGCCGGCTTGAATGCCGCTTTAGCCGCGGCCAAGGCCGGCAGCCAGGTCATCCTAGTGGAGAAAGAAGCCCAGTTGGGCGGCTTCCTGGGCAAGATAGCCAAGCTCGGTCCCCAGACCCCGCCCTACCGTGCCCTGGAAGACACCAAGGTCGACGAGCTGGTGGGCAAGGTCAGCTGCCTGGATCAGGTCAAAGTCTACACCGGCGTCATCATCGACAAAACCGAGGGTGCTCCCGGCAACTTCACCGTGACCTTGAGCAACGGCGAGCAGGTGCGCGCCGGCGCTATCATCCAGGCCACCGGCTGGCTTCCCTACGACCCCGAGAATCTGAAAGACGAGCTGGCCTACGGCTCCGGCCCTAACATCGTCACCAACGTGCAGTTCGAGGAAAAAGCCAAGATCGGCGACCTGTCGGACATCAACGCCATCGCCTTTGTGCAGTGTGCGGGCTCCCGCGACCAGAATCACCTGCCCTACTGCTCGGCTTTCTGCTGCCTGGTCTCCTGCAAGCAGGCCATGTACGTGAAAGCCGCCAATCCCGAAGCTAGCGTGTACGTGATCTATAAGGACGTGCGCACTCCCAATCAGTCCGAGGAAGTCTACCGCGAGGCCCAGCGCCAGGGCGTAATCTTCATCCGTCGCGACGAGACCTATCCTACCATCAGCGGCTCGGGCAAGCTAACCCTGTCCACCAAGGACGTGCTCTTGAACGAGCAGGTCAGCCTGGAAGATCTGGACATGGTGGTCCTAGCCACCGGTATGAAGCCCAATAACCCCATGGTGGTGGACGCACCCCTGGTAGCCTTCGGCGAAAATCAGGAAGAGGCTGCGCAACGCACCGCAGATGCCAAAGCCGCCAACGAGGACTGGTCGATCCTTAACCTGGCCTACCGTCAGGGTCCCAACCTGCCCACGTTGAAATACGCCATGCCCGACAGCCACTTCATCTGTTTCCCCTACGAGAGCCGCCGCACCGGCATCTACACCGCCGGCACGGTACGCCGCCCTATGCGGGTCAGCCAAGCCCAGGAGGACGGCGTAGGCGCAGCCATGAAGGCCGTGCAAGTGATCCGGGCGGTGGAGGTGGGCTGCGCGGTGCATCCCCGCTCCGGCGACGAGACCTACCCCGAGTTCGCCATGCAACGCTGCACCCAGTGCAAGCGCTGCACCGAGGAATGCCCCTTCGGCGCCATCAACGAGGACGAGAAGGCCAACCCTCTGCCCAACCCCACCCGCTGCCGCCGTTGCGGCGTGTGCATGGGCGCCTGCCCCGAGCGCATTGTCTCCTTCAAGAATTACTCCGTGGACATCGTGGGCAGCCAGATCAAGTCCATCGAGGTGCCCGAAGAAGACGAGGAGAAGCCTCGGGCGGTGATCCTGGTCTGCGAGAACGACGCTCTGCCGGTGATCGACATGGCAGCGCGCATGGGCAAAACATGGTCGCCCTACTTCCGCTTCATCAACGTGCGCTGCCTGGGCTCCGTCAACCTGGTGTGGATTGCTGACGCGCTTGCCAAAGGCATCGACGGCGTGGGCCTGTTCGGCTGCCGCCGCGGCGACGACTACCAGTGCCACTTCATCAAAGGCTCCGAGATCGCTAATGTGCGTATGTCCAAGATCTCCGAGACGTTGACCCGTCTGGCTCTGGAATCCGACCGCATCAACGTCTCTGAGGTAGGCATCAACGAGGTGGAGACCCTGATGGGCACCCTTAAGTCTTTTCAGGACACCATTGACACCGTGGGCCCTAACCCCTACAAGGGATTCTAACCAAGCGAGAGGGCCCGCCCGTAACAGGGCGGCGCCCCCTTAGCTTTGCCCGTAATGTACGTAATTTCGTGTAACCAATTCCTAAGTGAGGATGTCCATGGACTACCAGCAGGACTTCGCCAAAGAGGTCTACGAAAAGGTGGCCTCCGGGGCAGAGATCAAGGTGTGCATGCAGTGCGGCGTGTGCGCCTCCACCTGCCCCCTGCGCGAAAAGATGACATACTCCCCGCGCAAATTGTGGACCCTTATCCGCGCCGGTCGCCGCCAGGAGGTCCTCAACTGCCCTGACATTATGCTCTGCACTTCCTGCTACACCTGCAAGGTTCGCTGCCCCCGCGGCATCCCGGTCATCGACGTGATGCACGGCCTGGCCCACTATGCCTTAGAGAAGGGCATCACACCCCGCGAGGAGACCAAAAAGTTCGCCCAAGCCTTCTGGGAGGGCATCTACGAGACCGGCCGCGTGGACGAGGCTACGGTGCCGATCAAGTATTGCCTCAAGGACGGCTTGATCGCGGGTCTGAAAAAAAGCTTAAGCATGCTGGACATCGGCCTGGCCATGATGAAGGCCAAGCGCCTGGTGCCCAAGCTCTTCATTCCACCCAATTTCTTCATCCCCGGTAGCCATAAGATCAAGGGCCTTAAGGACCTCCAGAAAATGCTGGATAAAGCCAAGGCCATGGACGCCAGGAAGGAGAGCTAGCATGGGCTACTATTTCCTCTACTCCGGTTGCTCCCTGGAGGCCGCTGGTTCCGGCTCCCACTACATGATAAGCCTGGAGGGCGTGGCGAAGGTCCTGGGCATAAACCTCAAGGAGATCGAAGACTGGAACTGCTGCGGCGCTTCCATTTCCTACGTGGGCGGCACCGAGTTGCAGTCCATAGTGCTTAACGCCCGCAACCTGGCCCTGGCCGAGGCCCAAGGCGCCCATGACATCGTGGCCCCTTGCTCCTCCTGCTACATTATGCTGAACAAAGTTAACCACCACCTGAAAGAGGACCCAAAACTCCTGGCCACGGTCAACTCCATTCTGGCCGAGGGCGGGCTCAAGTACTCGGGCAAACTCAAGGCCCGCCACCTTCTGGACGTGCTCTACCACGACGTCGGCGTGGAGAAAATCAAATCTATGGTTAGCCGGCCGTTGACCGGGGTGAAGGTGGCCGCCTACTATGGCTGCCAGACCACTCGCCCCTTCGGCGAGTACGACTCAAAGGAGAACCCCCGCAGCCAGGACGAAATACTGAGAGCATTGGGCGCCACGGTGGTAGACCACGGCCACCGGGTCAAATGCTGCGGCTCGGGCATTTTCCTCACCGAGATCGAACACTGCGCCCAACTGGCCAAGAACATCATCGACGACGCGGCCGGCCATGGAGCCACCATGATCAGCACCTCCTGTCCCATGTGCCTAATGAACCTGGAGATTTACCAGCCGCGCATCAACAAGATGCTGGGCTGCAACCTCAATATGCCGATTTTGTTTGTCACCCAGCTTATGGCCGTGGCCTTTAATCTGAGTGCCAGCACCAGCGCCTTGAACCGCTTAGTGATTCCCGCACAGGGGTTGTAGCGCTCGGCTCCGGGATGATTATCATATAGGCATGGATGGACTTTACCTGCGCCGGGGGGTATCATCCTCCGGCGCAGGGTTTTGACAACATGCCTATATGTCCAAGGAGAAATTGATGAGCCAAGAGGACAAGACCATTTGCCCCCACTGCAGTCAAAAATTGAGCAAGTGGGTTTCACCCGCCACGGCCAGCTGGGGCAGTGAGTGCCAGTACATCTGCTTCAATGACGATTGCAGCTACTATCAGCGCGGCTGGGACCACACCTTCAAAAAAATCGGCATCAAGGCCAGCTACCGGCATCGCTATGACCCCGAGACCGGTCAAACCGGCCCCTTCCCGGTTAACACCACCGATGCCGGCAAGGACCAAATCGTCAACGAGTAAACGGCACCCGGGGTGGCCCCGGTGGCAAACAAGGCTTAGGTTGTCATGGATTTCAGCAAAATAGAGCGCAACGCCCCTTGCCCCTGCGGCAGCGGCAAAAAGTTCAAAAAATGCCATCTGGGTCGCGAATCCGAGCTGGTGGCCGAGCGCATCAACCTTAATCCCTACCAAGTCGCCCAGATGATCATCAACCTGCCGGCCTGCGACCATGCTCGCGCCATGGAGATGGCGGCCTCTCTCAAGATCGTCAGCCCAGGCGGCAAGGAATACACCATAGTTATCAAGGAGTTGGATGCCTACCTCGCCCTAGGACTCTACGGCCAGAAAAAGGCGCCCCAAGACGCCGGCGGCATCCTGATCAACCCCCAGAAGACCAGGGTGCTGGCCCCAGCGCAAATATTCCTGGCCTTGAGCCCCCAGGCTGACGATTCCACGGTTGTGCACCAGCTGGCCCACGCCGTGGATTTGATCAGCGGCTCGGCTCAGCCGCCGGGACGCGGTCAAGCCCTGTCCTACGAAACCAGCCTGCCCGTGGAGCTTTTGGAACATCCCCAGCAGTTTGGCGACTGCCTTCTGGAACTGGCCCAGCGCTTTGCCGTGGAGTTGGACGCCGAAGACGAGATCGTGGCCTTTCTGGCCCGACGCCAGATGCTGCTGCCCGGGCCCGTGCTGGCCGAAGGGCAGCGCGGGCCCCTGGTGGAAGCGGCAGAGAAAGCCCTGCGTTGCCTGCGGGAAAATCAGGAGGAGGTGGACGCCCGCATCCGCTCCCGGGTCGGCTACACCGGCGCTGGCTCCCCGGGCAAGCGCTTTGCCGAGGAAGAGTAGACCCCGGCTCCCGGCCATCAAAACTATCTAAAATAATAGCTTTAAATAACACTGGCGGGGATAAGCCCAGGCCAGTACTGTCCAAGACAGGTGTAGCGGCTAAAAATGATCTTATAAAAATGATTAGTTATCTATAAAATTAGCAGCTTTTGAGATAAGGCCACCGCTTTTGGGCGGTGTTTTTTGTTCCACTGGCGATTGCCTGTCCAAGCCAGGGCAAGAGCGGTAACTGGACCTGTTCGGACATGAGAGGCGGAGTGTGATAGGGGTGTTGGAGCCAGATGCGCAACTCTCTGTATGTGAAGAAATTTCAGCGCAACATGGCGACCAGGTTGGACAGTGACCATGCAGCCAGGGAAAGATGGTGAAGCCACTTGAGCAAAAGCAGGATCATCAAAGCTGTCCAAATCTGGATTTCCAAGGCGTTGCTGCGGATTCCGTTTCAAGCGGGGCAGAGGTTCCACGCGATGTGGGCCACCGATTCTATGGAATGTGGGCCACTTGGTGGAGCAGGCGGCACTGGATAACACCTGATTAGCTATACTGCGCCTTTCCAACACGGAAGGTGCGTCTGCCGGCGGAGAGGTTATCCATGCGTAAAATTAAGGAAGTCCTTCGGCTACAACACGAGGCCGGCTGCGGCAACCGTGACATTGCCAAGAGTTGCGGGATAGGCCGGACCACGGTGTCCCGTTACCTGCGTCGAGCCACGCACGCCGGACTATCCTAGCCCCTCCCCACCAGATTGGATGAGACGCAGCTTAAGCGGCTGCTCTTTCCACACTGGTCCCAGGTCCATCAAGAGCTGAGGCGCAAGGGTATGACCCTGGAGCCGCTGTGGGAGGAGTACAAGATGGTCCATACCTTGGACTACCAAGACAGAGGGAGACGTTTATCGATTATGCCGGCCAGACCTTGAACGTGATGGCCCCCCTGATAGGTGAGGTTATAAGGCGGCCCAAATCTTTGCGGCGGTTCTGGGCGCCAGCAGCTACACCTTTGCCGAGGCCACGTGGACCCAGGGTCTGCCCGACTTGATCGACTCCCACCAACGGGCCTTCCAGTTTTTTGGCGGGGGGGAAGGAGTTGATAGCGATCGACAACCTCAAGTCCGGGGTGAGTAAGGTTTGCCGCTACGAGGGGGTGAGTAAGGTTTGCCGCTACGAGCCCGACATTAACCAGACCTACCAGGAGATGGCCGCCCCCTACGGCACGGCGGTTTTGCCCGCCCGGGTACAAAACCCCTTGACAAGGCCAAGGCCGAGGTTAAGATGCAATTGATGGACAGTTGGATACTGGCCGCCCTGCGCAAGCTGCACACCCACCTCGGCCTTGGCCTTGTCACGAGGGGTTCGTACCTGGGCGGACAAAATCGCCGTGCTGGGGTGGAAAGAGCAGCCACTCAAGCAACGTCTCATCCAAACTGATGGGGAGGGGCTAGGACCGGCCGGCGCGCGCGGCTCGGCACCGATAATAGGGCACCGTGGTCCGGCCTATTCCGTAACTCTTGGCAATCTTCCGGTTGCCGCAGCCGGCCTCGTGCTTCAACCGAAGTACTTCCTTAATCTTACGCATGGATAACCTCTCCGCCGGCATAGGCACCCTCTCCGTGTTGGCAAAGCGCAGTATAGCCAGTCAAGTGTTATCCAGCGTCGCCTACTACCCCAAATGGCCCACATCCCGTAGAACCGGTGGTGGCCCACATCTCATGTAATGAATGGCCTACATCGCATGAAACCACTGGCCCGCTTGAAACGGAATCCGCACTTCGGGAAAAACTGGCCCTGATGGCGGGCGGACAGGGAGGCTACCCACAGAAAAAATCACCGGCTCAAAAACTGTCTGGCCAAAGCCAAGCTCCGGCATTACGCCTGCCTGAAGGGCATCGACTACCGGCAAATGCGCGGCAGGGACAAGTCACTCATCATGGCCCTGACCTCATACCAATGAATCGCCGAGCACCACAACCTGCTTACCAGCGAACCCACTGGCATAGGCAAAAGCTTTCTCTTCTTAGTGTTGTCCAAGATAGATTCTCAAAAACCGGCTAAGTGATCGAAGTGAGATGCCTCATCCCAGCGTAATAGTGTGGTTCTGCTAAAAGCCAACAATACCGCGACCAAGAGAGGACAAGGCCATGGTATTAGTAGCCAGCCTGCTCAGTCAACTGCGGCCTAACTTCCCCCGCACTGAATTCGCCGCCTTGGTCAAGGAAGGAGCACGGTGTCGCGGCCAGGACCAAGGGATTCCCCTGTTGGACATAGTTCGTGGCCATGCTCTTCTGCTATCTGGCCAGGGCCAACTCCCTAAGGGAGATTTGCCTGGGTCTTTCCTGCTGCCTGGGCAAGCTGCCCCGCCTTGGGATGAGCGCGGCCCAAAAAAGGTCCACACTGTCCTACGCCAACCAGCACAGACCCTCGTCCTTGTTCCGAGCCTTGTTCTTCAAAGCCATGGAGCGTTTCCGCGCTCAAGGCTCCCTGGGCAAGAAAAAGGGCAAGCTCAACTTCAAGAACAAGCTCCTGAGTCTGAGCTCCTCCACCATCACCCTGTGCCTGAGCCTGTTCCTCTGGGCCGAGTACAAGCGAGCCAAGGGCGGGGTTAAGGCCTCACATCATGCTGGGCCACGACGAATACATGTCCAGCTTTGTACTGCTTACCGAGGCCAAGGTGGCCGATGTCACCGTAGCCCAGGGGCTGGCCCTAAGCCCTGGTTCCATACTGGTCTTGAACCGAGGCTACCAAGACTATGCACTGTTTGGCAAGTGGACCGACCAGGGCGCCTCTCCTTCGTCACCCGCCTCAAATCTAACGCCGCTTTCGAAGTGATGGCCAATCGGCCATCAGGGCCTAAGGCCCAAAATGTCTTAGCCGATTAAACCATCCTCCTCACCGGCAGCCTGACCGATTGTCCCTACCCCTGCGTCGCCGGGCGGTGTGGGACGAGAACAATCAAAAGCAAATCGTGCTCTTGACCAACCATCACAAGCTAACGGCCTCCATCGTGGCTGACATCTATAAGGACCGCTGGGAGATCGAGCTGTCCTTCAAGACGTTTAAACAAAACCTTGAGGCAAAACCTTCGTGGACACCAGCAGCAGTGCCTTGGAAACCCAGATTTGGACAGCCTTGACCGCCCTGCTCTTGCTCACGTGGCTTCACCCTTTCCCTAGCCGCATAGTCACTGTTCAACCTGGCCGCCATATTGCGCCTAAATCTCTTCACATACAGGGAGTTGCGTGCCTGGTTTCGACATCCCTATCATATTGTATAAGATCATTTTTAGTCGCTACGCCTGTCTTGGACAGCACTGTCCTCGTTTGTGCTCTGGGCCACAAGGCTTATCTGGAAGGCTACTCGATCTCCTACAACCTGATCCATAACGCCTACAAGATAAACCTGAAAGGAGAGCCCCGGGAAAAAGGCTGGCATGCTTGATCGGCGAAAAAACCACTGTGGTATAATGCAGACAACAACAGCGCCGTGCCCCGGCCACCAGGCCCACATCACCGGACTAGGTGCCCCTCCTCAAATGCAATGCATGGCCCACTTCTCTGGAATCTGCATACCGCCAACACCACTCCCCCTTGCCGCGGATACCAGGCCGGATAATCGGTGCCGCCGCCAAAAAAGAAAATTCGAAAAAGTGCTCGGCTAAGGGCCCTTTAGATGCTTCCTCAGCGCCCGCAAGAACCAGTCCGGCTGACGCGTGGTTCTAATCCTGGCCGTCTTCCAGCATTCCGGCTATGAGCCGGGCCGCCTGCTCCAGATCGTCCGCTATTTGGTCGGGCTCCAGCTCGACTTGGGCCTCCTGTTCCCAGCCGTAACCGGTGCGCACCAAGATGCTAACCGCCCCCACAGCCCGACCCAACTCCACGTCGCAGCGCTTGTCGCCAATGACGAAGCATTGGCTAGGTTCGAAACCCAGGTCGTCCGCTGCCTGTTCTATCAACCCCGGGGCCGGCTTACGGCAACCGCAGATCTCCTCTGGGCGGTGGGGGCAATAATAGGACCCGCTCAATTTGATGCCTTCGGCCGCCAAAAGCTGGCGCAGACGCTCATGCACCGCCCACAGGTCGGCCCCCTGAAAGTAGCCTCGCCCCAAGCCGGATTGGTTGCTAACCACCACCAGCCCCAGGCCCAAGTCAAGCATGGCCTGTAGCCCGGCCGCCGCGCCGGGCAAGAGCTCCACCTGGGCCGGGTTGCACAGATAATTGCATTCCTTGATGATAGTGCCATCGCGGTCCAAAATTACGTAGCGCCTGGCTTTCATAACCGCTCGAAGCCATGGAAAAGGCCCTCGGCCCGGGCGTAGGACTCCGTGGTCCCTATGTCCAGGAAAAGACCTGGACCCACCAGGCCCCAGAGGCCGCGGCCGATCCAGGCCGTGAAGACCTCCCGCTCAAGGGACAGCAAGCGCCCGGCAGGCAAATCCGCGATAACCCGGCGGTCCAAGGCGTAGGTCCCGGCGTTGATCAGCCCCGACCCGGGCTGGCCTTCCTTCTCGGCAAAACCCAGCACTTGGCCGTCAGTCCCAAAACTCATCTAACCGAAGCGAGCGCAGTCGGACACCCGGGCCAGCAACAAATTGATCATACCCGTCCGCTCCTGGTGCCAGCGCGCCAGGGTTCCCAAGTCGGAGCCGCAGTGGGAGTGACCGTTCATAGCCCGAACAGCAGATGGCTGCCCAATAGCACAGCAGGGCTTGACGCAAGGCCCCGGCGGTGCCCAAGGGGATCTTGCCCCTGGGAATAGACCAGGAAGAGCCCGTCCCACTGCTGCCCAAGGCTTCCAGCACTTCTTGGCCCTTGTAGCCGATGCAAAGCACCACGCGCCTGAATCCCGCTCCCTCCAGCTGGTCCAAAAGGTGGGCCATGAAGGGCCGTCCCGCCACCGGAGCCAGCACCTTGGAGCAATCCTACAAGACCGGACGCAGCCTGGTGCCCAGGCCCCCGGCCAGCACTACTACCGCAGTCATATCGGGCAAAGAGAGCAAAAATTGGCCCGCTTTAGCCGATTTACACGTTGCGAAAGAGCTGGTGGGTCATCATAGTGTAGCCCTTCAACAGCTCCTGGATGCCCTAGTCTAGGTTGCGCCGAGCCTCGGAGCCGGCCTAGCGCAGGCGCTCATTGCTCACGATGTAGTTGCACTTGTCGGGGTCGCTGTCCACCTCGAAGAAGTTAATGTAGAAGTTGGGGACGTACTTTTTGATGGTCAGCGCCAGTTCTTTCTTGGACAGCTTGGCCGCGTCCCGCCCGGCGTTCTAGGGGCCAACCCACCATGGCCTGGGAGTTGTCGATGCAATGGGTGAAGCAGCCGGCCACGTCGCGGATATGGATGTGGTTGCGCTTGAAGTATTTCTCGAAAAGGACCAGGTAACCGTCGTTGAAGACGCACCAGGTGAAGTGGTTGACAAGAGGCCCATGCGTATGCGAAACGAAAAGCCGAAGCCCGTGGCTAAGCGTAAGGTGATGACGTTGGGGCCGTTCAGGAGCTCCAGCTCGGCCGGCACCTTGTCCACGCCGTACTTGCTGATGGGCTCCAGGGGAGTGTCTTCGGTGCGGTATATCTTGCCGCTTTTGGTGCCATAGCCGCGGTTGATGGTGGAATACACCAATAGCTGGCCGGGGGAACGCAGGGAGTTGATCAGCAGCAGGGCCTAGTGGTTGACCGGCTGGGCCAGCCAGGGGTCGTGGGCGCAGGCCGTCGCCCCCACCAGGGCCGCTAGGGGGATGATGGCATCCACGTTCTTCAGCAAGCGCTGCAAGAGCTCTTTGTCGCGAGCGTCGCCGAATACGAAGTTGAAGAGCGGATTGCCCACCAGCTGGGATAGGCTGCGTTGGGCTTAGAGCAGGCTGCCCCGGACCGCAGCCGTGAAGCCGGCCTTCAGCAGGTGCTCGCAGAGTACGGAGTTCAGGTAGCCCGAGCCACCGGTGACCAAAACATATGCTGACATTGTTTTTGAGTACAGTGTCGTCCAAGATAGATTCTCAAAAATCGGCTAAGTGATCGAAACGAGATGTCCTCATCTCAGCGTAGTAGTGTGGTTATACCAAAAGCCAACAATACCGCGACCAAGAGAGGACAAGGCCATAGTGCGAGTAGCCAGCCTGCTCAGTTAACTGCGGCCTAACTTCCCCCGCACTGAGTTCGCCGCCTTGGTCAAGGAGCACGGTGCCGCGGTCAGGACAAAGGGATTCTCCTGTTGGATCCAGTTCGTGGCCATGCTCTTCTGTCATCTGGCCAGGGCCGACTCCCTAAGGGAGATTTGCCAAAGTCTTTTTTGCTGCCTGGACAAGCTGTCCCACCTTGAGGTGAGCGCGGCTCCAAAAAGGTCCACGCTGCCCTACGCCAATCAGCACAGGCCCTCGTCCTTGTTCCGAGCCCTGTTCTTTAAAGCCATGGAGCGCTTCCGTGCCCAAGGCTCCCTGGGCAGAAAAAAAAGGCGCATTCAAATTCAAGAACCAGCTCCTGAGCCTGGACTCCTCTACCATCACCCTGTGCCTAAGCCTGTTCCCCTAAGCCGAGTAGAAGCGGGCCAAGGGCGGGGCCAAGGCTCACATCATTCTGGACCACAACAACTACATGCCCAGCTTTGTCCTGCTCACCGAGGCCAAGGTGGCCGATATCACCGTGCCCCAGGGGCGGGCACTAAACCCTAACTCCATCCTGGTCGTGGGCCGGGGCTACCCAGGCTATGCCCTGCTTGGCAAATGGACTGGCTAGAGCGTCTCCTTCGTCACTCGCCTCAAATCTAGCGCCGTTTTCGAAATGATGGCCAATCGGCCAGGGCCTAAGGCCCAAAACGTCTTGGCCGATCAAACCATACTCCTCACCGGCAGCTTGACCGATTGTCCCTACCCCCTGCGTCGTCTGGTGGTGCGGGACGAGAAAAATCAAAAGCAGGTCGTGTTCTTGACCAACCACCACAAGCTGACGGCCTCCATCGTGGCTGACATCTATAAGGACCGCCGGGAGATTGAGCTGTTCTTCAAGGCGCTTAAGCAAAATTTTAAAGTCAAAATCTTCGTGGGCACCAGCAGCAATGCCTTGGAAATCCAGATTTGGACAGCCTTGATCGCCCTGCTCTTGCTCAGGTGGCGTCACCATCTTTCCCTGGCCTCATGGTCACTGTCCAACATGGCCGCCATGCTGCGTCTAAATCTCTTCACATACAAGTAGTTGCGTGTTTGGCTCCAACCCCCCACCCCCCTATCACACCCCGCCCCTTATGCCCGAACAGGTCCAGTTACCGTTCTTGCCCTGACTTGGACAGGCAACCACCAATGAACCAAAAACACCAGCCCAAAAGCGACGGCCTTATCTTAAAAACTGCTAAATTTATAAATAATTAACCGTTTTTATAAGATCATTTTTAGCCACTACGCCTGTCTTGGACAGCACTGGACGCAGACCACCTCGGCGATATTGTTGTGACCGCCGCCATGCTTACGCAGGAAACGGTGGAACACGACCAGACAGCCCTTGCCCTTGCCGGGGGTGCGGTCTAGATCAATGAAGACGGTGATGTAGCTATGGCCCCGCTTGGAGGCGGTTTTGTCCAGAGCCACGGTCCTGACCCCGCCCAGGCCATTTTGGACAGGGCCTGGGCCACATAGAACTGGACCACCCGCCAAAGGCGCGTGTCGTTGACTCCGATGATGCGGGCCGCAGCCAGCACGGGCATCTCCCGCACCAGAATCATGGCCACCTGCTCGAATAGCAAGGTGAATCAGCTGCCCTCGCGGGTCCAATGCATCGTGGCCTGTTTGGTCCCGTGGTCGGGGCAATCCACCCGGGGCGCCCGGGCGGTTACGTAGCAATAATGCTGGAAAAGATTGCGGTGACGCCAGGTGAATTCGTGGAAATCGTGAGCCTTGCACAATCTGCCACACTCCGTGCAGGGGTACTCCGGCTCCCCGGTCGGCGGTAACCTACAAAAAGGCCTCGTGGGGCTGTTTATCGGTGTCCACACACTGTTTCACCAGCCACCAGGGCGGTTGCAACCCCAGGCCAAGGGCCAGAAGCTTGCCGGCGTCCATGACTGTCTCTTACTTCAACTCGGCCATGCGGATCGCTGCATCATGACACCGGAACTACACTAATTACATTCATGATAACGCAGAGGCTCAATAAGCTGGCCCGGGGCAGATGGGGAATCCTGGCCTACCGCGCTCCCGTCAGCGCCACTGGCTCAAGGGCCTGCTGCGGCAGGTGAGCCTATACCTGGGGTCAAGCTGGTCGGGCGCCCTGCTTGGGGCCTTTAATTGGCTTAGTGGCCGCGGCCAGCCGGTCGGAGCAAAGCGAAAGCCCTTTCCCTCCCTGAGCCACCTACCCAAGGGTGCCGTTGTCCTGGCCCGGCCCCCCGGTCTACACATGGGCGAAACACCTCCGTGGAGGACCGACATGGACGAGGATCAGAAAAAACGAGTAGCCATCTTCCGTTTCGGCGTCATCAGCGACTTTTTTGCCAGGGACTACATGGAGCGTGGTAAACGGAAAAGGTTACTGCGTGACAAGTGCGCCCAGCGGTGGCAAAGCCCTTTCTCCAACCGCACCGGGTTGTCGCGCTCCACCATCCTGGGATGAGTCAGACTCTACCGCCAGAGCGGCGGCAAGCATGGAATCTCCCTCTACCCCATGCACAGGAATGACCGGGGCGGCAGCAGGGCCTTGGACGAGGACACCGCCTAGGCCTTGGTCCGCCTGCGCAGGGAACTGCCCACTGCGTCAGCGACTACCCTCATCAGCGAGATGATGCGCCGATGCTTAACCTCGTTCGACGTGATCCTCAAAGCGCCCACCGTCTACCGCTTCCTGCACAAGTAGGGGCTGATGAGCAAACAGGTCGCCCCACCTGTCGACCGCAGACGCTTCGAGGCCGAGCTGCCCAGCGACATTTGACAGGATGACGCCATGCATGGGCCGATGTTCCTGGTGGGCGACAAACAGCGCAAGATCTACCTCTTCGCTTTCATCGACGACATGAGCCGCCTGATCGTCCACGCCGAATTTTACCTCTCCGAGGGCCTGGCCACTTACCTGCAGGCTTTGCGCCAAGCCCTGCTCAAGCGGGGTCCCACGCAAGCTCTACCTCGACAACGGCTCAGCCTTCCGCTCGCACCACCTGGTGCTGGCGGTGATCCCCGCCGAGAGCGATTTCGACAGCAAAAACGTCTCCTCGGCGAGGGCCATGGGCGGATGCAGTTCATGTAAAGATACGAAAAGCAGGCATTGGCCGCTTGCAATTGGGACCTCGGCAATGTGGAACGGGGCGGCAAGCTGCCCGAGGAGACGCGTAATTATTTGCAAAAGATTCCCGCTACAAAAATCTCTATGCCAACGGCTACAGCACAATAGCCTGATCGCCGCCCGCCCGGCCGCTTGCGCCCCGCTAGGGGAGGTGCATTTGGCAGCGCAACACCTTATGATTAAAAAATATATCTCCCGTGCGTTCCCCAGAAGACGACCTTGTCCGCCCCGGCATGGACCAGCGAGAGGTTTTAGGCGATCTCCGCACCAGGCTGCCAATTGCAGGTGCTGCTGGCCGGACGCCAATTCTGGCCGCAAAGCGCCATGCGCCACGCCTCGATCCTGGCCTGGCGATGATGGAAGACGAGCCGGCCTTAAACCTGCCCGAGCCCCCCTGCTGCCGCCGCTGTTGGACCAGAATATGGAGATAACCGTTTTATTGAGCCAGGCTCCACCCCGTCAGCGGCGCTATGCTTTCCCCTGCACCATCCTAGACCTGCTGCCCGACTTCCCCGGGTTGCCGAATTGCAAGAACCGTGCCCGGCTGTGGTGGTGGTTGTCTTCCCGAAAGGAGGATCTCTATCCCACGAGCTTACGCAAGACGCGGTGGCTGGCAGTGCCGCCGGAGGCCTCCTTGAACTTTGGCTGGCCGATCAGCATCTGAACCTGCTGAACATCTCGCAAAAAGGTCTTATACTCAGTGTTGGAGAATATCTGACCGCCTACCGCCCCGGCGATGAGCTGAGACTGAAGCTGATGATGCACGACGAGCCCCAAAAGGTGTACGGCCGGGTAACTTGGGTCCGCAGGTGAACGGGGAGGTGGGAGGTGTCCTTAGAACTGAGCATCCTGCCCTTGGATTCCTGAACCTCACTTTTGGAGCTCTGCAGGAACTGGAATACGCCGCCGACAGCCAAGGAGCCATAGCATGAACACCAAGCAGAAAAACGATGACTACGGCTGGGTAATCGTGGAAAGCGTGGGCCAGGAGGACAACTTCGTCGGATTAAACGACACTCAGAGCGGCGAGACCTTCATCCCCGTAACCGCCGAGCGCGAGCAGGGGCTGGTGCTGTTGGGGCGCCTGCCAGCCGGTCCCCAGGGCTCCACCCGCCGAGTGGAGGCCATCCACCAGGCTTGGCTCATGGAGACGGCCGGCCCCAAAGGTTTTGCCATCTACTTGGTGGACCAAAACGGGCGCATGCTCAAACGCCTGGACGCAGTCAAGGCCAACTGAGGCCGCTGCCCCCCAGACCTGCCGTCCAGGGCGCTCAGCTCCGTCGGCGGCGGATCAACTGCCAGGTTTCGCCCAATTCCTTGATGCCCAGGAGCCGGGCCGACAGCAGATAAACCCCGGCGCCTGCCGCCATGCCCGCCAGGGGACGCACCCCCCGGCGCAGATAGCCGTCGCTGTGCCCCCAGTCCGGGCCGTAGGCCACCAGCCACACCGCCAGGCCCATTACCGCCGAGGCCAGGGCCATACGCAGACTACTGTGCAAGAGCTCTCGCCCCCCCAATAGCCCCAGGCGCTGGCGCAGGCACCACAAGAGTACCAGAAAATTCATCGCCCCCGAGACCGTGGTAGCCAGCGCCAGTCCCACATGGGCCAGGGGCCCTATCAGAGCCAAGCTCACCCCCAGGTTTATGACTAAGCACACGCCCGCCACCTTGACCGGGGTAGTGGTATCCTTGAGGGCATAGAAGGCCGGCAAAACCGAGCGAACGGCGGCGAAGGCCCACAGTCCCAGGCCGTAGCCCACCAGAACCTGGGCCGTGGCCCTGGCGCTGTGCTCGTCGAATTGGCCACGCGCGAACAACAGCAGCACCAGCGGCTCGGCCAACACGATTAGCCCCACCATGGCCGGCAGGTTGATGAACATGGTCAGGCGCAAGCCGTAGGTCATGGTTTGCTTGAGCGCCTGGTGGTCGCCCTGGCTGGCCTGACGCGATAGGCTGGGCAAGATGGCCGTGGAAACGGCGATGGCGAATATGCCCAGGGGAAACTCGATGAGCCGGTCGGCGTAGTACAGGTAGCTGACGCTGCCCTTGGGCAGATAGGAGGCTAGGATGGTGTTTATGGCCACGGTGACCTGATACACCGCAGCCCCAAAAATAGCTGGACCCATCAAGCGCACGATGCGGTGCAGGTGGGGGTTTTGTAGGTCCCAGGCCGGCAGGAGGCTGATGCCGCGGGCGCGCAGGTAGGGCGCTTGCAAGAGGAGCTGGGCCGCCCCCCCCAGGAGCACCCCCACGCCCAGGCTCAGGACCGGCTGGTCCAGGCGTGAGGAGAGCAGCACAGGGCACATTATCAAGAAAAAGTTGAGCAGCACCGGCGAGGCCGCTGGGGCAAAGAAATGGTCCATGGAGTTGAGCACAGCGGCAGCCAGCGCCGCCAAGCTGACGAAAAAAATGTAAGGGAAGCACCAGCGGGTCAGTATCACGCTCATATCGTGGACCGGGCTGCCCGGCAAAAAGCCGGGGGCCATGACGTGTACCACTTGGGAGGGGAAGGTCATGCCCAAGGCGCAAACCGCTAAAAGAATCAGGCCCAGCAGTCCGTAGGTGGAGCGGGCCAGCAACAGGGCCTTTTCCTTACCTTTTTGGGCCAGCACCTCGGTGAAAACCGGGATGAAGGAGATGGTTAGCGTGCCCTCGGCGAAAAGCCTTCTCAGCAGGTTGGGTATGCGGAAAGCCACGAAAAAGGCGTCCGCCGCCGGGCCGGCCCCGAAGAAATAAGCGATCACCAGATCGCGGACGAATCCGCCCACCCGGCTGGCGAGGGTGGCCAATCCCACCACGCTGGCGGCGCGGGCGATGCGGCACTGTTCGCTAGCGTTCGACACGGCTAAACCCTGTGCTATAATCTATCAAAGAAAACCTCTTGACACTGGGGCGCTGTCCCGATAAATATTAAACTTTGATCCTTGTGGCCTCAGAGGGCCGTTTTACCCTTGACTTATGACAACTTCGGAGGATTGCCAAGGTGGCCAACCACGCTTCCGCCATCAAGAGGGCCAAGCAGAGCGAAAAAGCCCGCATGCGCAACAAGTTCACGCGTACCCGCGTGCGCAATGCCGTAAAAAGCGTCCGTCAGGCCCTGGAAGGCAAAGACGTCAATACGGCCCAGTCCGCCCTGCGCCAAGCAGCCAGCGTCATCGACAAGGCTGCGAGCCAGGGCGTGATCCACGATAACGCCGCCTCGCGCTACATCGCCCGCCTGTCCCGTCAGGTCCAAGCCCTTACCGCCTAGCCAGGTTTCCACGCCCCTGTCGTCTCACAGCGAGGCCGGCGGGGGCGTGCTCTTGCCCGCGCATAGGTCCAAAATCAGGCGTTCCATGATCACCCGATCGCTGCCGGGCGAGGATTTGAGCGCCAGATCCGCCTCCAGTATGCGTCCCAAACGTCCGGCCAGGCCGCGAGCGCTCTCTTTTTGCGCCCGCTCCAGGATGGTGCGTGCCGCCGCCGGCGGTAGGCGTAAGCTCTGGGCGACTTGGCCCACCCCGTCGCCCTGATCCAGGGCAGCCCGGGCCTCCATTAGCTGCCTAAACAGCCTGGTGACCATGGCCAGCACCTTCACTGCCGGTTCGCCAAGGGAATTGAGCTGGTCATAGCTGGTCAGCGCCCGATGCAGGCTGCCCGCGGCCAGGGCGTCGGTGAAATCGAAGATGGAATAGAGCCGCCCCCGGGCGGTGACGGCCGCGACGTCCTGGACGCTTATCTGCGCCCGGCCTCCCACGAAAAGCGATAGCTTTTCGATCTCCGAATCCAAGGCCCCCAGCCCTAGACCCGCCAACTCGGCCAGGCGCTCGGCTGCCGCCGGCGCCAGCGTCTTGCTGCGCACGGCCGCCCGCTCCTTGAGCCAGGGAGGCAGCTCCCGAGGCCACATTTTTTTGAAGACGTGCACCTTGCCGGCCTTGGCCAAGGCCTTGGCCATGCGGGTACGGCTATCCAACTTGGCCCCGGACAGCACCAGGCAGGTGCTAGGCGCCGGATCCTCAATGTAGGGCAGGAAGGCGTTGAGCTGCTCGGCCTTGTAGGCCTCCAGCTCTTGCACCAAAACTAGGCGGCGGCGCCTCAGAAAAGGCAGAGTACGAGCGCTCTCCAGCACCCGCGAGGGCGTGGCGTCCAGGGCGTGGAAGCGCTCCACGTTGAGGTTTTGGTTCTGGCTGAAGGCCGGCGAGGCCAGGAAGGCCTCCAGGGCCTGGGCCACCAGGAAATCCTCCTCGCCGAAGAGGCCATAGAGCAGCCCCGGCTCATGGCCGGCAACCTCGGGCCAGGGGCTAGCCCCCGCTCCGCCCTCCTGGGCTGCGCCTTTTGCCGCTGCCATGGCTTGTCCGCTGGGCTTAGAAGTTTTCTAACACGCCGTCGTGCAGTGACTGGGCCAAATCTTTGGCCAGCTCGGTGATGGCCACCTGCTTGAACTGGTCGCTGGCCTGGACGGTGCCTACGATGTTGAAGGTACGGTTCTTGGCCAGGCCGCGGTTCTCCCACAAAATGTCGCCGTTGTTGCAGCGCACCAGCTGAGCAGCCACGGTAATGGTGATACGGCGCTGCAAGCTGGTGGAGCCCCTGGTCAGAGACACGTCCTCGGCCTCCACCTTCTTGATGATGCCCTTGAGCAGCACGTCGGACTGATCCTCGGAAACCACCCTAAGCATCTGGCTGCGGGTGAACTGGAAGATGGTCTCATCGGTGAAGACGCGCTCGATGCGCAGCTCGCCGGTCTGATTCTCGAAGACCGGGATGGCGATGGCGCGCACGTCCGAGGGCAGATTGTTCTGCTTGCCGCGCAAGTTGTAGCCGCAGGCCGTCAGCGCTATCGCCGCCAGGGCCACCAGGACCGCCATTGATAGCTTACGCACCGCAACCCTCCCTTGAACAAGTGCCGTGGCTATGGCCAGGTCCCTTGTGCTGTCCGATGATCATAACAGGGCGCGCCGGCCTCTCCATGCCCGCCGGCGGCGGAGGACTCTGTAGTCGACCGTCCTCAACCTTCCAGCCGCAGGACCATAGGCCAGCCCCGGGCGGGGAGCTCGACCTCGTGGCGGCAGGCCAGCCTGGAGCCGTAGCCACCTAGGACCTTGATGAGCTGGTCCACGGTGGACCATTGCAGGTATTCGTAAAAACTTGCCGAGCCCCTCTCATCCATGCCGAAGCCGGCCTCCAGCACCAAAAGGCTCCGGGCTTGAGCACCCGGGTCACCTCGCCCATAAGCTTGTTCAGATCGAAGGCATAGTCAAAGGAGTTGGAAAATACGATATCCACCGAGTCGTTGGCAACCTGCAGGTGGTAAAAGTCGCCGGACAGCACATAGCGGTTGTCGTAGCCGGAGTTGAGGTCGATGCCCCCCGCGAAGCAGTCCTTGTCGAAGAAGGCCTTCACCTTGTTGCCTTAGCGAGTGCCTAAGCACAGGGCCGTGCGGGTCTGCTGCACCACCCCGAAGTGGTACTTGCTGGTCAAGCGCTTCAATAGCAGGCGCTGGTCGTAGCCTTCGATTTTCCGGGGGCAAATGTTCTTCAGCTTGAACTTGGCCTGTTGGTGCTCCGCGTAGTCTTCGTAGCTGTTGTATTGGCGCTTGATTAGCACATCGTCGCTTTCGGACAGCCAGCACTTGCCGATGCGTTTCTTTAGGCGGTAGTGCTGGCGTATTTTGTCGGAGATCGCCTTTATGTCGCGCAGTGCCTGGTTCATCTTGGCCCGGCCACTTTCTCGTGTCCGCTACAGGACTATGTTTACCAGTTTACCCTGCACCACAATAATCTTCTTAGGCGTCCGGCCGGCCAGGAAGTTCAAGACCTTGTCGTCGGCCAAGGCTACGGCCCTCATAGCGTCGTCGCCGGCATCTGCCGGCAGGACCAGCCGAGCGCGCACCTTGCCGCTCACCTGCACCACTACCGTTTTCTCCTCCTGGACCAGGACCGCGGGGTCGTGGGTCGGCCAGGGGTGGTCCAACAGATAGCCCCGGTGCCCCAGGCGCTGCCACAATTCATCAGCCAGATGAGGCGCGATGGGACTGATCAAGATTACCGCCGTCTCCACCGCTGCCTTCAAAACCGCCTCCCGCTGGGGTTGGCCGACGATATGGAGGTTTCGCTCGACCAGGCTGATGGCGTTGACCAGTTCCATTACCTGGGCGATGGCGGTGTTGAACTGGAAGCGTTCGAAGACGTCCCCGGTGTAACGCTTGATGGCCTCATGAGTCTTGCGGTACAAATCGGCCAGCTCTGGGATGAGCACGCCTCCGCCGGCATAGGCCGCCACGCCTTGGGCTTCTTGCGCCACAGCCAGACTGGAGCGCCACAGGCGCTGCAGGAAGCGGTTAGCCCCCTCCAAGCCCTGGTCCGACCACTCCAGGTCGCGTTCGGGCGGGGCGGCAAATAGCGAAAAGGTGCGCACCGTGTCGGCCCCGTAACGGGCAATCATGTCGTCGGGGTCCACTACGTTGCCCTTGCTCTTGCTCATCTTGGCCCCGTCCTTGATGACCATGCCCTGGGTGAGCAGGTTGAGGAAGGGCTCGTCGGCCTTGACCAGGCCCAGGTCCCTGAGGACTTTGGTGTAAAAGCGGCTGTAGAGCAGGTGCAGCACCCCGTGCTCGATGCCGCCCACGTATTGGTCCACGGGCATCCAGTAGTCGGTGCGCTTTTGCTCCAAGGGGCCTTGGTCATAGTCCGGGCAGGCGTAGCGGGCGAAATACCAGGAGGACTCCACGAAAGTGTCCATGGTGTCGGTTTCGCGTCGGGCGGGGGCCCCGCAAACCGGGCAGGTCACGTTCAGCCATGGGGCCATATGGGGCAGCGGCGAGCCCCCGGTCTCGGGGATCACCGCTTCCAGGGGCAGCACCACCGGCAGGTCCTTCTCTGGTACCGGCACCAGGCCGCACTTGTCGCAATGGATCATGGGAATCGGCGTGCCCCAGTAACGCTGGCGGGAGATGCCCCAGTCGTGCAGGCGGTAGTTGACCGTCTCGCGCCCCAGACCGCGCTTCTCCAGGTCCCGGGCGATGGCCCGCTTGGCCTCTTGGGAGCTCAAACCGTCGAAGGCCCCGGAGTTGACCAGGATGCCGTAGTCGGTGAAGGCCTGGAACATATTCTGCACGCCCAAGGGCCCCTCCGGCCCCACGATCACCTCCACCAAGTCCAAATTGTAGACCTGAGCAAACTCGAAGTCGCGCTGGTCGTGGGTGGGCACGGCCATCACCGCGCCGGTGCCATACTCCATCAACACGAAGTTGGCCACGAAGACGGGCATCTGGCGGCCGGTCATGGGATTCTTGCAATAAGCCCCGGTGAAGATACCCTCCTTGACCTTCTCGTTGCCGCGCTCGGCATAGGACTGGCGCTTGACCCGGTCCACGAATTCCTTAACCACCTGTTTCTGCTCAGTGCCAGCGCTGAGTTCTAAGGCCAGAGGGTGCTCCGGGGCCAGACTTATGAAGGTGGCACCGAAGAGGGTGTCGGCCCGAGTGGTGAAAACCTTGATGTGGCCCTCGCGCTCCCACAGGGGGAAGTCGATCTCCGCGCCGAAAGATTTGCCGATCCAGTTGCGCTGCTGCACCGTCACCCGCTCGGGCCAGCCGGGGAGCTTGTCCAGCCACTCCAAAAGCTCGTCGGCGTACTGGGTTATCTTGAAAAAATAGCCGTACAGGCGCTTCTGCTGCACCGGGGTGGAGCAACGCCAGCAGGCTCCGTTCTCCACCTGTTCGTTGGCCAGCACCGTCTTGCAGGGCTCGCACCAGTTGACCAAGGCCTGCTTGCGGTAAACCAGGCCTTTCTCCCACATACGCGTGAAAACCAGTTGCTCCCAGCGGTAGTAGCTGGCGTCGCAGGTGGCGAACTCGCGGTCCCAGTCATAGGAGAAGCCCAGGCGCTTGAGCTGGCCGCGCATGTAGTCGATATTTTCATAGGTCCACTTGACGGGGTGGGTCTTATGGGCGATGGCCGCGTTCTCCGCCGGCATGCCGAAGGCATCCCAGCCCATAGGGTGCAGCACGTTGAAGCCCCGCATGCGCCGCATGCGCGCCAAAGTGTCGCCGATAGAGTATACCCGCATGTGCCCCATATGGATTCGTCCGCTAGGGTAGGGGAACATCTCCAGCAGGTAGTACTTGGGCCGCTTGGAGTCCATCTCCACCTTGAACAGGCCGGCTTCGCGCCAGCGCGCCTGCCAGCGCGCCTCAATTAAAGAGGCATTATAACGTTCTTCGGGGTTGTACGTATTTTGATTCATGATTGCCAATGGTTATCCTGGAAGCCCCTGGCAGGACGGCAGTGGACACCGATTCCTGGGTCCATCGGACCCAATTTCTGGATTTTTATCACAGGGTCAGGAATTTGTAAACTGCCGGGTGCCTCCGGCTGGACTATAACTGGTCGGGGGATGCTGCCCCATGGAATTGGTGTAATTCCGGCGTCATGATGCAGCGACCCGCATGACCGAATTGAAGCAGGAGGCAATCATGGATGCCGGCGAGCTCCTGGCCCTTGGCCTGGAGTTGCAATCGCCTTGGCGGCTGGTGGGACAGCGTGTGGACACCGATAAACAGCCCCACGAGATCTTCTTGGAGGTTGCCGCCGACCAAGGAGCCGAGTACCCCTGCCCGAAGTGTGGCAGGTTGTGCAAGGCTCACGACGTCCACGAATTCACCTGGCGCCACCTCAATCTTTTCCAGCATCATGGCTACGTAACCGCCGCCGTGGACGAGATCCGAAAGGCCGAGGCTA
>CBCOTF020000053.1:0-3710 GCA_965112955.2 Desulfarculales bacterium
TTCATCGCCGCACCACTGGGGGAACTCACCAAATTCCACAGTTAACGACGAAGAATTTATTATAGTTAAGCCACCCTGGGATTACAAACACTCAGGCCGGTATCCCAATTGTGCGGTAACTCGCAACAGAAACCGGCAGCGCTGACCAGGGTGACACCGGAAATCAACCCGCCTATGGCCGTGAGGGCACCCTGCCAGGATTGTTTTGTCCTTCCAAGAGAGCTCTTTGAAATGACCTTGGTTCTGCTTGTGCTTTCGATATGACTTCAACGGGAGCCAGGAGAGTCTGCCAGGATAAAACACCAGTCGACCCGTCTATGCCCAGCCAGGGCACCCGGCTTGAGCCCCGCCCCGGTCTTGGTTACACTGAGGCATGCTCAGGGAGGATATATGCACATAGACATCAACTGTGACATGGGTGAAAGCCTCGGCAACTACACCCTGGGACGGGATGCCGAGGTTATCGGCCACATTACCAGCGCCAACGTGGCCTGCGGTTTCCATGCCTCTGACCCCCTAGTAATGGACCGCACCGTGCGCCTGGCCTTGGCCCACAGGGTGGGGGTGGGTGTGCACCCGGGCTATCCGGACCTGCGGGGCTTTGGCCGCCGTCGCCTGGACTGCTCCTTTGAAGAAATCCGCAGCGACCTGCTGTATCAGGTGGGCGCCCTGCACGCCATCACCACGGCGGCCGGCGGCGCGCTACAACACTGCAAGCCCCATGGGGCCCTGTACAACACCGCTGGCGGCGACGAGACCGTGGCCCGGGCCATATGCCAGGCCCTGGCCCAATGGGACCGTGATCTGATTCTGGTCACCCTGGCCGGCCCCGGCGGCCAGGTGCCATGCCGGTGGCGGCCGAGGAGGAGCTGAAGCGCGTGGCCCAGGAAGTCTTTGCCGACCGGGCCTACACCCCCGAGGGGCTCCTGGTGCCCCGCAGCCAGCCGGGGGCGGTAATCCACGATCCCCAGGTGGTGGCGGCGCGCTGCCTACGCATGGCCCAGGAGGGAGTTGTGGAGGCTAGCGACGGCAGTCTGCTTCCCTTGAAGCCGCACACCATATGCGTGCACGGCGACACGCCTTCAGCAGTGGAGTTAGTGACGGCTATCCGCGGTCTTCTCAAGGATCAGGGCGTGGCGGTCATGCCCCTAGACCATATTATATAGCCATGCACGATCAAGCCGCGCTTTTTAAGCCCCAGGGTGACCGCGGGCTCCTGGTATACTTAGGTCAGGGTATCGACCCGGCCCTTAACGCCCGAGTGCGGCGTCTGGCCCAGGCCTTGACCTCCGACCCCCAGGCCGGGATGCTGGAAGTGCTGGCCGCCTATTGCTGCCTCTTGGTGCACCTGGACTCCCTGTTGACCGACCACGGCCAGATGGAGGCCTGGGTACGCCGGTGGCTGGACGCCCTGCCCCCGGGACAAAATGCCGGCGGCCGTCTGGTGGAGGTGCCGGTGGTCTATGGCGGGGAGCATGGCCCCGACCTGGAGGAGGTGAGCCGCCGGGCTGGGCTCACTCCACAGGAGGTGATAAGCCGTCACGCGGGTCGGGACTATCTATGCTATCTGACGGGCTTCACGCCGGGCTTCCCCTTCCTGGGCGGCCTGGAACCGGCGCTGGTCACCCCGCGCCTGGACAGCCCCCGCCTGGATCTGCCCCCCGGGGCTGTGGGCATCGGTGGCGATCAGACCGGGCTCTATCCCTTGGGTGGTCCCGGCGGCTGGCGCATCCTGGGACGTACCCCCCTTATGGTCTACGCTCCCCGGCGCGATCCCCCCCACCCTCATCGCCGCCGGCGATCGCGTGCGCTTCACGTCCGCGCCGGCGTTAGATTTTCCCGCTCCGCCGCCAGCCCGGCAGCTGTGGCAGGAGGAGGGCCTCCCGGTCTTCAAGATGCTCGGCTCCGGTGGCCTGACCAGCGTGCAGGACCAGGGGCGCATTGGCTGGTTGGAGCGAGGGGTGCCCATCTCCGGAGCCCTGGACCAATACGCCCTCCTAGCGGCCAACGCCCTGGTGGGCAATCCGCCCGGCGCCGCGGCCCTGGAGATCACCCTGCTGGGGCCCAAGCTCCAGGTGTTGTCGCCCACTTTGGCGGCGGTATGCGGCGCCGACCTAGGATTCAGGGTAGACGGCCGTCCCGCCCCGGCCTGGACGCCCCTGGCCTTGGCCCCCGGCCAGATACTCTCCTTCCGCGGGCCTAAGGACGGGGCGCGGGCAGTGCTGGCGGTAAGCGGCGGCTTAGCCGCCCTGCCCTTGTTGGGCAGCCGCTCCACCTACGCCCTGGGGCGTCTGGGTGCCCCTCTGCAAGCCGGCGATATTCTCTGTGCCCTGCCGGGGCCGCTGCCCCCCGCCGGCCCTGCCTTGCCCCGTGAGCTGCGGCCGGTCCCATCCCGGACCATAATCCTGCGGGTGCTGGCTGGCCCCAATCAGGAGTTCTTCACCCCCAGGGGCCAGGAGACCTTTTTGGCATCCACATACTTAATTTCTAGCCGGGCCGATCGTCGGGGGGTACGCCTGGAAGGGCCGGTGGTGGAGCTGAACCCCACCAGCCCCAGCTCCATTGTCAGCGAGCCAAACCTGCCCGGCATCGTGCAGGTGCTCCCAGACGGCCAGCCCATGGTGCTTTTGAATGAGCAAACCGTGGGCGGATACGCCAAAATCGCTACCATTATAAGCCCGGACTTGGAGCTGTTGGCCCGCGCCCTGCCCGGCGATACCGTGCGCTTCGCACGCCTGGAGCTGGCCGAGGCCATGGATGCGGTGCGCCGGCAGGCCGGGCAATTGCGGGAATTAAGGCGGGCGGCGCAAGGCGGTTAACCCAGAACGGTGCCCGGCGCCCATTCAAGAAATACGACATATCCGACCAAATTTATCATAAGAGCAAGTCCGCCCTCTCGCCCCAGGAGGTGCAGCCTTTTTGTGCCGATTGGCCGAGCAGTTGGAGCAAGGATTGCTGCTCTTGGAGGAACAGCAGGTACGCATGGGCCACGTCTTGGTGCTAGGGTAGTCGGTCAAAGCCGAGGACGGAGGGCTATCCTATAGGCTGAAGCTGCAGTACAAACCCGCCGCCAAGGATTCCGGGCCGGCGGAACCCCAGGCTGGGGCTGCGATGCCAGCGGCCTCGCCACCTTAAAAGAGATGAAGAAGGCTTTGTCGGGATTGTTCAAGCAGGCCCAGGCCGCCCTAGGTCGGGGGTAACTGCCGCCCGTGGACCTAGCCCGCAGCCTGTTGGCCAGTTGCCAACAGTTGCTCTCCATACCCTAGGCCGGCGGACCGGGCTTCCGAGAGCTGGCGCAACCGGCCCGGCTGCTCTTGGAGGCCGTGGAGAAGGGCGACGCGCTCCAAGCCATGCGCCGCACCAAGACAGCCTGCCACGTCGCCCTTAAGTAGTCCCTGCTAGAAACCTGTCGGAGTAATACTTAGACAGGCTCATTGGCGGGCTATGGACGGCCCCCCAAAAGTTGCGACAACTAGCAATTTCGTAAGGTTTGCGGATCCCGTTTCAAGCGGGCCACTGATTCCACGGCAAGTGGGCCATCCATTCCATGGGATGTGGGCCATTTGGGGTAGTAGGCGACGCTAGATAACACCTGATTGGCTATATTGTTCCTTTTCAACACGGAAGGTGCAGATGTCGGCAGAGAGGTTATCCATGCGTAAAATTAAGGAAATGCTTCGGCTAAAGTACGAGGCCGGCTGCGGCAACCG
>CBCOTF020000054.1:0-8215 GCA_965112955.2 Desulfarculales bacterium
GCCTGGGCGTATTTGCCCTCGGCGATGGCCGCCAAGGCCATCAACTCCGCCGAGGTTACCGCCCCAATCCATGCCCTTCTCTCCGTTCAGGCGGCCAACGCCGCTCGTGGGGGCCTACGTCGCCTAAGCCAGCGGGTAACCCCCCATTGGTGTCAACCTACTTGGCCAACTTTTCCTCCGCTTGCTTCTTGCAGTCGGCCATGATCTTGTCCTCGACTGCGACGTCCTCAAGGCTCTTGCTCTTCATGGCCGCTGGCATGGACAGCAGGCCATGCTTGATCTTAACAAACTGGGTGCCAGTCTGATCGTAGATGGCCGCGGTCATCACGTCGAACTTATCACTGCCGGGGATGTCCTTGACCCTTTCCTGGGCAATGTGCAACTCCGGCTCAATGACGTCGGCCGGACGGCAGGTGATGGGCTCGGTGCCGCGGGGGTATTTCTTCAGTGCCTTCTTGCGCACCTCGGGATCGGGCTCGGTGGGGGTCTTTCCATAGAGGCCGTAGAGGATGCCCTTGCTCTCGTTGGTGACCATCTTGTACTTGCCGAAAAGCACGTTCAAGACCGCCTGCACGCCCACGATCTGGCTGGTGGGCGTGACCAGCGGCGGGGTGCCCATTTCGGTGCGGGCCACCGCCACCTCGGCGTAGACCTCGGGCAGGCGGTGCAGTGCCTTGGCCTCCTTAAGCTGGCTGACCAAATTGCTGATCATGCCGCCGGGCACCTGGTGCACCAGCACACCGGTGTCGATAACGCTCATCTGGTTGGGCATCCAGTGGTCGCGGTACTTAGGTGCGATCTTTTCCAGCATTTCGCCCATAGCCAGCATTTTGCGCAGGGACAAGCCCGTGTCGCGGGGCGTACCCTCCAGGGCCACGATGATCGGCTCCACCGCCGGATGGCTAGTGCGCAGTGCAAAGGGAGCCAGACAACAGTCGATGATGTCCACACCGGCCTCGGCGGCTTTGAGCATGCTCATGCTGGCCATGCCGCTGGTGTAGTGGCTGTGCAGGTGGATGGGTGCCTTGCAGGATTTCTTCAGCGCCAGGATCAGCTCGTAGGCGTCGTAAGGAGCGATGAGCCCGGCCATATCCTTGACGCAGATGCTGTCGACGCCCATGGCCTCCAACTCCTGGGCCTTGGCCAGGTAATACTCCAGGTTGAAGACCGGACCGCCCATTCGCCGTTCGGTGAGCGAGTAGCAGATCACGCCCTGAAAGTGCTGCTTGTTGGCTTTGATGCGCTCCACCACCGTCTCGAAGTTGCGGAAGTCGTTTAGCGCGTCGAAGGTGCGGAAAACGTTGATGCCGACCTCGCAGGACAGGTCCACGAATTCCTTGGCCACGTCGTCAGCGTAGTTGCGGTAGCCCACCAGATTCTGCCCGCGAAGGAGCATGGAAAACGGCGTCTTGGGAGCGTACTTGCGCAGGGTGCGCGGACGCTCCCAGGGATCCTCGCCCAAAAAGCGGCTCATAGAGTCAAAGGTGGCGCCGCCCCAGACCTCCATGGCCCAAAAACCGGCCTCGTCCATGACCTCGACGATCCCGATCATGTCCTCTGTGCGCATGCGCGTGGCAAACAGCGATTGGGTGCCGTCGCGCAGGGTCAGGTCCATGATTTTCAATGGTGTGGGGTTACCCCCCCAATTGTCGTTGCTGATCATTTCGGCTCTCCTATGCAAAAAGGTTCCGCATGGGCCGGGCAGACTAGGTAATTATCTTATAGCTATTTAAAACAATTTTCCCAGCCCGGCATCCGGCGCCGTGGTTTCGTTTTCCCTCTAACCGCCGATAGTCCTGGCCACCATCGCCCCGAATTCGCCCAAGGCCTTGACCACGGTGATGCCCGCGGCATCCATGGCGGCCAGTTTGTCCTCGGCACGCCCCTTGGAGCCGCTGATGATGGCCCCGGCATGACCCATGCGCTTGCCCGACGGTGCGGTCAGCCCGGCCACGAAGCCGAAGACCGGCTTCCTTACGTTGGCCTTGATGAAAACCGCAGCCCGCTCCTCGGCGTCACCGCCTATCTCGCCGATCATGGCAACAGCCTCGGTCTGGGAATCGTCGGCGAACATTTGCAAGAGGTCGATGAAGTTGAGCCCGATGATGGGATCGCCGCCGATGCCGATGCAGGTGGATTGGCCCAGGCCGGCCTTGGTCAGCTGGTCAACCACCTCGTAGGTCAGCGTGCCCGAGCGGCTGATGACGCCCACGGATCCTGGCCGGTGGATGTAGCCTGGCATGATGCCAAGCTTGCACTCACCGGGGGTAATAACGCCTGGGCAGTTGGGGCCCACCATCAACGTGCCCCGGGCTTTCAAGTAGGCCTTAACCCGGATCATGTCCATAACCGGGATGTGCTCGCTGATGACCACCACCACCTTGATGCCGGCGTCGGAGGCCTCGCAGGCCGCGTCGGCGGCTAAGGCGGCGGGCACGAAACAGATGCTAGTATCGACGCCGGTCTCTTTGACCGCGTCGGCCACGGTGTTATATACTGGTAAATTAAGCACCGTCTGGCCGGCCTTGCCCGGAGTGACGCCAGCCACCACGGGACTGCCGTACTCGATCATCTTCTCGGTGTGGAACATGCCCTCTCTGCCGGTGAGACCCTGCACTACCACGCGGGAATTCTTGTTGACCAAGATGCTCACCTTACACCTCCCACCACCTGAGCTATCTTCAGCGCCACCTCGTTCATGGAGCCCGCCACCTCGAAGTCCAGCCCGCTGGCGGCCAGTATCTGCTTACCGGCCTCCACGTTGGTGCCCTCCAAGCGCACCACCAGGGGTACCTTGAGGCCCACCTTCTTGGCCGCGACCACCACGCCAGCGGCCAAGGTGTCGCAGCGCAGAATGCCGCCGAAGATGTTGATGAGGATGGCCTTGACGTTGGGGTCGGAAAGAATCATCTCGAAGCCCTTGGTGATCATCTCCTTGCTGGCGCCGCCGCCCACGTCCAGGAAGTTAGCTGGCTCGGCCCCGGCCATCTTGACGACATCCATGGTGGCCATGGCCAGGCCGGCGCCGTTGACCATAGTGCCCACGTTACCGCCCAAGCGGATGTAGCTCAGCCCCATGTCCACGGCCTGGCCCTCCAGGGGGTCTGTCTCGTGGGGGTCGTCCAGCAAGGCTATATCCTTGTGGCGCTTTAGCGCGCTGTCGTCGAAGTTGATCTTGCCGTCCAAGGCGATGAGCTTGCCCTCGACGGTGACGGCCAGGGGGTTGATCTCCACCAGGGTGGCTTCTTTTTCCCAGGCCAGGCGCACCAGGTTCTGCAGGATGCCCACGCCCTGGTTGACTAGCGCGGCGGGGAGCCCACAGCCGAAGAGAAGTTGCCTAGCTTGGAACCCCCACAAGAGCTGACCGGGGTCGATATGGGTAGTGAAGATTTTTTCCGGCGTCTTGGCAGCCACCTCCTCGATGTCCATGCCGCCGGCCGGAGAGACCATCACCGCCAGGCGCTCGGCGGCCCTATCCAATACCACCGCGGCGTACAGCTCGCCAGCGATGTTGATAGCCTCCTCTATCCAGACCTGGCGCACCGTCTTGCCGGCGGGGCCGGTCTGGTGGGTGACCAGGGTCATACCCAGCATTTTTTGCGTCGCCTCGGCCGCCTCCTGGGAGGTCGATACCACCTTGACGCCGCCGCCCTTGCCGCGACCGCCGGCGTGACTCTGGGCCTTAACCACCAGTTTGCCGGGGTTAAGCCCCTGGGCCACGCTTAAGGCCTCAGCCGCCGTAACGGTCAGGCCACCCGCGGGCACCGGCACGCCGAAGCTCTTCATGAGCCCCTTGGCTTGGTATTCATGTACGTTCATCATCAGTTCCTAGCTTGCCTTACAATTGCCGTTTGAGATTAGTCTTAATAAATTCGACAATGTCGCCAGTGTTGACGCCGGGGCCGAAGACAGCGGCGATGCCGGCCTGCTTCAGGCCGGAAATATTCTCCTCGGGGATGATGCCACCGCCGATGACTAGCACGTCGTCCATTTTCTTCTCGCGCACCAGCTCCATGACCCGAGGGAAGAGGTAGTCGTGGGCGCCGGATAGCACGGATAGCGCTATGACGTCCACGTCCTCCTGCATAGCCGCAGAGACAATCTGCTCGGGCGTCTGGCGCAGGCCGGTGTAGATTACCTCCATGCCCGCGTCGCGCAGGGCCGCGGAAATCACCTTGATGCCGCGGTCGTGGCCGTCCAGACCCGGCTTGGCGGCTAGCACTCTAATCTTACGCATGGCACTGGCCTCCTATATGGTGCTGGGCGCCCGGTACTCGCCGAAGACGCCGCGCAGGGTGTCGCAAATTTCGCCCAGGGTAGCGTAGACGCGCACGCAGTCCAGCAGATGGGGCATAAGGTTTTCCTCAGCCTGGGCCGCAGCCTTCAAGTCCGCCAGCCCCCTCCCTACCGCCTGGTTGTCGCGCTCGGCCCTTATCTTGGCCAGGGCCGCGGCCTGCTCTTCGCGCACCTTGGGGTTCACTTTAAGCAGTTCGCCCTGGTGCTTGTCCTTGGTGACGAATTTGTTCATGCCTACCACCACGCGCTCGCCGGTTTCGATGGCCTTCTGGAAGGCGTAGGCCGCCTCCTGAATCTCCTTCTGTATGAAGCCCCGCTCGATTGCCTCGGGTGCCCCGCCCATGTCGTCGATGCGCTTGATGTAGTTATAAGCTTGGGCCTCTATCTGGTCGGTGAGCGCCTCCACGTAGTAGGAGCCAGCCAGGGGGTCGATGGTCTCGGTTACGCCGGTTTCGTAGGCGATGAGCTGCTGGGTGCGCAGGGCGATAGTCACCGCCTCCTGGGTGGGCAGGCTCAAGGCCTCGTCCATGGAGTTGGTGTGCAGGCTCTGGGTGCCCCCCAAGACAGCGCTCATGGCCTGGAAGGCCACGCGCACGATGTTGTTCTTGGGCTGCTGTGCGGTGAGCGAGCAACCAGCCGTCTGGGTGTGGAAGCGCACCATCAAGCTCTTGGGGTCCTTAGCGCCGAAGCGCTCTTTGATCAGCTTGGCCCACAGACGCCTAGCGGCGCGGTACTTGGCCACTTCCTCCAGAAAGTCCAAATGGGCGTTGAAGAAGAAGCTTAGGCGCGGGCCGAAGGCGTCCACGTCCAAGCCCGCCTCAACCGCCGCCTTGACATAGGCCAAGCCGTTAGCCAGGGTGAAGGCCACCTCCTGCACCGCCGTGGATCCGGCTTCACGGATGTGATAACCGCTGATGCTGATGGTATTCCACTGGGGCACTTCCTGGGCGCAGTAGGCGAAGATGTTGGTGATGATGCGCATGGAGGGTTTGGGTGGGAAGATGTAGGTACCCCGGCTAGAGTACTCCTTCAAGATGTCATTCTGGATGGTGCCGCGCAACTGGGCAGGTTTGACGCCTTGTTTCTCGGCCACGGCGATGTACATGGCCAGAAGCACGCCCGCCGGCGCGTTGATGGTCATGGATGTGGAGACCTTGTCCAGGGGGATCTGGTCGAAAAGAATCTCCATATCCTTGAGCGAGCTGATGGAAACGCCCACCTTGCCCACCTCGCCGCGGGCCATGTCATGGTCTGCGTCGTAGCCGATCTGGGTGGGCAGATCGAAGGCCACTGACAGGCCGGTCTGCCCCTGCTCCAGCAGATAGCGGTAGCGCTGGTTGCTCTCGGCGGCGCTGGCGAAGCCGGCGTACTGGCGCATGGTCCAGAAGCGACCGCGGTACATGGTAGGCTGCACCCCGCGGGTGAAAGGGTACTGGTCGGGGAAGCCTAACTTGACGGTGTAGTCAGCCGCCGCCTCAGCGGGCAAATACAGACGCTCCACCGGCAGACCGCTGATGGTAGTGAAGGAGTCCTTGCGCTCCGGGTGCTTGGCCTGGAGCTTGTCCACCTTAGCCTGCCAGGCGGCTAGTTTTTTCTGAAACTCCTGGGGCTGGCTCATGGCTGCCTCCTAATTATTAATGGAGCGGCCCGGCGCCGCTGCCGACGCCAGAGACCGCGCGCGGTTAGCCCCTCTATAGGGGGACGTTACCGTGGCGGCGCACAGGGCGCCAGGTGCGCTTATGTTTAAGCGCCGTAAGGGCACGGATCACCTTGCGCCGGGTGTCACTGGGCATGATGATTTCGTCGATATATCCCAGCTCGGCGGCCCGATAGGGACTGGCAATACGGGCGCGGTACTGGTCCACCAGCTCTTGGTAGGTCTTCTTTTTGTCCACTGCCTGCTTCAGCTCGTTGCGGAAGACAATGTTGACCGCCCCCTCAGGACCCATCACCGCGATTTCGGCCGTGGGGTAGGCCAGGTTGATGTCGGCGCCGTGGTGCTTGGAACCCATAACGTCGTAGGCGCCGCCGTAGGCCTTGCGGGTGATGACGGTGATGAGGGGCACCGTGGCCTCGCAGTAGGCGTAGATAACCTTGGAGCCGTGGGTGATAATGCCGCCGTGTTCCTGCTGAATGCCCGGTAGGAAGCCAGGCACGTCCACAAAGGTGACTACCGGGATGTTGAAAGCGTCGCAGAAGCGCACAAAGCGGGCGCACTTGCGGCTGGCGTCGATGTCCAGGCAACCGGCCATGAACATGGGGTTGTTGGCCACGATGCCCACCACCATGCCCCCCATGCGGGCGAAAGCGGTGATTATGTTATTGGCAAATCCCTTGGCCACCTCGAAGAAGCTGTTCAGGTCCACCACGGTCTTGATCAGCTTTTTCATATCATAAGGCGACTTGGGGTTGTCGGGAATATGGGAGTTAAGCTCCTCATTGGTGCGCTCGGGGCTGTCGGCGGATAGCTTCTCCGGCGGCTTCTGCTCCCAGTTCTGGGGCAGGTAGGACAGGAGCTTGCGCACGTCCTTGAGGCACTCTTTGTCGCTCTTGCATATGAACTGAGCCACGCCCGATTTATGGTTGTGGATCTTAGCCCCGCCCACGATCTCGCTGGTGACTTCCTCGCCGGTCACGGTCTTGATGACCTGGGGGCCGGTGATGTGCATGTAGCTGGTCTGGTCCACCATGAAGATGAAATCGGTGATGGCTGGAGAATACACCGCGCCGCCGGCGCAGGGTCCCATAATGGCGCTGATCTGAGGCACCACGCCGCTGGCCAGCACGTTGCGGCGGAATATCTCGCCGTAGGAGCCCAGCGAGATGACGCCTTCCTGTATGCGCGCGCCCCCGGAGTCGTTGAGCCCGATTATGGGAGCCCCGGCCTTGACCGCCAGGTCCATCACCTTGCAAACCTTCTCGCCGAAGGGGCCCGAAAGCGAGCCGCCGAAGACGGTGAAGTCCTGGCTGAACAGGAAAACCAGGCGCCCCTCCACGGTACCGTAACCGGTCACCACGCCGTCGCCGGGTATCTTCTGTTCGTCCATGCCGAACTCGGTGCAGCGGTGCACCACGAAGCGGTCGAACTCCTCGAAGCTGTCCTTGTCAACAAGCACCTCGATGCGCTCGCGAGCCGTCATCTTGCCCCTTGTATGCTGGGCCGCGATGCGGTTTTCCCCGCCGCCCAATAGGGCCTCCTCGGTGCGTACCTTGAGTTGCTCGATCTTTTCCTGCGTGGTCTGGGGGCCGGTCATGTTTTTCTCCGTGAAGTAGAGGTCCAAGCTGTCTATGGAGTCCGCGCCCGGATGGCCGTCCGCTGACGGAGGGGCGGGATGCGCGGGGATCAACAAGCCATGATCTCCAAGCCCGATGGTCTTAAGCCAGCGCCACCAGCACCTGCTCGGCCTCCACGGTATCACCGGAAGCCACCTTCACCTCGGCCACGATGCCGCTCTCCTCACACAAGATGGGCATCTCCATCTTCATGGCCTCCAATACCGCCACCTCATTGTCATCGACCAGGCTGTCGCCGGATTTGACCGATATCTTGACCACCTTGCCACCCATAGGGGCTACGATTTGTACCATTGTCATTCTCCTGTCCTTTGGTTGGGCCGGGCCTTCGCCGAGTCGGCCGTGCATTCGGATTAAGTTCGGTTTCAATTATAGCCGAGGCCTTCCTCTGACCAACACCATTGGAGGAACGGTCCATGCTCTGGTGAAGAGTCAGGGCCGGTCAGACGAAACGCATTAACCGGCAGTGTTGCCCAAGATAGGTTCTCAAAAACCGGCTAAGTAATCAAGGCGAGAGGCCCTCATCCCAGCGTAGTAGTGTGGTTCTGCCAAAAGCCAACAATACCGCGACAAAGAGAGGACAAAGCCAGGGATTTCCCTGTTGGACCCAGCTCGTGACCATGCT
>CBCOTF020000055.1:0-1357 GCA_965112955.2 Desulfarculales bacterium
AGCGCCGCCCGCATCCAGGGCGGCTACTGGATGGTCTTCTACCTCATCCTGCTGCCCATGGTAGAACTGCACGTGGGCATCGGATTCTACCGCATCGGCGTCAAGTGGGGCTTCATCAAGGCAGGCGATCGCAAGAAGTTTAAGCGCGGCGAAAATATCCTGACCGCCGTTATGATCTTCATCGGCCTGATCACCATCATCCGCTTCGCCACCTTGGCCATCTAAGGAGGTCCCCCGTGGCATACGATACCTATTACAGCGATCTGGTCTGCATCGGGGCGGGCCTGGCCGGCGAACGCGTGGCTGTGGAGGCGGCGGCGGTTGGCTTCAAAACCATCCTGCTCAGCCTGGTGCCCCCGCGCCGCTCCCACTCCTGCGCCGCCGAGGGCGGCATGCAGGCAGCGCTAGGCAATTGCGCCATGAGCGAGGGCGACAGCCCCGACGTGCACTTCGCCGACACGGTCAAGGGCTCCGACTGGGGCTGCGACCAGGAATGCGCCCGCATCTTTGCCGACACCGCGCCCATCGCCGTACGCGAGGCTGCCCACTGGGGCATGCCGTGGAATCGCGTGGAGGCCGGCAAGGCCATGTGCTTCAAGGGCGGCGTCTGCTTCGAGGTAGAGGAAAAGCCCGATAAACACGGGACCATCACCGCCCGGGCCTTCGGCGGCACCGCCAAATGGCGCACCTGCTACACCTCTGACGGCACCGGCCACACCCTGCTCTACACCCTGGACAACAAGGTAACCGAGCTGGGCATCACCGTGCACGACCGCGTGGAGGCGGTAAGCCTGATCCACGACGGCCAGACCTGCCAGGGCGTGGTGGCCCGCTGCCTCAAGACCGGCAGCATAAGGGTCTATCTGGCCAAGGCCGTGCTAATCGCCACAGGCGGCTACGGCAAGCTCTACTCCGAGACCACCAATACCGTCATCAACGAGGGCGGCGGACAGATCGTGGCCCTGGATACCGGGCTGGTACCCTTCGGCAACCCCGAGGCGGTGCAGTTCCACCCCACAGGCGTGGTCCCCACTAACATCCTGGTCACCGAAGGCTGCCGCGGCGACGGCGGTACGCTTTTGGACGTGAACCAGGAGCGCTTCATGCACACCTACGAGCCCGATAAGGCCGAGCTAGCCAGCCGCGACGTGGTCAGCCGCTGGATGATGCACCACATCCGCGAGGGCAAGGGTGTACCCAGCCCCTACGGCCCCCACCTGTGGCTGGACATCCGCCACCTAGGCGAGAAGCACATCACCACCCGCCTACGCGAGGTATACGACACCTGCCGCCATTTTCTGGGGGTGGACGCAGTCACCCAGCTCATACCCGTGCGCCCCTGCCATCACTATTCAAT
>CBCOTF020000056.1:0-3993 GCA_965112955.2 Desulfarculales bacterium
CACGCTACCAGGCCTTCCTGCCCCGCCACGGACTGGAAGGCTCAGGGGGCCTTGTGATCCCCTGCCCCGACGGCCGACGCTTACGCCTGTTCCGAGGCCGGACGACGGTGATCGGCGACGCCGCGGCGGTGGCAAACCCTTTCCTGGGCGGAGAGGCTTTGGCCAGGCCCTGCAAAACGGCTGGGAGACGGGCAGGGGTATCCTGGACGGCAACCTGGGGCTCTATCAGGCCCGCATGTCAGCCGACCTTTATAGCGAGCACCGCCACGCCCGCCTACTGGCCCACTTGGTTTACGGCTCCCCCGCTGTTTCAGGGCCGGACCCAACGCTACCCCGGGGCCACCGAGCTGGTCTGGCAGGTGCTACGCAGCTAGCGCACCTATACCGGCATCTGGGGCGAGGTGGCCCGCCGGCTTGTGCGACGACTGGCCGGCCTGTCGGCGCCCTAGGCAAGACTTGACCAGTAGCCATCGGGCCATTATAGTAGTTTTAGACGGTTAAAGGCCCAGGGGGTGGATTTGGTTTTGAATTTCGGCGGTAAGCTTGCGTGGCCCCTATTGGTGGCGGGAGTGTTGGTCCTCTGTGCCCTGGGGCTGGTTCGGGGTTTGAACCACTTGAGCCAAGTGCAGGAGGAACTACAACAGGTCAAGGCTACCAACCAGCGCCTGGACAAAGAAAACAACGCCATGTACCGCCAAGTGTTGCGCTTGCGCTCCAACCCCCAGGCCCTGGAGCGGGCCTGCCGCCGTGACATGGGCGTGGTGCGCCCCGACGAGGTGGTGTATCAGCAGGCGCAGCCCCTGCCCAAACCGGCCGCCAAGGAGCAGCCTTGAGCCAAGGGCTCACCGCCTTGGGCGCCGCCGAGATAGCCCTGCTGGAGAGCGCCATGGCCGAAAGCCCCACCTCGCGCCTGTTCCTGCGCCTGGGGCAGGCATATATACAGGCCGGCCGTCTGGATCAGGCCCGCCAGACCTTGGAACGGAATCTCTTCCTCCAGCCCGAGGAGGTGGCGGGGCACCAGCTTCTTAGTCAAGTGCTGCACGCCCAAGGCGATACCGGCCAGGCCCTGGCCCAACTCCAGCGAGCCGCCGTCATCATTAGCCGCCAGGCCGGTCTATACCAGGATTTGGCCGAAATATTGGCCGGGCAAGGGCGCGCCGAAAAGGCTCAGCTGGCCCAGCGCCTGGCCCGGGACCTGGGCGGGGCCGGGGCTGAGCCCTCCTCCGAAGAGGCCCCGGTGAGCCAGGACACGCCCACCATGGCCGAGATTTACGCAGGCCAGGGGCTACATGACCAGGCCGCGGTCATCTACCGCCGCCTGTTGGCCGCCGACCCGGGCAATCAGGTCTTGGCCCAGCGCCTGGACCAGCTGCAAGCTCCACCGGCCCCTACGGCCGGTCTCTTGGAAAGTCTAGAGGCCCTGCAAGAGGCTGCCCTGGCCCGGGCCAGTAACCGCCCCATCAGCCAAGGGGACCAGGGACTCCTGGCCGGACTGACAGCCCTTCAACAAGCCGCCCAAGCCCGGGCCAGCGCAGAAGATGGCGGCCAGCGAGTCCTTTTGGAGCGGCTGAAGGTCCTCAAACGGGCAAACCTGGCCCGCGCCGCCGCCGGGGCCTCCGGCCCCCGCCGATAACGGACTCAACGCAACCCTTAATAATTAGAGGCTTTTGATCATGTACAGCACCGCAGATTTCCGCAAGGGACTGAAAATCGAGATCGATGGCAAGCCATTAATTATCGTGGATTTTCAGCATGTGAAACCCGGCAAGGGTGGCGCCTTCGTGCGCACCAAGCTCAAGAACCTGGAGATCGGCCAGGTGCTGGAGCAAACCTTCCGCTCCGGAGCCAAGGTGGGACGCCCCGACATGGAGCAGAAGTTCATGCAGTACCTCTATCAAGAGGGCGAGCAGTACGTCTTCATGGACACCCAGAATTATGACCAGGTCTATATACAGGGCGAATACCTGGCCGACGCCATCCCCTTCATGCAGCCCAACATCGAATTGCAGGTGCTGTACTTCAAGGGCCGGCCCATCGGTGTGGAAGTGCCCGTTTTCGTCATCCTCACCGTGACCGGGTGCGAGCCCGGGGTCAAGGGCGACACTGCCACCGGAGCCACCAAGACCGCCACCCTGGAAACCGGACATGTAGTGCAGGTGCCTCTATTTATCGAGGAGGGGCAGAAGCTGAAGATAGACACCCGCACCGGGGAGTACATGGAGCGTGCCTGATCCCTTCGCGCCATATTTCACGGCCACCGGCATCGGCACCCTGCCCTTCATGGACCCCCGGGAGGCGGTGGACGCCGTTTGCGATCGCTTGACCGCCATGCCTTACTGGCCGCAGCTGCCCCAGCGCACGGCCATAGAGGACATGAACCTGCAATACGCCCGGGCGTTAACGCCCCTGGTGGCCACCAACCTGGAGGAGCGCCACCTAGTGGCCCATCCGGGCTTGAGCCGCGAGGAAGCCCTGGCCGCCTTTTACGAGCGCCTGTTGGCCGGCCCGGAGGAAGGCTTCGGCCTCTTGCCCGACGAGGCCGCGGGCTTTTTCGTCTTCCGGGAACGGGTAGCCGCCGCCGGTGCCGGGCAATATCCTTGGCTCAAGGGGCACGTCACCGGGCCTTTGACCCTGGCTGCCTCGGTGTTGGGCAGCGACGGCAAGGCCCTGCTCTATGACGACGAGATGGCCGAGGCTATCGCCAAGGGCTTGGGCCTGGCGGCGGCGGCTCAGGCTCGGCAGCTGGCCCCCTTTGGCCGGCCGTTGATGATATTCTTCGACGAGCCCTTTCTCTCGGGCTATGGCTCGGCTTTTTCGCCGGTCAACCGCGAAAAGGTCATCGCGTTGTTAAGCCTTGCCGCCCAGGAGACCCGCCAGCGGATGCCGGCAGTGCTGGGGGTGCACTGCTGCGGCAACACCGACTGGGGCATGCTGGTGGAGTCCGGTCTGGACGTGCTCAACCTGGACAGCGCCGGCTTTGGCGAGCATCTGTTGCTCTACCCCGAGGCGCTCAAAAAACTATTCGCCAGGGGCGGAGCCGTGGCCTGGGGGGCCGTGCCTACCATCGGCTACACCGGCGAGGAGACTGCCCAAGACCTGTGGGCTGGTCTACGCGGCCTCTTGGACAAGCTGGTTGCCCAGGGTTTCGACCCGGCCACCCTGGCCCGCCAGGCGCTCGTCACCCCGGCCTGCGGCCTGGGTTCCTTAAGCCAAGACAAGGCCTTGGCCATCCTTGACCTTACCCGCCAGGTCGCGAAATTGGCCCGCGCCGAGTTCGCCATCTAGTCCAGCCAGGGGCCCCGTTTGGGGCCCCTTTAACTCCACATTTGTTGTTATTTGACCACCGTCAAGGGTGCTACCTTTGGCGCGCTTAATACCTATGCCTATCGCGGGAATCCGGGGAGGCACCGAATTGCATCGACGTTGACTCGCAGGGGGGGAGCAATGTTCCAGGTAGTCTATCAAGGCCATATCCGCGTCCAACTTTACCATACCTAAGTCGCTGGATGGCTGGCCGGGGAATCGAGTATCCGCCCAAAGCAGGCAAACGAGATCCTCAAAAAGCACCGTTTGGTCATCAAGAAAGGCCTGGCCGAGAGCGAGGCTCGGGAGGTGTTGCAGAAATATTGGGATCAGGGCCTAATGGTGTGAGGCTTGAGTGTCTGGCCGACCCCAAGAAGAGATTCACGGGCCGGCTTACCGCCGTAGCGGTCTTGGGACCGCCTACCAGGTGGCCTTGCGCATCGACCCAGTGCGAACGGCATAGCCTTGTTGGCCATATCTGTTTTTTACCCCTGGGCCATGGTCAAAAGATTGGCCTTCAATGCCCGCAACAGCGCCTTTCGCAACATCCGCTTCAGCTTCAACGACCCATATGACCAGATCTACGTAGCTTCCCTTCGTCGGCTCCTGCTGGACACCCTAACCCTGGGCATATCGTGGCTCATGGCCGACCGCCGCCAAAAAAATTCATCATGGAACATTTTAATTATG
>CBCOTF020000057.1:0-2048 GCA_965112955.2 Desulfarculales bacterium
TGGTATCTCAAAGTCCGTGCTCCAACAAGCAGTTTGTCAAAGCGACCCTAGCCAGTGTCGTCTTCCTGGGCTTGGTTCTTCTGGCTCCCCAATGCTGGGCCAACACGCCTCCCAAAATTCAGTCCATCCTGAGCACCGCCAACGGGCTCTTGGGCGTTCCCTATCGCAACGGCGGCAACCGTCCCAGAATCGGGTTTGACTGTTCTGGCTTCGTCAGCTTCGTGCTGGGTCAGAACGGCATCGACCTGGGCCGCTCCTCGCCGGAGCTGTTCAAGCAAGGACACGCGGTTTCGCGCCAGGAACTGCATCCCGGCGATCTGGTATTCTTTGCCGGCAGTCAAAGGCGCAAGGGCAAGGGCAAAAGTAAGTTCGTGGCCAAAGCCAAGGCAGCCCGCGTAACCCATGTAGGCATCTACATCGGCAACGGCGAGTTTATCCACGCCGCCAGCGGCAACCGCCGCATCCAGGTCAACGAGTTGCGGAGGACTACTGGGCGCACTACTGGCGCCCGCCGCATATAGCCGCCGGCCCTCCGAGCCGCAGTTCCCCCAGAAGCCCGCGTCGGCCACCGCGCCTTTACATGTCGATGCCAGGGTGGGCCTTGCCTCAAGAGCCATGGGTTACAACAATCCTCAGTTGTGTTCTCGCTCCAGCGCTTCCCTCACGTACCTAACCATGTCGGTCAGCCGGTAGGGCTTGCCGATAAAACCCTAGACGCCAACCTTCGCCAAGTTCCTGGCCGTCAGATAAATGTAGTAGCCGCTGGGTATAATCACCCGGGCCTCTGAGTCCAACCGTAACAGGCTCTCCAGACAGCGTTGTCCGCTCATGACGGGCATGTTGAGGTCCACAAGATCACCAAGTCGATCGCACCGCTATGTCTCTCGTATAGCGCTAGGGCTTCTTTCCCGCTGTCGGCCTCAAGGACCTTATAGCCAAACATGCCCAGTATCTCGCTTGCCACCCTGAGGGTATCCGCCTCATCGTCCACCAGGAGCACTGCCGCTCTGGAGCTCGGCCTCCGGGCCGGCGTTCACCGCTGTATTCGAAACGTCTGAGTCGGTCATGACCAGGAAATACAAATTGAACACCAGGCCCTGGCTGAGGTTGCTATAGCAAGTGATGAGGCCCATGTGGCTGTTGACGACGCCGTAGATTGTGGAAACCCCCAGGCCGGTGCCCTTACCGCTTTGCTTGGTGACGAAGAAGAGTTCGAAGATGTGCCTTTTGGTCTCCTTGTCTATGCCCAGGCCGGTGTCCGCGGCCCTGAGCAGCACGTAGGGTACCGGATGCAACTCCGGGTGGGTGCGGCAGAATATCTCGTCGATCTCCACGTTCTGGGTGTGGGAAATAAGCCTTCCTTCCTTGGGCATGGCGTCGGTGGCGTTGCTGATCAGATTGAGGATTACCTGCTCCAACTGGCTAGTAGCCATTGATGGGCCACAGGTTAGGGGCCAGCTAAAGGTCCAGGGTTATAATTTTGTGGATGATGCGCTCCAAGAACCGGCGCCAGTTTGACCTCCCGCTTGCGGCTGATGGTCAAGAGCTGCTGGATCATCTCGACCGCCCGCTGAACCAGATTGGAGATACCGGCCAGGGTATCCTGGATGCCGCCATCCAGGTCGCCGCGCATCATGAGCAACTGCACATCGCTCGAGGTGGCTTGCAGAACATTGTTGAAATCGTGGACGACTCCGCCGGCCAGGATGTCGACCGCTTTCACCCTGCGGGCCTGCTCCAGTTGGGTCATTATCCTTATTGTGCTCGGTCACGTCGCGCAACACCACCACGCTGCCGGCCAGGTAGCCGTTCTCATCCCGCCATACCGACCAGGTCAAGGCCACGTTGAGGATGCCACCCTGGCGGTTGTAGCGGCGTGTCTCCATGTCGGAGCGGATTTGACCCTGCTTCATCAATATTGTTTTTCGGATTAATTTGATGAAAGGTCCCTGATTACCCTGGACTGATCCTTCCTTTTTGATCAAATCAATTATGTTGCGGCGATGCGGACGTACTCCGGGGAGACGACCTGAATCTGCTCCTTGGCG
>CBCOTF020000058.1:0-6804 GCA_965112955.2 Desulfarculales bacterium
TCCATGATTGCCTCCTGCTTTAACTCGGCCATGCGGATCGCTGCATCATGACACCGGAGCTACACTAATTCCACTCATGACGACGAAGAGGCTTTATTGGAAAGGCTTTGCCGAGTGGTCTCCACCGGGGCCTGGAATCGACTTTAGTAGCCCCGCGGCTGCAGCCGGATCACCGCCCGGCAGGCAGGGCAGAGAAAACGTCGAAGCCAAATTGCTATAGGGGCTTCATCAAAATAGGCAGGCACGAAGCCGTGTCTCCCAAAGCCGGACGCTCCAACACTGGGGGCACCTCCCCGGCCGGGGGCATGGGAAACGCCACCCCAGTTCCACGACCTTCTTGACGCAGGTTGCAACGAAAAGTACGATGGCAACCAGATGGTAGGGAATTATTCTCGTCTTTCGAGGTCTGAGGTACTCCACAACCCTCGGCCACTTCCTCATTTCTGGACCCACGTCTAAGGTCCAGGATAATGGGATAAAGTCCCTACCTGATCAAGCTAATTTGAAAAACTCCCTTATTTCCCGATCAGAAAAAAGCAAAAGTCAACACCTAGCCGCCTTGGGTCGCGGCTTTTATTTCTTAGCGCTGGTCCTCGCTCCTTTGAGTGCACAGGGCCACCTGGCCTTTTATCATCGACTTGGTGCACAAGGAGCAGGCCGGCTCGCAGGGACTGATCTCCTCCACGCGCCCCTCACGGGCCTTTTATGGCCACTGGGGGGAGGCTAGAAGTACCCGGGCTAGGCCGATGAGGTAGGCCTTGCCTTTTTGGATCAGGGCCTCAGAATAGGTCGGTTACTGGATGCGCCCGGCGGTGATGATCGGTAAATTCACCACCTACTTGATGGCCGCGGCCAAGCCAGTCATATAGCTCTGGCGCTTCTCCTGGGTCTAGCGGTCGGGGGTAAAAAGGATTCGTAGGTGCCGCCCATCACTGAGAGATAGGCCAGGCGCGGGGCGGCCTGTCGGGCTTCGGGCAGGCCCCAATCATCCGGCAGCCATTCGTCGGCCATAAAGCGTTAACCAATGGTGAAGTCCCGTCTCACCGCCTGGCGCACCGCCGCAACCACCTCCAGGGGGCAGCGCAGGCGGTTATCCAGACTGCCACCATAGTCCCGCGTCCTGGCGACGGTTGGTGCGCGGCGAGAGAGAACTGAGCTTGCAGGTAGCCGGTGCCGCCGTGCAGCCCCAGAGCGTCGAAGCCGGCCTCTTTGACAAATGCCGCTTCGGCGGCGAAGGGCCCCACGATTCCGGCGATCTCTTGCACGCTCAAGGCGCGGGGCGTTTTGTTGCCCGCCGCCACCGCCGAGAGGGGCAGGGGCTCTTCCTGCCAGGCGAAGTGGCCGGCGTGATTGAGTTGCAGGGAGGCCACCGCGCCGCCGGTTTTGATGGCCTGAGCCAACTGCTTTAGCCTAGACAGGTAACGCTGGCTGCTCACCCGCAGGGCGAAAGGCGAGACTAGACCCTCAGGCGCCACCGCGGCGTTCTCGGCCACCACCAGGCTGGCGCCCGAGGGGCCCCTCTTTCTGTAGTGCTTGAGGATAAGAGGGCTAGCCTCGCCGGTACCGGTAAGCGGGGCGTAGCTCAGGGACAGGGGCCATATCTACGCGGTTGGCCAGGGTTAGGGGGGACCCAGGCGCAGGGGCGAGAACAGCTGCGGGAAGTCGGTTATGGCGTCCTCCAGGCATAGGCTAGGGTCCCGGGGCCTGCCCAAAGTAGCTATAATGATAGCAGCCTCGGCCTGGCCGGGGCCATGACTTTGCCGTGGGTAGCCCCCTTTGCCGGGGCCGCGCCCTTTGCGCCAGGCCCCAAACCTGATAAATATGGTGGATGTGATTGGGGATAGGAGCCTGTCGGAGTAACACGCCGGCAGGCTTCAAGAGGAAAAAGCCATGGATGGCTTTCTCCAACACACTATAATACCTGGCCCGCCATCAACCCTTGCAGGATTTTTGCCCCATGGTCTCACGCATTAACCGTTGGCGTCTGCTATCCTTAGTGTGGTTACTGGTTTGCCTGACCGGCCCCGCCATGGCCAGGGCCGAGACAGTGAGCCTGCCTATTTCCCTGGATTATTCCCTGCTGCGTGACATGGTGGTCAAGCAGTCCTTCCAGGGGCCTAGCGAGGCGGTCGCGGTACTCAACCAGTTCGGGGGCTGTACACTGATTGAGATGAGCCGTCCGGCGGTGGAGCCGGAGCGGGAGCTGTTGCGCATGCGTTGCGCTATAAAGGTGCGCGTGGGTGCGTCCGTGGCGGGCAATTGCCTAAACCCATTGGACTGGCGTGGTTTTATCGAACTGGTCCAGCGCCCGCACATAAGCGGTCCCAACTGGGCGATGGGCTTTGACACCCTGGAGTCGCGTCTGTTCAATCAGGACGGGCAGCCGGCCAAGCTGGCTCAGACCATGTGGGACCTGATAAAAGAACACGTGCACGGCTATTTGGACCGTCAGACCATCAGCCTGGCCTTGCCCATTAAGGACCTACAGCAGTTCCTACCGCTGCTTATGGACCAGCAGTCCCAGCCGCGCATGCAGATCTGGATGAAGAGCCTGCGTCCCGGCCCCCTGACCGTCACCCCCCTGGCGCTCAAGGCCAACATTCTCATGGACGTGGCACCCCAAGCGGCCCCGGACCGCGAACGCCTGAGCATCTCCCAGGGCGAAACGGATCGCTTCATAGAGGCCTGGCAAGCCTGGGACGCCTTTCTTGTCCATCAAATAACTTTTTTGGGGTGCCAGCCGCTCACGGCCCAGGAGCAGCGCACCCTCCTGGAAACTCTACTGGAGACACGGCACCTCTTTGTGGAGGAGTTGTCCCTAGACTCGCCTGGCCGCCGCGATGTGGTGCGCGAGCAGTTCGTGCTGGCCTGGCAGCGCCTTGCGCCCATGTTCCGGCGCCAGCTCTCGGGCGGCGGCGACAACCGCCTAAGCTATCTGGGCTTTTTCACCGCAGCCGACGCTCTGGCCGCCCTGGACAGGCTGGGGCCCTCCCTGGGGGTGGAGGTGAGCAAGAACGGGCTGATTCGCCTGGCCCGGCTCATGGAGCCGGAGGTGGGCCGCCAGCCTACCCTGGAATACTCCCAGGCCGTGGACCCGGGCCTGCGTCGCACCCTGGGCCTGGGGTTGGTCCTACAGGTGCCCGGTCCGTCCTTCCCCGTGCAAGAGCTACCCTGGTCGCCGCCACCGCCCGAACCCGGCGGCCTGCCCCCTTCCTCGGAGGAGTCGCCAGGCGACCCGGTCTCCCCTGGCGCGGTCCCGCCCCCGGCCGGCAGCGGCATTCTACGTTGGCTCCGGGGCACGGCCTGGGCGGCTGAGGCCGGCCAGCCGGCGGACCTCAAAGAGATCAAGCCTTGGGTGCTTTCCGACAGCAATCGCGACCTCTACCTGGAGCGGTTCAAGGAGGCCATGCGGATCTCCTCCCACAAGACTGTGGCCAAGAGTGGTCTTGACCCCCGGTACCAGGACATGTTCGTGCATCTGGCCGCCAGCACCGCCTGGCAGGAGAGCTGCTGGCGCCAATTCGTCACCACCGGCAACAAGATCACCTACCTGCATTCCTATAACAACACCTCGGTGGGGGTGATGCAGATCAATGAGCGGGTTTGGCGAGGCATGTACGACCTGCCAAGCCTGCGCTGGAACATCCTGTACAACATCCGTGCTGGCTGTGAGATCCTGGAGTTCTACTTAAGAGAATACGCGCTGGAGGGCAACGGCCGTGCCCGCTCCCTTGATTCCGGCACCCTGGCCAAGGCGGTCTACGCCATGTATAACGGTGGCCCCGCGCAGCTGGGGCGCTTCCTCAAGCGCCAGACTAACAGCTCTTACGCGCTCAGCGATCAGCTGTTCGCCGAGAAACTGAACTGGGTCATGACCGGCCAGTGGGAAAAGCTGGAGCGCTGCTGGGGGCAGTAGCCTGCAGGTTGACGGCAAAGCGAAAACCGCACTCTGGTCAGGCGCGGCCTTCGATATTTGGCGCTGGTCTGCCGGCTATTTGGCGAAAACGTCCCTGAGCATGATGGTGGCCTCGCGGTCGGGGCCTACGCTAACCATCACCAGAGGCGCGCCCACGTATTGCACCAGGCGCTCCAGGTAGTTCCGGCAGGCTACAGGTAGATCCTGATAGGAACGCACGCTGGTGATGTCCTTCTGCCAGCCTTCCATGTCCTCGTAGAGGGGCTGGCATTGGGCCAGCTTGTTCAGCGAGGCCGGTAGGGAGTGTATAACGCCGCCGTCTGGCAGACGGTAGCCTACGCAGAAGCGCAGCTTGGGCAGACCGGTGAGCACGTCCAGCTTGGTTAGGCACAGGCCCTCGATTCCCGACAGGCGCACGGCGTGTTTGACCACCACACCGTCCAGCCAGCCGCAGCGGCGAGTGCGGCCAGTGGTGGAACCGTACTCGGCGCCCTTGTCTCGGAGCCAAGTGCCGTTATCGTCCTCCAGCTCGGTGGGGAAGGGGCCACCGCCCACCCGGGTAGTGTAGGCCTTGACCAGCCCCAGCACCGGACCCAGGCGGGTGATGCCCACGCCGCTTCCGCAGCAGGCCGAGCCGGCCACGGGATTGCTGGAAGTGACGAAGGGGTAGGTGCCGTGGTCGATGTCCAGGTGAGTGCCCTGGGCGCCTTCGAACAAGAGCAACTGGCCAGACGCTAGCATCCGGTCTAGCTCCAGGGCTACGTCGGTAATGTAAGGCTGCAAGCGCCGGCCATACTCCAGGATCTGCTCGTATATCCCCTCGGCGGAGAGAGGCTCTTCTTTATAATATTGGGTCAACCAGAAATTTTTTTCGGCCACGTTAGCCTCGATCTTGGCCCTGAGCACCTCCGGTTCCAGGAGGTCTACGGCGCGCACGCCCACGCGCGCCGCCTTGTCCTCGTAGCAGGGGCCAATACCCCGGCCGGTTGTGCCGATGGCGCTGCCGCCCTTGGCTTTTTCCCGCGCCAGGTCCAAGGCGTTGTGGTAGGGCATGATCAAGTGCGCCCGCTCGCTTAAGCGCAATTTGCCGGGACCGGTATCCACGCCGCGGGCCTGCAAGCGGTCTATTTCCGTGAGGAATACGCCAGGATCCACCACTACGCCGTTGCCCACGAAGCAAGTCTTGCCCGGGTGAAGCACGCCGGAGGGGATCAGGTGCAAGATGAATTTCTTGCTTCCCACCACAAGGGTGTGGCCGGCGTTATTGCCGCCTTGAAAGCGCACGATGCCCTGCACCCGCTCGGTGAGCAGGTCCACCACCTTGCCCTTGCCTTCGTCGCCCCACTGGGAGCCGACCACGATAACGCAAGCCATGGGCCTTAAACCTCCTGAAGTAGTTGCCGGCTTGGCGCCAAACACCCCCAATTACTCTACTGTAAGCAAGACCTCCTGTCAACCGGACCAAGTTTGAAGCGACTCGTCGATCGTGATATACTACCTAATACTAGGCGGGAGTAGCTCAGTTGGCCAGAGCGTCAGCCTTCCAAGCTGAGGGTCGCGGGTTCGATTCCCGTCTCTCGCTCCAAAAAAATAAATATATAAGGCGGTTAAGCTGGTGCTTGCCGTCTTATATATTTGTCTGACGTCCATTTGCCAGCGTGGTGCGCTTCGCCCCCCAGCGTACCCTGGAGTTGCGTCGATCGTGATATACTACCTAACTAGGCGGGAGTAGCTCAGTTGGCCAGAGCGTCAGCCTTCCAAGCTGAGGGTCGCGGGGCGGTACTTTAAGTTTCGAGGAGCTTTACCTGGCCATCGACCAGGCCCTGCTAGTCCCAACTTGTTCTACGCCGTGCGCATAGACGGGGCCTTCGTCTACCTCAAGGCCTGCAGCGTGCCGGCCCAATAGCGCCCCTATCCCAAGCTGGTTGAGGTGATAAAGAAGCAGAGCAATTTCAAGTTCAGCCAGCCCTAGGGCACGGTGCTAAGCTTCCGTTGTCCGGCCTTCGTCAAGGACGTCAACGTGCCAGGTTGACACCTGCATTTCATCGGTCAGGCTCGGGCCGCCGCCGGCCACGTGCTGGACCTGAAGGTGAGCGACCCCAAGGTGCAGATAGCCTTGATCAGCCGCTTCATGATGACGCTGCCCCAGGTGGGGGAGTCCATGCAAAGTAATTTGGCCGTGGACCGAGGCGCGACCTCAAGCAGGTGGAGAAGGGACGGTACCACCGAGGTGGGAACAAGGCTAGGCAGAGGCCGGCGGCGGGTGATCCACCGCCTACTTGTCTTGTTTACGCTGACGCCAGGCCTCGGAGATATAGGCCGCCGCCACCACCAGGCCGCCCAGGACCACGATGATGAACCAACGGAGGGGCTGACCTTTGGGGGTGAAGAAGAAATAAGTGAGCCCCCAGCCGCCCAGAGAACCCACAGCTGCCCTGAGAAGAAAAATGATAATGGGATTTTTCATTTCCACGCTCCCCCGTGCGGTTGTGGGTTGGCCTTTTTTGCTTCTTCTTCACCATGAGTGGCATTGGTGTAATCCTGGTGTCATGATGCAGCGATCCGCATGGCCAAGTTAAAGCAGGAGGCAATCATGAACACCGGCGAACTTCTGGCCCTTGGCCTGTGGACACTGATAAACAGCCCCACGAGATCTTCTTGGAGGTTGCCGCTGATCGGGGAGCCGAGTACCCCTGCCCGGAGTGTGGCAGGTTGTACAAGGTGCACGGCTTCTACAAATTCATCTGGCGTTACCTCTTGCTGTTCGAGCAGGCGGCCATGACCCTGGTGCAGGAGATGCCCGTGCTGACTGCGGACCGCCTCGGGGTCAGCAACACGCGACTTTGGCGGGTGGTCCAGTTCTACGTGGCCCAGGCTCTGTCCAAAAT
>CBCOTF020000059.1:0-6273 GCA_965112955.2 Desulfarculales bacterium
CCGCACCACTGGAGGCACTCATCAAATTCCACAGTTAACGACGAAAAATTAATTTTCGTAAGGGGGGGGGCGCCCCACCCGCGTTTCATAGGCAAAGTCTCAGCGGGAGCCGCTAGCCTTGGCCTCTGCTATCAGGCTAGTCGACCCGTTTATGCCCGCTGCGGCTCGCGGCCTATGGGCGGTTGAAGACGTAGTTGAGCTGGCCGTTGGGCAGCTTGTTAACCTCGGTTTTCAGCTCCATGCCGATGGTCACCTCGGTGAGAAGCACGTTGCCGATGCGTCCGAAGACCTTGTAGTCGCCGTAGTCCAGCACGGCGATGGCGTAGGGCAGGTCCTCGGTGAAGCCCACCGGCGCGTACATCAGCTGGCTGAAGGTAACGAGCTTGCCGACCCCGGCCACCGGGAACCACTCCATGTCGCTGGCCAGGCACTGGTAACAGTCGGCTCGGGGCGGGAAGAAGACCTTGCCGCAGCTCTTGCACTTGGTGCCGGCAACCTGGCCTTTTTCCAGATGGTCGATGAAGTCGTTGACTTTGGTGGTAGCGGTGAAGCTCACCGTGCCGAACTTGGCAAACCGCAGGTCCTTTTCCTTCTTGTCCTTGCCGGCCATGCTTCACCTCCCCAGGATGCTGACGTTGCCGTAGAGGCCCACGCCGCCGATGTTGTGCACTAAGCCGATCTCGGGGTCCTTGACCTGCATGGGCCCGGCCTCGCCCCTAAGCTGAAGCACGATGGTGCGAATCTGGCTGCCGCCGGTGGCTCCGATGGGATGGCCCTTGCTAAGCAAGCCGCCGTCCACGTTCACGGGGATATGGCCTTCCTTGTAGGTGGCCTTGGCTCGGATTAGCTCCTTGCCCTGGCCAGGCTCAGCGAAGCCCAGGTTCTCGTAGGCCATCATCTCGGCGATGGTGAAGCAGTCGTGCACCTCAGCCACGTTGACTTGGCTTGCGGAGATGCCGGCCATCTTATAGGCTTCCTGGCTGGCCAGCTGTGCCACCTTGAGGCCGGTGAACAGGTCACGGCCGGCCATGTTGACCGGGGCAGAGGCGGCGCCCACGCCCAGCACCCACACGGGCTTCTGGATGCCCAGGTCCTTGACCACCTGCTGATTGGCCACGATAAAGCAACTGGCTCCGTCGGCGTTGGCGCAGCAGTCGTAGACCTTCAGCGGGCTGGCCACGGGGTCGGGGTGAACAGGTGGCCAGGTCCACGGCCGCTTAAACGGCCTTCTCGTTTAAGGGGCCGTAGGTGGCGGCCTTGATACGGATCAGCGCCAAATCCTCTTCGGTAACACCGTAGTGGGTCAGGTAGGCCCGAGCGTACATGGCGTAGTAAGCCGGCATCATGGTGCCGAAGGGGCTCTCCCACTGGATATCGGCCCCGCGCCCCATGCGCTCCTGGCTCTCGGCGCTGGATATCTCGCTCATCTTTTGGAAGCCCAGCACCAATACGCTCTGATGCAAACCGCTGGCCACCAAGGAGTAGGCGATCTAAAAACCGGTGGAGGACGACGAGCACAGGGTCTCGGCATATAAGGTGGGCTGCGACGTCAGTCCCAGGTACTCGGCCATGACGCCGGCCGGCGAGCGCTGTTTATCATACTCCGGCGAGGAGCAAATCACGGAGGCCCCGATGTCCTTATTCTGAGCCTTGGCGTCGGTCATGGCCTCCTTGTAGGCCTCGAAGCACAGCTCGCGGATGGAGCCGGGGTATCCCCTACTAAAGGCGGACTGGCCCACTCCGATTATGGCAACCCTTCCCATTTCTTGCTCCTTTTAGGGGTGAGGTGATTGAGGCCGGCCGGATCGCTTCCGCTAGGTAGTGCGGACCCAACTTGACCACAGTTAAAAGGTAGCTACAATATAGATGCTTTTTGGGGTATGTACAAGAAAAACCATGCTCTGCTCGGGGGTGTTCCACTTGGCCTTGATCCGGCCGTCCCCCAGGCCGGCCTTGGCCACCCCCAGGCGGCGGCGGGCCTCGGCCAGGTCCATCTGGGCTTCCCACTGGAAGGCGGTGTGGGGCTTGGGCACGAACAGCCCCAGGCCGGCGTGCACCACCGACCCCTTGCCCCGGCCCTTGCCTACCTGGGCCGCCACCAGGGAACACAGCCGGCCTATCTCAACCAAATCCTGCTCGATCTCCGTGGGCAAACCCGTCCATGACCTTTTACTGCACGTCCTCTATGTTGGTGCCGTGCTCGAAGAGCAGAATGCTGATGCAGGCTTTGTGCTCCTGCCTAGGCCTGAGCGAGGCCGTGGCTGTGGGGGCAATGGGGCGAGAGGGGGCACTCTGAGCAGCGTGGCTTTTTGGCCTGGCAGACCTGCCGGCCGTGCAGTATCACCTGGTGACTGAAAAGAATCCAGCGTTTTTTGGGTACCAGATCCATCAACTGGAACTCTACTTTCACCGGGTCATCCTCCTGGGTTAGCCCCAAGCGCTTGGCCACTCGGCCCACGTGGGTGTCCACGGTGATGCCCGGTATGCCAAAGGTGTCGCCCAGCACCACGTTGGCGGTTTTGCGCCCCACGCCGGGGAGCCTCACCAGTTCTTCCAGGCTGCCGGGCACCTGGCCGCCATGGCTTTCCACCAGTGTCCGGGCCGCGCCCAGAATGGACTTGGCCTTGTTGCGATAAAAGCCGGTGGAGCGGATCAACTCCATCAGCTCCTCAAGGTCGGCTTGGGCCATGGCCTTAGGCCGGAGAAGCGGGCGGAGGCCGGTGTCACCAGGTTAACTCGTCGGTGCACTGGGCCGAGAGGATGGTGGCACCGTGTTGCTAGGCCCTGGTGCTCCAGGGTGCACTTGGCTGGGGGTATAGGTCATCGGGGAGGGGCAGCACCGCTCGCACCCGCGTGGGCGCGGGCGGGTTTAGGCTGGGAGGCCCGGATGGGCACAAACCTTCTGCTCAACCACCGTGGCTTTGATGATTGTCACCGGCTCCCGGGGCACGTCATCGAACATGCCCTTGGTACCGGTGGGCACGGCCTTTATCTTGTTGACCACGCTGTGGCCCTTGGTAACTTTGCCGAAGACTGCGTAGCCCCAGCCCTGGGCGGTCTTGGAGGTGTAGTTCAAAAAGTTGTTGTTTTTGACGTTGATGAAGAACTGGGCGCTGGCGCTGTGGGGGTCCTGGGTGCGGGCCATGGCCAGGGTGTAGGCCTCGTTCTTCAGACCGTTGTCCGCTTCGTTCTCCACGGGATTTTTGGTGGGCTTCTGCTGCATATCGGTGGTGAAGCCGCCGCTCTGGATCATGAAGCCGTTAATCACCCGATGGAAGATGGTGCCATCGTAGTGGCCGTCCTTGACGTAGGCCAGGAAGTTGGCCACTGATTTGGGGGCTTTGTCGTCGTAGAGCTCGACTTCAATATCGCCCATGCTGGTTTCTAATTTTACCACAAGATAGCTCTTTTCGGCGCGGGCCATGGTCCCGGTGAACAGGAAGGTTAGCAAGAGCAGGCCGATTGCCAGAAACGGCAGCTGGTCCAGGCCAAGCCTACGGGTCTGCGAGCGAGATTGCACCAAACACCTCCGCGGCTTAATGGGATTAGCGGAACGACCACCACAGCCTTCCCCTTTATTTTTACCATAAAACTGGGGTATAACCAACCCTGGCCCCGGCAGATCAGAGGGTGGCCAGCCGCTTTATCAGGTACACGGCGTCGTTGGGATTATCCATGATGTGCAACAAGTCCATATCGCCGGGGCTGATTATCTCATACTTTAGCTGCATGTTGCGCATCCAGCTTGTCAGGCCAGCCCAGCAATTGCTGCCTATCAGCATCACCGGGAAGAGGTGGATAAGCTGGGTCTGGATGAGGGTGATCGCCTCGGCCATCTCGTCCAGGGTGCCGAAGCCGCCGGGCATGACTATGTAGGACACCGAATATTTTAAGAAAATCACATTATGCACGAAGAAGTAGCGGAAGCTCACGCGCACGTTGCATAGGGATTGGGGTGCTGCTCGAGGGGCAGCTCTATGTTCAGCCTCATCGAATGCCCGCCGGCGCCGGTGATCACCGAAAAGCCGGCTTCCACCAGGTCCTCGGCCTGGAGGCCCCCTCGTTGTCGGGTTTGACCCGGGCCGAGCCGAAGATGCTTGCGCCCTTAGTGATGCCGCTCATGGTGTCGATGGCGTCCACGAACTCGCTGATAATGCGGAACATGCGCCAGGATTCGGTGCGCTCAGGTTGTCGATGACGTATTGATAAAAATTGAGGTCCTTCATGGACACTGCCACTTTGGCCGTCAAGGGTCGTTTGGGGGCGCCGTGTAGGCCAAAAGGGCTGATGGCGGTTGAATTAGGCTTAATTGCCTTATACTATTTATTAGGTGTGTCAAGCAGTCGTTCCCAACGGGAGCTGGCCATCCCATACCGGAGTCGACATGAAAATCACTTGCTTGGGCGCGGTACGTACCGTCACTGGCGCTTCCTACTTGGTGGAGAAGTATTATGATAGTCGTTTTCTAGTGGACTGCGGATTTTTCCAGAGCGCGCGCCAGATAGAGCGGCGCAATTGGCTGGGGACGGTCTATCGTTCCAAGGACCTGCAGGCCATCATCATCACCCACGCCCATATCGACCACTCCTGGCTGGTGCCGCGGGTGGTGCGCTTGGGCTACAAGCAGCCCATCTACGCCACCGAGGTCACCTGCGAGTTGCTGAAGATCCTCTGGCTAGATTTGGCGCACATCCAGGAGATGGAAGTCAAATGGCAAAGCCGTAAAAACAAGCGTCAGGGGAAGCGCGGCATCGATCCCTTGTACCAGACCTCCGACGCCGAGGCGGCCACTGCCCTGCTGAGGCCGGTGAAACTGGAGCTGGACCATCAGCTCCACCTGCCCCACTGGAACGAGACCTTGCCACTTAAGCCCCTGCATCCTGACGGCCAGCCCCCCTGCGCACCCGGAGAGTCCGCCTCTGACCCAGTGCAGCACGCCCGTCTGGCCCATCAGGGCCTGACCAGCCTGACCAACCTGTGAGAGAGTCAGGGCGCCTCCGCCGCCGACAACGGCCTGGAGGACCTGAAAAAAGCCTTGGCCGCCCTGGAGGGATAACCGCCCCCGGGAAAGGACTTCTAGTGGACCTGGACCGCCTCATATCTTGTGTGAGCAAGCCGGCCCGCTACGTGGGCGGCGAGACCGGTAGCGTCGTGTTCAAGGATCCCGCCCAGGAGCGGCTGTCCCTGGCCCTGGTCTTCCCGGAGATTTACGAGATCGCCATGAGCCACCTGGGGCTAAAGGTGCTCTACGAGTCCCTGGCCCCCCGGCCGGAGCTGGCCGTGGAGCGGGTCTTCGCTCCCTGGACCGACCTCATGGACCTGATGGACCAGCGCGCGGTGCCACCCTGGTCACTGGAGAGCCGTCGGCCCTTGGGCGACTTCGACGTCATCGGCTTCTCCCTGCCCTACGAGCTGACCTATACCAACTTGCTGCATATGCTGCGCCTGGCCGGGGTACCGCTTCGACGCCTGGATCGCGGGCCAGGGCGTCCCCTGGTTATCGCCGGGGGGCCGGCCATGGTCAACCCCGAGCCCTTGGCTGATTTTTTGGACCTGGCCGTGATAGGCGAGGCCGAGGAACTCATTCACCCCTTGATGGACCTATTCATCAGGGCTAAAGAAGAGGCTGGGACCGGCCCACCCTTTATCGCCAGGCCAGCCGCATGCAGGGCGTTTATGCACCGGCGCTTTTCCAGCCGCGCTACGACCAGGGCTGTCTGCTGGATGTCCAAGCCCTGGACCCCGAATTCCCCCGGGTGAGGCGGCGCATCGTAGCCGACCTGGATGCCCATCAGCCGCCCCTGAACCGGGTGGTACCGGCGGTGACGCCGGTACACGATCGCGTGGGGCTGGAGGTGGCTCGGGGTTGCACCCGGGGCTGCCGCTTCTGCCAGGCCGGCTACATCTATCGGCCGGTGCGCGAGCGTTCGCCTCAGGCGGTGTTGGCGGCGGCCCTGGAGGGAATCAAGATTACTGGTATGGAGGAGCTGGCTCTGCTGTCGCTCTCTACCGGCGACTACTCCTGCGCAGTCCTGCTGGCCACAGTCCTGATGGACGCCTTGGCGGCGCGCAACGTCAGCTTAAGCCTGCCCTCGCTGCGGGTAGATTCCCTGAATGACGAGTTGATGAACCAGATCAAGCGGGTGCGCAAGACCGGCTTTACCCTGGCTCCTGAGGCCGGCAGTATGCGCCTGCGCCAGGTGATCAACAAGGATCTGAGCGAGGAGCAGATACTGGACACCGCCCGCAGGGTCTTCGCCCTGGGCTGGAATC
>CBCOTF020000060.1:0-28438 GCA_965112955.2 Desulfarculales bacterium
ACAAGTCACTCATCATGGCCCTGGCCTCATGCCGGTGGATCGCCGAACACCACAACCTATTCACCAACAGACTCACCGGCGTAGGCAAAAGCTTTCTCGCCTGCGCCCTATGCCACAAAGCTTGTCTGGAAGGCTATTCGGTCTCTTACAAGAGGGTGCCAACCCTCCTATATTCGACATAGTCGCGGCCCGAGGGGACGACAGCTATCACAAGATGATCGTCGTCAGCTCCAAGACCAACTTGCTCATCCTGGACGACTGGGGACTGGAGGAACTGTCACGGGAGCAAAGCCTGGATATGCTCGAAGTCCTGGAAGACCGCTACGGCAGAGGCTCCACCATTCTCACCACTCAAGTGCCCGTGGACCAGTGACACGAAACCATCAACGATCTCACTCTGGCCGATACATCCTCGATCGCCTGGTCCATAATACGCCTACAAGATAAACCTGAAAGGCCTCTTCGTCGCCATGAGTGGAATTGGTGTAGTTCCGGTGTGATAATACAGTGATCTGCATGGCCGAGTTGAAGCAGGGGGCAATCATGGACGCCGGCGAGCTTCTTGCCCTTGGCCTGGGGTTGCAACCGCCTTAGCGGCTGGTGGAACAGCGTGTGGACACCTATAAACAGCCCCACGAAGTCTTCTTGGAGGTTGCTGCCGATCGGGGAGCCGAGTACCCCCGCCCGGAGTGTGGCAGGTTGTGCGAGGCTCACGGCTTCCACTAATTCACCTGGCGTCACCGCAATCTTTTCCAGCATCATTGCTACGTAACCGCCCGGGTATCCCGAGTGGATTGCCCCGACCAAGGGACCAAACAGGTAAATGTGCCTTGAACCCGCGAGGGCAGCCGGGTCACCTTTCTGTTCGAGCAGGCGGCCATGACCCTAGTGAGGGAGGTGCCCGTGCTGGCTGTGGCCCACGTCATCGGGGCCAGCGACACACGACTTTGGCGGGTGGTCCAGTTCTACGTGGCCCAGGCCATGTCCAAAATGGACCTGGGCGGGGTCAAGGCCGTGGCTCTTGACGCAACCGTCTCCAAGCGGGGGCACAACTACGTCACCGTCTTCGTCGACCTAGACCGCAAGCAAAAGCCGGTCATCTTCGTTACTCCCGGCAAGGGCAAGGGCTGTCTGGTCCTGTTCAGCCACTTTCTGCGTGAGCATGGCGATGATCACAACAATATCGCCGAAGTGGTCTGCGACATGTCGCCAGTTTTCCTGGCCGCCATCGGCGAAAGCTTCCCTGGCGCCAACGTCACCGGGGATTAGTTCCATGTAGTCCAAATTTTCACTACCGCCGTGGACGAGGTCCCAAAGGCCGAGGCTAAGGAGCATAAACTGCCCAAAGCCACCCGCTGGGCCGTGCTCAAGGCCGCTGACGGCAGCAGGCTAACCGAAAAGCAGCAGCAGGCCCTGACCGAATTAGAAACCGGCGGCTTCGATAGCGCCACTACCTGGCGGCTCAAAGAGATGCTGCGCTGGATCAGAAAGGCCACCTCTGTACGGGCCGCCCAATGGCGCATCACCCACTTCATCCGCCATGCCCTGAAGTGCATAGCGCCTGACATCAAAACCCTGGCCCCGGATCCCAAAGCGCTCATGACTCTGGAGGAGCATGCCCACCTGATCCTAAGCCTCTGGACCTCCAACCATGTCAACACCCGCCTGGAGGAGCTTAACGGTACTTCTAGGCCGCCAGGGCAAGAGCCTGAGGCTACCGTAATGTTTTTCATTTTCATGACCATGATCTACTTCATCGCTGCACCGCAGGGAAAACTCATCAAATTCTACAGCTAACGACGAAGAACCAATTTACTTTTGGCAAGCGACAAGATGAGAAAGCCATGAATGGCTTTCTCCGACACACACCTAGAGCTGGCCGCGTCCGGGCTGGCTTTGGGTCTTGACCAAAAAGACCGAGCAGGGGGCTCCTTTGATGATGCGTTCGCCGGCGCCCCGCAGGGACTCCAGGCCTCGACGCAGTGGATGGGCCATGACCAGGAGGTCGTAGCCCTCTCCTTGAGCTCGTTTAGGGCTTCCTGGGAGATATCGCCTCGCACCAGCTTGACTCTGGGCTTCAGTCCATGGGCCGAGGCCCGGCGCAAGAAATGCTCCACCGTGCACCGGGCCTCGTTGTTTTCCAGACTATCGACATATTCCAAAAAGCCGGTGTAGGACTTGCTGGTGGAGAGCCAATCGTTGCCCGTGAACTCGCGCCAACCTCCGTCCTGCACGAACAGGGCGCATAGCTCGGCGTTGCGCTCGACGGTCAAGCGCAAGGATTCGTCCATGGCCCCGGCGGATCCGTCCAGCAGAAGAAGCACGCGCATGCTATCCCCAGGACCTAGGCGTTTGTCGGAGAAAGCCATTCATGGCTTTCTCCTCTTGTCGTTTGCCAAAAGCAAATTGTGGAAAGCTTTCGCAATTGCGCCAAATTATAATTTGGCGCAATTGCGGGCTGGCCGTTCATGGTCCGCCTAGGAGCCTGTCGGAGCGTTACTCCGACATACCACTAGGGCAGCTGTCCTTTCTCCGGGACCAGCACCATCAGCGTGTCCTTGCCCTTCTTGACGGCGTCCCCGGACTTGGCTTTGATCTAGGCTACCTTACCGGTGAGGGACGAGGTGACGATAAGGGTGACTGGCTTCTCCTCCAGCTTGCCGCAGACCATCTTCTTGTCACTGGACGCCAGGGTAGCCAGCTTGTCGCCCTTCTTTACCTCGGCGCCGGGCGCCACCAGGATCTCCAACACCTTGCCGTCGTCGGAGGCCTTTAGTTTGATCTCTCCCACCATGAAGGCCATGTAGAACAATATGGCGGCCGTCACGATGCCAGCCATGATCATGGAGGCGTAGTCCTCATGACGATCGCTCTTGAACACGGTCATCTTGCCGCCCTGGGGGTCAGCAGCACCAGCCATGAGCTAGCTCTCCTTTCTTTTACCAGACGTCCCGGCGCCTAAACGTCGTACTCGGCGGGGACGAACAGCTTGATGATTACCAGCGCCAAGACGTACTTGGTGATGCCGGCGGCCAGACCGATCTTAAGAGGTGTGCCTCCGGCCTGCTTGATTTCCCGGAAGTCGATGTAAGCGCCCTGGCCAATGAGGCCAATGGCGAAGATCCACTGCATGGCCTCGCGCAAAATGCGGTTGGTTTCAGACTTCTCGGGGCCGAACAGACCCAGGGTGGAGAGGATGGTCATGGCCATGAAGCCCAGGACGAACATGGGGAATTTCCCCTTGAGGATCTTGCCGAAGCTCTGCTTCTGGGCCCCGGCCCCCTGGTCCTCCTTGACCTCCCTGCTATAGTACCAAGCCGTGATGATGAAGACTACGAAGGGGATGGAAATGACCCGAACCAGGTTCCAGAGCTCGCCGTAGTAGACCGCGGTGCCCTTGGCGATGGTGGGGTTGAAGGCCAAGCAGGTGGCCAGCACCTGGCCGGAGTTCAATATGATAGCCCAAGGGCCTTGCCGATGAAGGGGCTGATGAACATAGTGAGCAAGCCGAAGCCCAGGATGGTGGCGATGGCCATGGCCACTTCGGTGGCCTTGGCCTTCACGCCCGGGGCCGTGGCGATGCAGGCGCTGACGCCGCAGGCTGCGCCCATGGTGCCGATCATGGAGCGGTCGGTTTTCAATATGTGCCCAATCCAAATGACAAAAATCACGGTGCCGAAGACGAAGGTTAAGATCAGCACAATGGCCCATCCGCCCACTTTGGCCAGGCTCATCACCGTGTATAGGCAGCCTAGCATGATGACACCGCCCTTAATGAACAGACGGGTGGTGCGGAAGCCCTCCTCGGCCCAGGCCGGAATTTTGCCTCCGAACAGCACGTTGCGGTACAGCATGCCCAGGATGATGCTGAGTAGGATGTAGTTAAGGTTTAGCTCCCGGGCCAGCCAGCCCTTGGTGCCGAGGACGGTGATGTCCTTGATCCAGGGCTCCACGTACAGCCTGAGCAGGATCACGGAGCCAACCATGAACAAGAGGCCCGGCAGTATGCGCGGCAGTTTTTGCACGAAGCTTTTCTCTTCCATATCGGCTAAACCCCCTTTCTCCGTTATTTCACGATGAGTACCTTACACTGGGCATACTCGTTTACCTTAATTGAAACATTGCCCAGGAGCCAACGCTTGACTATGTGCCGGCCATGGCTGCTCACCACGATTATATCCGCGGCGATTTCCTGGGCGGCGTCCAGAATGCCGTCCACCGGCCGGCCGGCCTTGAAGTTGGTCTGGACGCTGACGCCCTGCTGGGCCAGCAGAGCCTGGGCTTTTTTTAGACCGCCTTGGGCGTCTTGTTGCAGCGAGCTGTTTATCAGGTTGCACTCGTTGGGGATACCTCCTCGGAATTGAGGCATAAGTCGAGCGCCGCGGTAACCAAATGCAGCTACATTCCCAATTTCTGCGCCACTTCTGCGGCGAAGAGAAGCGCCTGGTCGGTTGGTGCCGAGCCGTCGTGGGCGTCCAAAATTTTCATAGTTTTCCTCATGTAGGTACTGTAACAGTACCTGCGCTATCTCTGCAAGGGATGTGCCCGCAGGCGTCATGATAATTAGGCTAGCAATTACTGATTATTATCGGCTTGTGCCCTCTGCTTGGTGCTAACTCGAGTTGGCATCCTGCCAAGTGTCGGCCGCAATTGTCCTCGGGGCGGAACATTTCTACTATTATAGAAAAATAGATAGGATAGATAGACAGGCACAAGGATATGCGCTTAGCCCAGGCCCCTGCCCACCCGTAGCCGGGTTCAGCCATGCCCCCCAATAACGCCCCCCGCATTCACACCTTGCAGGCCCGGTTCCTATTGGGCCTGGGCATGCTTATGGTGCTCCTGGGCGTGATTCTTGACGCCAACCTCTACATGCACCTGCAAAGGCTCCTGCAATCGGAGATCTCCCGCCACGCCGACCTGGTTCTGGCCCAGGTGAACGCGGCGCAGAGCTGCGTGCGCGGGGCCTTGCGACCGCGCATGCTCACTCTTCTGCCTGACGACCAGTTCGTGATCGAGTGGCCATGAGCACCTCTTTCGTCTCCCGCCAGATCATGGAGCGGTTGGACGACACCCTGCCCGGGCATCTCTACCGCCGGATCTCAGACCATCCCCGCAACCCTAAGTTCCAGGCTGAGGGGCTGGAGCTGGAACTGCTGAGCTATTTTTCCGCGAGAACCCCCAAGCCGCAAGCTGGACCGACCTGCGCCGCGTGGAACAAGAGGAGATGTTCATCAAAGCCCGGCCAGAGTGTTTTTCGAGGCCTTCTGCCTGCGCTGCCACGGCAGCTCTCAACAAGCCTCCCGCGAGATGCTAGCCATGTACAGCGCCGAGCGTGATGTCGGCCGGAAGCAAGTCGAGTTAGGAGGCCTGGACGTGGTCGAGGGCCCGGTGCTGTTGGCGCAATCATCCATCAAGGACGCCACCATCTGGTTCGCCGTGGCCTTCGCGGCTGGCATGCTGACCGTCTTCGCTACCATCCAGTTCTTTTTCTAACGTCTGGTGGCCGTGTACCTGTACCGGTTTCTAGGATTTTTCCGCCGCACCTTCAAGGAGGAGGTTGAGCCGGAACTGCTCAACCGCTTGCGCCAGGGCGACAAAATCGAGGAGATGGTGGCTGGCATGGAGGCCCTGGGCAGCCACCTTGATCAGGCTCGGCGTCAGCTGGTCGAGCACGCCGCCGGCCTGGAACGCAGGGTGGCCAAGCGCACCGACGACTTAAAGCGCGAGGCAGTCGAGCGCCGCCAGGACGTGGAGCTGTTCGTGCGCCGCTTGGACGACATGAGCCAAAGCCGCAGCCGCCACAACTTGCTGAAGCGGGCCCTGCCCCGGGTGGCCCGGCGCTTCGGCGCTGCCGAGGCGGGCTATTTTTGCGTCTTCTCCGAGGATAGCTATTACGCCTGGCCGGAAGAGGCCGCCGCCCTGGCCCTGCCGCCGGGCTCTCGCGAGCGCTTGCTGTATGGCGAGTCCTACTTCGAGCCGCGGCGGGCCCTGTTGCCCGTCACCTCCCAGGACGCCGTGCAGGGTGTGCTTTTTCTGGCCTGGACCGAGGATGCCGATCTGGCGCCCCAGGGCCGGGAGGTACTCATGGCCTTGGCTCGCCAGCTGGGCATCGCCTTGAAGAACCTCACCGTCCTGGACAATCTTCTCGAGCAAAGGGACATCCTGGTCTCGATCTTCGAGAGCGTCAGCGACCCTATGGCCTTTTTGGACGAATAGGGGCATGTCCATCGCCACCAACCAGGCCGGCCTTTACCTGGAGCGGGAGGGCCAGGGGCTTAAGGGGGCTGATCCGCCGGGAGGCTCTGGCCCAGGGCGGGGTGGTGACCCGCGAACTGGCGCGGCGGGGGCGCGCCCTGCGCCTGACCCTTTATCCCCTGACCGATCCCCTGGGCCGCCAGCAACGCCTGATGGCCTATGCTCGCGACGTGACCATCAAGAGAGCCTGCCTCCCATCCGGTGAGCGGCAGATGCTGGCCGAGATGCAGCGCAGCGAGCGCCTGGTGGCCGCGGGGCTGGCCCATGAGATCAACAGCCCCCTGGGGATAATCCTCTGCTACGCCGAGCTCCTGAAGACCTCACTGCCCCAGGGGCAGGCCCGCTAGGATCTGAAGGTGATCCTGAGCCACACCCACCTGGCCCAGCGGGTGCTCAAGGACCGCTTGAACTTCGCCCCCTCGGAGCGCGGGGTCCAGATCTCGGTGGACCTGACCGAGACCGCCGGTCGGGCGGTGCAGATTTTCGCCCCCTAGGCCGAGGCGCGCAAGGCCGTCTTGCGTTTCCACCACGGCGCAGAACCGGCCCTGGTCATGGCCGATCCCCACGCTCTGGACCAGATACTGGCCAACCTGGTGCTTAACGTTCTGGACGCCGCGCCCAGCTCCGGTAGGGAGATATCCCTGCGGGTGGGGCGCAGCCCGGACGGGAGGCAGGCTCTCTTGGCGGTGGCGGACAACGGTCCAGATGTGGAGACCCGGAACCTGGGTCGCATCTTCGACCCCTCCTTCACCACCAAGGACCTGTACCAGGGCACCGGCTTGGGTTTGGCCGTGGTCTAAGATCTGGTGGGCGACATGGGCAGTGCGGTGGTCGTAGAAAACAGGGGCGGTGCGGTCTTTACCATCAGCCTGCCTCGTCATCGGGAGGAAGCCCCCCATGCCTGATCAGCTAGGCATCCTGGTAGTGGATGATCAGCCGAACTTCGCCGCCGGAATGGTGCGGCTGTTTAAGATGCGCTTCGCCGGCCACCAGGTGCATGAAGCCCATGACGGGGATAAGGCCCTGGCTCTCTTGAACTTCCGGGAGATGGCCCTGATGATCTTGGATTTGCGCATGCCGGGCATGGGTGGCATGGAGCTCATGCGGGCGGCCCTGGAGCGCCAGCCCATGCTCAGCGCGGTGGTGTTCACCGCCCACGGCAGCATTGAGACTGCCGTGGAAGCCTTGAAGGCGAGGGCTTATGATTTTCTCACCAAGCCCATAGACAGCCAGAGGCTTTACCGAGTGGTGGAAAAGGGTCTGGAACGCAGCCGTCTGCTGAGAGAGAACCGTCGCCTGCGCTGCCTGGCCAGACAGTCCGCCGGCCAGCCCAACCTGGTGGGGCACAGCCGAGCCATGCGCCGCCTGCGGGAGGCCATCGCGGCGGTGGCCTCCTCGGATTACACCGTGCTGATCCGGGGAGAGTCCGGCGTGGGCAAGGAGCTGGTGGCGCAGGCCATCCACCAGGCCAGTCGCCGGATCGGGGGGCCCTACGTGCCGGTGAATTGCCCGGCCATCCCCGACCAACTGTTTGAGTCGGAGCTTTTCGGCCACGTCAGGGGGGCCTTCACCAGGGCCGACCGCGCGCGCCAGGGGCTTTTCCTGGCTGCCCACGGCGGGACCATTCTGCTGGACGAGATTGGCGATATCGGTCCCGCCATCCAGACCAAGCTGTTGCGAGCCGTGGAGGAGCAGGAGATTCGTCCCGTGGGCTCTAGCGATAACCTGCGCGTAGACGTGCGCATCCTGGCTTCCACCAACCAGAGTCTGGAGGCCAAGATCAAGGCGGGGTCCTTCCGCGCGGATCTCTTCTACCGCCTCAACGTATTGGGGGTTAAGGTGCCCGGCCTGGCCGAGCGTACCGAGGACATCCCCGAGCTGGCCGTGCATTTCCTTGGCCAGACCTACCGCGAGATACGCATGCCAACCAAGGAGATGACGCCGGAGGCCTTGAGCTACCTAGCAGCCCACCAGTGGCCGGGCAACGTGCGTGAGCTTCTCAATTTTGTGCGCAGGTTGACGGTTTTCAGCCCCGGCCAGGTGGTGGACATGGCCACCTTGCGCCTGGTGAAATCGCCGGAGCTAGCCGCGGAAGGCGGCCTGTCGCCCTACAAGGAGGCTAAGAATCGATTTATGGGCGAGTTCACCCGCTCCTACGTCGGCTCGCTGCTTGCCTCCACAAGGGGCAACATCTCCGAGGCGGCCCGGGTCTCGGGCCTAGAGCGGGTCTCCCTGCAAAAAATCCTGGGCTGGCTGGGCATCGACGCCCAGCAGTACCGTCGGGGCTAGAGCGGGACCAGATCAGGCCTCGGCAGGTCCTTCGCCGGGGTAAAGTGCACCTTTTCCGAGGTGAGTCGCCCGTCGCGCAGGTGGAATATGAGGATCACGTCGAGCAAGGTCAAGCGTCAGCGCATCATCTTACTGATAAGGGTAATCACTGACGCAGTGGGCAGTTTCCTGCGCAGGCGGACCAGGGTCTGGTCGGTATCCTCGTCCAAGGCCCTGCTGCCGCCCCGGTCATTCCTGCCCATGGGGTAGAGGGATGTCAGCTTGCCGTCGCCCTGCCGGTAGAGACTAACCCATCCCAGGATGATGGAGCGCGACAGCCTGGTGCGGCTGGAGAAAGGGATCTGCCACCGCTGAGCGCATTTGTCCCGCAGTAATCTTTTCCGTTCACTACGCTCCATGCCGTCACTGGCAAAAAAGTCGCTGATGACGCCGAAACGGAAGATGGCTACTCGTTTTTTCTGATCCTCGTCCATGTCGGTCCTCCACGGAGGTGTTTCGCCCATGTGTAGACCGGGGGGCCGGGCCAGGACAACGGCACCCTTGGGTAGGTGGCTCAGGGAGGGAAAAGGCTCTCGCTTTGCGCCGACCGGCGGACCTCGGCCATTGAGCCAATCGAAGGCCCCAAGCAGGTCGCCTGACCAGCTTAACCCCAGATATAGGCTCACCTGCCGCAGCAGTCCCTGGAGCCAGTGGCGCTGGCGGGAGCGCGGCAGGTCAGGGTCCCATCTGCCCCGGGCTAGCTTATTGGAAAGGCTTTGCCGAATAATCTCCACCAGGGCCTGGAACCGGCTCCAGTAGCCCCGCGGCCGCAGTCGGATCACCGCCCGGCAGTCAGGGCAGCGGAAACATCGAAGCCAAATCGAAGCTGTGCCCCCAAAGCCGGACGCTCCCACACCGGGGGCATCTATCCGGCTGGGGCCAGGGGAAACGCCGCCCCAGCGCCATAATCTTCTGAACGCAGGCTGCAACGAAAAATACGGTGGCAACCAGATGGCAGAGAGTTACTCTCGCTCTCGGAGTCCGGGGCGCTCCACCACCTTCGGCCACTTTCTCATTCCTGGACCCACACCCAAGGTTCAGGATATGGGGCAAAATCCCTATCTGATCAAGCCAATCTGCAAAATTCCCCTGCTGCCCGATCAGAACAAAGCAAGAATCAATAAAGCATGGCGAGTGATGTGGGTGATGCGCCACTGGGCGGCCCGTATGGAGGTGGCCTTTTTGATTCAGCGCAGCATCTCCTTGAACCGCCAGGCAGTGGCAAAGCCGCTGGTTTCCAGTTAGGTCAGGGCCTGCTGCTGCTTTTTCGGTTAGCCTGCCACCGTTAGCGGCCTTGAGCACGGTCCAGCGGGTGGCCTGAGACAATTTACGCTTCTTAGCCTCGGCCTTTCAAACTTCATCCACGGCGGCGGTAAAGCATTGGACTACATGGAACCAGTCCACGGCGACGTTGGCGCCGGGGAAGCTTTCGCCGATGGTAGCCAGGAAGGCTGACGAATTGTTGTGATCACCGCCATGCTTACGCAGGAAGCGATAGAATAGGACCAGACAGCTCTTGCCATTGCCGGGGGTAACGAAGATGACCGGTTTTTGCCTGCGGTCTAAGTCGATGAAGACGGTGCCGTAGTTGTGGCCCCGTTTGGAGGCGGCTTCGTCTAGAGCCACGGCCTTGACCCCGCCCAGGTCCATTTTGGACAGGGCCTGGGCCACGTAGAACATGGACCACCCGCCAAAGTTGCGTGTCGCTGATTCCGATGATGCGGGCTGCAGCCAGCATGAGCATCTCCCGCACCAGGGTTCGTGGCCACTTGCTCGAACAGCAAGGTAACCCGGCTGCCCTCGCGGGTCCAGGGCATCTTTACCTGTTTGGTCTTGTGGTCGGGGTAGTCCACCCGGGGCACCCGGGCGGTTACGTAACAATGATACAAAGATTGAGGTGACGCCAGGTGAATTCGTGGGCATCGTGAACCGTGCACAACCTGCCACACTACGGGCAGGGGTACTCGGCTCCCCGGTCGGCGGCAACCTCCAAGAACACCTCGTGGGGCTGTTTATCGGTGTCCACACGCTGTCCCACTAGCCATGAGGGCGGCTGCAACCCCAGGCCAAGGGCCAGAAGCTCGCCGGCGTCCATGATTGCCTCCTGCTTCAATTCGGCCATGCGGATCGCTGCATCATGACACCGGAACTACATCAATTCCATTCATTACGACGAAGAGGCTTTTTTTCTTAAGGAAAGGGCTATGCAAACACCCCCGGCCCAAAAAAGAAACCGCCGGCCGCTTGGGTGAAGCGGCGACGGGCAAATAAACCGGGGTCTAGCAATCTCATGGGAATCTCTGCCCCTGCATGGGCAAACTGTCCCACCTTGGGATCATCGCGGCCCCCAAAAGGTCCACACTGTCCTACGCCAACCAGCACAGACCCTCGTCCTTGTTCCGAGCCCTGTTCTTCAACGCCATGGAACGCTTCCGTGCCCAAGGCTCCCTGGGCAGGAAAAAGGGCAAGTTCAAATTCAAGAACAAGCTCCTGAGCCTGAACTTCTCCACCATCACCCTGTGCCTAAGCCTATTCCCCTGGGCCGAGTATAAGCGGGCCAAAGGCGGGGTCAAAGCTCACATTATGCTGGACCATGACGACTACATGCCCAGCTTTGTCCTGCTAACCGAGGCCAAAGTGGCCGATGTCACCGTGGCCCAGGGGCTGGCCCTAAACCCTGGCTCCATTCTGGTCTTGGACCGGGGCTATCCAGGACTATGCCCTGTTTGGCAAGTGGACCGGCCAGGGCGTCTTCTTTGTCACCCGCCTCAAATCTAACGCCGTTTTAGAGGTGATGGCCATTCGGCCAGGGCCTAAGGCCCAAAACGTTTTGGCCAATTCAACCATACTCCTCACCAGCAGCCTGACCGATTGTCCCTACATCCTGCGTCGACTGATGGTGTGGGATGAAAAGAATTAAAAGCAGGTCGTGCTCTTAACCAACCATCACAAGCGGACAGCCGCCATCGTGGCTGATATCTATAAGGACCGCTGGAAGATCGAGCTGTCCTTTAAGGCGCTTAAGCAAAACTTTAAGGTCAAAACCTTTGTAGGCATTAGCAGCAACGCCTTGGAAATCCAGATTTGGACAGCCTTGATCGCCCTGCTCTTGCTCAAGTGGCTTTACCGGCCGCATGGTCACTGTCCAATCTGGCCACCATACTGCGCCTAAATCTCTTCGCATACAGGGAATTACGCGCCTGGCTCCAACACCCCCCTATCACACCCCGCCCCTCATGCCCAAAAAGGCCCAGTTACCGCTCTTGCCCTGACTTGGACAGGCAACCACCAATGAACCAAAAAACACCAGCCCAAGAACGGCGGCCTTATCTCAAACACTGCTAAATTTATAGATAACTACCGTTTTTATAAGATCATTTTTAGCCGCTACGTCTGTCTTGGACAGCACTGACTTCGTGCCACTGGTCTACGGGCACTTGGACGGTGACGATGGCAGAGCCTCGGCCGTAGCGGTCTTCCAGGACTTCGAGCATATCCAGGCTCTGCTCCCAGAACAGTTCCTCCAGCCCCCAGTCATCCAGGATGGGCAGGCTGCTCTAGGAACTAGCGTCGATCATTTTTTGATAGCTACCGCCCTCTCTAGGGCCTTGAGCATGCCCTCCGAACCCAGGGCACGGAGCTTATCCAGGATGGAACTATTCAGCATGGCTTCCTCTTTGGGCGGTCGAGAAATAGCCGGCTTCGCGGATGTTGCGGTGAAGGATGGGACTGGATTTCGGGGCCGGTGTCAGCAGAGGCGCCTTGTCCCGTTCCTTGTCGATAATGCGCTCTACGCTCTTGGAACTGAAGGCTCCATAGGCCAAGGCCCTCAGGCAGGCGGCCTCCACTCGCGCCTCACCATATTTCTTGGCTAGGGTGACCAGCCGAGGCAGGCCCTTAAGCCTTGCCGGGGATGCACCCGTCGGCTAATGATCTCCTAGGCCAGCTTGGCCGTGACCTCGCCGATCTTGTGTATCCAGTTGGTGATGCTTTCGGGGGCCCACTGGGCGTGCTCCTGGTGGGAGCGGGGCATGTGCTCAGCCAGGATGGTTAAGCCTCTTTGTCCAAGGATGCGACGGTGGCTGGCCACCCGCTGGCCCTGATGGAAGCATTCCACCGTGCGCTCCGTGTAGAGGGTGTCCAGCTTCTTATCCATCAACAGGTAACGGGGACACCGTAGTATGTTCTATCCCGCAACTTTTAGCAATGTCCCGGTTGCCGCAGCCGGCCTCGTGCTTCAGCTGCAGTACTTGCTTGATCTTACGTATGGATAACCTCTCCGCCGGCATCTGTACCTTCCGTGGTGGGAAGGCGGAGTACCGCCAATCAGGTGTTATTCAGCGTCGCCTACTACCCCAAGTAGCCCACATCCCGTGGAACCGGTGGCATACATCCCATGGAATGGGTGCCCCACATCGCGTGGAATCACTGGACCGCTTGAAACTGAATCCGCAACCATACTGCTCCCCTTGAGCCAACAAGTACTCCAGCGCAAGATCGAAGGCCTGCTGCAGCCCGAGCAGGACCCGCAGGCCCTGAAGGCCAAGCACCACTATCAGCTGGGTCTGCAGCTGGTGGAAAAAGAGTCCTGGGGAAAGGCCTTGCAGTTCTTCCAAATGGTCCTCACCACCCAGCAGGACCCCGAAGTCTATTACAAAATTGGTTTCATCAAGGCCGCCCAAGGCCTCTATGAGGAGGGCACCCAGCTCTTTCGCCGGGCCACCCAGATCAACAACACCTTCGCCAAGACCTATGAACGCATGGGCGAGTGCTACATCAAGCTGGAACGCCCTCGCCTGGTCGAAAGAGCTTCCAGTGCGCCGCCGACATCTATATGGAGAAACACATGGACGACAACGCGGAGCTTGTGCTGCGCGAGGTGCTCAAAATCAACCCCAACACCATAAACGTCTTCAATTCCTTGGGCTTCATCTACCGCCGCCAGAGCAAGCACGCCCAGGCCCTGGAGCAGTACAAGAAGGCCCTGCGCATTAACCCCCGCGACGAGAACACCCTCTATAACATAGGCCGCATCTACTTCGACCTAGGCGAGTACGACATGGCCCGCGACATCCTACAAAAAACCGTAGAACTCAACCCCGACTTCAGCAAGGCCGCGGAGATGCTGCGCACCATCACCATGCGCTCGCCCGACAACAACGGCCAATCCCAAGATTAAACTTTGGTCAAAGTTCCTTGAAGACCTTGGCCAGGGACGACCCGGCCACGTGCATCTTCCACTCGCTCAGATAGCCGAAGGGCGTCACCGTTACGGCGAAGCCGCTCTGCTCCAGGCGCTGCTTGACCTCCTCGGCAATCCTTGCCGCCAACTCCGGCGGGGCTTTGCTGACCGAAAGGTGACTTAAAGAATGCAGCACCACGGCCTTGCTGGCAACCTTGCCGGCCTGCCATTTTACGTTCTTCAATAGCTTGCTCAGTACCTTGACCTCGCGGCCTTGATCTTTTTCCTCGGCCTGATAAAAGACCACCACCGCCTCAATCACTTTCTCGTCGCGCTCCTGGTTCGAGGCCTGGCATAGGGCCTTATCGAAAGCCTTATACCAAAAGCTGGGCGCGTAGAACATCAAGAGCTTCATATGGCTAGGCTCCCAGAAAGCTCAAAGGCGCGTGGCGCTCTTGTGTTCGCTGGCCTTTTCGGCCAGACGCATCTGGCGGCGATTCTGGGCCTCCTGGTTGCGGCGGCGCTCCTCGTCGGTCTCCAGGATGATGGGTGGCACCGGGGTGGGACGGCCGTTGTCGTCCAGAGCCACGAAGGTCATGTAAGCGCTGGCCGTGTGCCGCACCTGGCCGGTGCGCAGATCCTCGGCCTCCACCCGCACCCCCAATTCCATTGAGGTGCGCCCCACCATATTCACGCTGGCTCGCAGGATCAACAGATTGCCCACATAGACCGGGTTGTGGAAGTCCAAACGGTCCAGGGAGGCGGTCACCGAGGGCCGGCGAGCGTGGCGCGTGGCGGTAACGCCGGCGGCTTCGTCAATATGCTTCATGATCACGCCGCCGTGCACGTTGCCCATGGGGTTGGCGTCCTGGGGCAGCATCTGGATGGCCATGTGCAAAGCCGTTTTTTTGATGGTCTTGCCTCGCATGTCTATAACCTCGCGAAGGGTTGCAGTTGGGGCGACAATCCAGTCTATAAAATTCAGCGTTGCCCAAGGTAGATTCTCAAAAATCGGCTAAGTGGTCGAAGCGAGATGCCCTCATCACAGCGTAGTAGTGTGGTTATGCCAAAAGCCAACAATACCGCGGTCAAGAGAGAGCAAGGCCATGGTACGAGTAGCCAGCCTGCTCAGTCAACTGCTGCATCACTTCCCCCGCACTGAGTTCTCCGTTTTGATCAAGGAATGCGGTACCGAGGTCAGGACCAAGGGATTTCCCTGTTGGACCCAGTTCGTAGCCATGCTCTTCTGTCATCTGGCCAGTGCCGACTCCCTAAGGGAGATCTGCCAGGGCCTTTCCTGCTGCCTGGGCAAGCTGTCCCACATTGGGGTGAGCGCGGCCCCAAAAAGGTCCACACGGTTCTACGCCAACCAGCACAGGCCCTCGCGACCTTGTTCCGAGCCCTGTTCTTAAAAGCTATGGAGCGCTTCCGTGCCCAGGCTCCCTGGGCAGGCAAAAGGGCAAATTCAACTTCAAAAACAAGCTCCTGAGCTGGACTCTTCCACCATCACCCTGTGCCTGAGCCTGTTCCCCTGGGCTGAGCATAAGCGGGCCAAGGGCGGAGTCAAGGCTCACATCATGCTGGACCACGACGACTCCATGCCCAGCTTTTCCTGCTCACCGAGGCCAAGGTGGCCGATGTCACCGTGACCCAGGGGATGGACCTAAACCATGGCTTCCTCCTGGTCTTGGACCGTGGCTAACAGGACTATGCCCTGTTTGGCAAGTGGACCGGTCAGGGCGTCTCCTTCGTCACCCGCCTCAAATCTAACGCCGGTTTCGGGGGGATGGCCAACCGGCCAAGGCCTAAGGCCCAAAACGTCTTAGCCGATCAGATCATGCTGCCTATTCGTCGTTATGAGTGGAATTGGTGTAGCTCCGGCATCAGGATGCAGCGATCCGCATGACCGAATTGAAACAGGAGACAATGATGGACGCCGGCGCGCTTCTATGTCTTTGGCCTGGGGCTGCAACCGCTCTAGCGGCTGGTGGGACAGCGTGTGGACACCGATAAACAGCCCCACGAAGTTTTCTTGGATGTTGCCGCCGGCCGGTGAGCCGAGTACCCCTGCCCGGAGTATGGCAAATTGTGCAAGGCTCACGACGTCCACGAATTCACCTGGCGTCACCTCAATCTTTTCCAGCATCATTGCTACTACATAGCCACCCGGGTGCCCCGGGTGGACTGCCTTGACCACGGGACTAAACAGGTCAAGATGCCCTGAACCCGCGAGAGCAGCCGGTTCACCTTGCTGTTTGAGCGGGCAGCCATGACCCTGGTGCGAGAGATGCCCGTGTTGGCTGCGGCACGCGCATTATCGGGGTCAGCGACACGCGACTTCGGCGTGTGATCCAGTTCTATGTAGCCCAGGCCCTGTCCAAAATGGACCTGGGCGGGGCCACAGTTACGTCACCGCCTCCATCGACCTAGGCCGCAAGCAAAAGCCAGTCCTCTTCGTTACCCCCGGCAAGGGCAAGGGCTGTTTAGTCTTGCTCTGCCGCTTCCTGCGTAAGCATAGCGGCGATCACAACGATATCACCGAGGTGGTCTGTGACCTGTCGCCAGCCTTCCTGGCCGCCATCGGCGAAAGTTTCCCCGGCACCAACGCCACCGTGGACTGATTCCATATAGTCCAACTCTTTACCACCGCTGTGAACGAGGTCCGAAAGGCCGAGGCTGAGGAGCGTAACCTGCCCAAGGCCACCCGCTAGGCCGTGCTCAAGGCCGCTGATGGCGGCAGGCTTAACCAAAAAGCAGCAGCAGGCCCTAGCCGAACTGAAAACCGGCGGCTTAGCCACCCACCGCCTGGCGGCTCAAGGAGGTGCTGCGCTGGATCAGAAAGGCTACCTCTGTGCGGGCCGCCCGGTGGCGCATCACCCACTTCACCCGCTATGCCCTGAAGTCCATAGCGCCTGACACCAAAATCTTGGCCTCGGTCCTCAAAACGCTCATGCCTCTGGAAGAGCATGCCCACCTAATCCTAAGCCGCTGGACCTTCAACCATTCCAACGCCCGCCTGGAGGGGCTTAACGGCATCTTACAAGCCACCATGGCAAAAGCCAGAAGCTACCGTAATATCTTCATCTTCATGACCATGATCTATTTCATTGCCGCACCACTGGGGGGCTCATCAAATTCCACAGTTAACGACAAAGAATCAATTTATAATACACGGCGATAGCCACTTTAGCAGGGAACAATGCCAGGCCCGCCATCAAGCAAAGGGCGAATCGCCATGGGCATCAGCCAAGCCGCCTATACACCCTCCCAGCACGGTAGTTTGATTTCATGAGTTGCTGAGCTCCGGGTCTGGTTTTTGCGAGGAAAGGGAGCCGCCAGTGAGAGCCGTGGTGGAGCTGGATTTCAAGCGCAGCAGATGGTGGTTGCGCTTGACCTGCAATTGACGACGAGGTCTAGCGGTCTGGGTAAGCCGTGGGAGCGGTTTTCCAGTAGGATCTCTACGCGGTCGTGGTCATGGTTGTGGTAAAGGAGGATGATTTGCTTGCCGATCAGAGGCACTGGGGCCTCGTATAGCCTGTCGGCCAGGGAGACGGTGCGGTTCAGGGCCACGCGGCGCGGGGTTATTTTTTTGGAAGTAGCTTTCCAGATCGGCGGGGGCCGGCCTGACGCACTCCATTTTGTTGGTGAAGTTTTGCAGTGGAGCCTGTCCGGTGCCCAGATGCTTGCGCTGTTAGTAGAAGTTCCTAATTCAGCACTACAGGGCCTTATTGATGTTCCGAAGGGTGTCGCTTTTGAAGCCGGGGAGAAACTGGGACCTGATAGTGCGGAAGAATTTTTCGATCTTGCCCCTGCCCTGGGGCACATAGGGCGATGAGTGGACCAAGGCGATGCCCAAGAGGCGGTGATCTCTTCCAGGTGGTGGGAGCGGAAGGCTGGGCCGTTGTCGAGGTAGAGTTTGCGTAGTAGCTCCGTTTGAGCAGGGCCTGGCGCAAAACCTGTAGATAAGTGGCCAGGCCCTCGAAGGGGTAAAATTAGGGCATGGAAGATCAGGCGGCTCATGCCGTCGATGAAGGCGAAGAGGTAATTTTTACGCCGTTTGTCGTCCACCAGGAGCATCGGCCCAGGCATGGCGTCCCTCTGCTAAATGTCGTTGGGCAGCTCGACCTCGAAGCGTCTGCGGTCGACAGGTGGGGTGACCTGTTTGCCCATCAGCTCCTGCTGGTGCAGGAAGCGGTAGACGGTGGACGCCTTGAGAACCGCGTCGAACGAGGTCAAGCATCGGTGCATAATCTCGCTAATGAGGGTAGTCATTGACGCAGTGGGCAGTTCCCTGCGCAGGCGGATCAGGGCTTGGGCGTGTCCTAGGCCAAGGCCCTGCTGCCGTCCCGGTCATTCCTGCCCATGGGATAGAGAAATTCCAGCTTGCCGCCGACTTGTCGGTAGAGCTTGACTCATCCCAGGATGGTGGAGCAAGACCGCCTGGTGCGGTTGGAGAAGGAACGTTGCCACCGCTGGGCGCACTTGTCCCTACCCCCTGCGTCGCCTGGTGGTGTGGGACGAGAAGAATCAAAAGCAGGTCGTGTTTTTGACCAACCACCACAATTGGACAGCCTCGGTCGCCCTGCTCTTGCTCAGGTGGCTTCACCATCTTTCTCTGACCGGATGGTCACTGTCCAACTTGGCCGCCATGCTGCGCCTAAATCTCTTCACACACAGGGAGTTGCGCGCTTGGCTCCAACACACCCCCATCACACCCCGCCTCTCATGCCCGAACAGATCCAGTTACCGCTCTTGTCCTGACTTGGACAGGCAATCGCCAGTGAAACAAAAAACATCAGCCCAAAATCGGTGGCCTTATCTCAAAAACTGCTAAATTTATAGCTAACTAATCGTTTTTATAAAATCATTTTTAGCTGCTACGCCTGTCTTGGACAGCACTGGTCCGTGACCCTTTTCAAATCCAAGTTGGCCGAAGTGAATTCGGCCAACGTAGCGAAATGCTTGGCCCCTACCTTGCTAATCCGCCGCGGGGGAGTAGAGATACTGGGGGCCGCTCAACAACTGGGCCTGCTCCAGGAGGCCGCGCAGCAGGGACTGTCCCTCGTCCTTCAAGAGCTGGCGCAGCCAACGCTCGCTCTTTTCCTCGGGCTTGACCAGCTTGGGCCGTCCGGCGACACCGCCCAACTTGGCGGCCAGATCCACAGCGTCGTTGAAATTGCCCAGTTGATCCACCAGTCCCAGTTCCAGGGCCTGGCGTCCGCTGAAAATGCCGCTCTCGGAAATTGCCTTGACGGCCTCGTCCTTGAGCTTGCGCGAGGTCACCACATCGTTCAGGAACTGGTCGTATATGTCCTGGGTCATGCGGCCCAGCATGGCCCGCTCCTCCTCGCTCAAGGGGTGGTCTGGGGAGCCGGCGCCCTTCAAGGGCCCGGTCTTGATGGTCTGCATCTTCAGTCCCAGCTTCTCGAAAAGCCCCTCCAGGTTAGGGAAGGTGGAGATTACCCCGATGGAGCCAGTGATGGTGCCGGGGTTGGCCACGATCTTGGAGCAGGGCGCAGAGACGTAGTAACCGCCGCTGGCGGCCACAGCGCCCATGGAGCAGACCACCGGCTTCACCTCCGCCGTGCGTGTCACCTCGCGGAAAATCTCCTGGCTGGGACCCACGCTGCCGCCCGGCGAGTCCACACGCAGCACCACGGCGCGCACCGCATCATCGCGCTGAAACTCTTTAAGAGCCTCCAGGGCCGGACGGGCGTCGGCGATGACGCCCTTGATTTCCACCACCCCCAGCTTGTTGCCGAACAACGGCTGGGGCGCGGAGCGGCCCAGGAGCAGGAAGGCTAAAGCGAAGACCGCCACGACTAGGAGGATAATCCCGATCGCGGCGGCCATGGGTCGTTTCTGCATGCTGTCAGTCCGGGGTGAGGCCTACTTCGAGGCCTCGTCCTCATCCTCAGCCTCGGCCTCTTTTTGGGCCAGGCCGGACTTAAGAAGCTCGCCTAGGTTGCTGGTGGCGGCCTGGGCCGAGTTCATGTACTCGCTGTAGGAGGTGCGGTCGTCCTCCTCGTCGGCGCGGCGCATGGACAGGCCGATCTTGCGCTCGCGCTTGGACACGCTCACCACCTTGGCGCTGATGGCGTCGCCCACGTTAAACATGCCTACCGGATTCTTGATCTTGTCCGTGCTGATCTCGCTGACGTGCACCAGACCTTCGACGCCCTCCTTTAACTCCACAAATAGGCCGAAATCGGTGACGTTGGTGATCACGCCGCCCACCTTGGTGCCCACGCGGAAGCGGTTGGGAATCTCGTCCCAGGGATCGTTCTCCAGCTGCTTGATGCCCAGGCTGAAGCGCTCGTTCTCACGGTCGATGTTCAAGACGACCGCCTTTACCTCATCACCCTTCTTGAACAGCTCGCCGGGGTGCTTCAAGCGTTTGATCCAGGAGATGTCACTGATGTGCACCAGACCATCGATGCCCTCGTCGATGCCGATGAACAGGCCGAAGTCGGTGATGTTCTTGATGCGCCCCTCGATGACCGTACCGATGGGATATTTCTCGGCGATCAGGTCCCAGGGGTTGGGCTCCACCTGCTTCATACCCAGACTGATACGTTTGGCCTCGGGGTTGATGCTCAAGACCACCGCCTCCACCGTGTTGCCCACGTTGACGATCTTGGAGGGATGGCGCACCTTGCGGGTCCAGGACATTTCGCTGACGTGGATCAGGCCCTCGACGCCCTCCTCCACCTCCACGAAGGCGCCGTAATCGGCCAGGCTCACCACCTTACCCGAGACGCGAGTGCCTACCGGGAAGCGTTCGGTGGCGGCGGACCAGGGGTCGTCTTTGAGCTGCTTGAGCCCCAGGCTCACCCGCTCGCGGTCGCGGTCGAAGTGCAGGACCTTGACCTCGATCGCGTCACCGATCTTGAACAGCTCCGAGGGATTACCCACCCGGCCCCAGCTCATGTCGGTGATGTGCAAGAGACCGTCTATGCCGCCCAAATCTACGAAGACGCCGTAGTCGGTCAGGTTCTTGACCTGGCCCTTCATCACGCGGCCGTTCTCCAGGAACTTCAGGGTGTCGCGCTTTTTGACCTCGCGCTCCTCCTCGAGCAGCACCCGACGGCTAAGCACGATGTTGGAGCGCTTCTTGTTGAATTTAAGGATCTTGAAATCAAAGGTTTGGCCGATCATCGCGTCCAGGTTGCGCACAGGTCTGAGGTCCACCTGGGAGCCGGGCAGAAAGGCCGGCACGCCGATGTCCACGCTCATGCCGCCCTTGACCCGGCCTACAATCACGCCGGTAATCATGCCATCCTCGTTGTACACGCGGCTAATCTCGTCCCAAACTTTGATTTTGGCGGCCTTTTCCTTGGAAAGGACGATGGTGCCCTCATCGTCCTCAGCGCGCTCCAGGAGCACGTCGATCTCCTGACCTACTTCGGCCCTGGTGATGCCGTCCACATCCTTAAACTCGTTGATGTCGATCTGTCCCTCGGACTTGTAACCGATGTCCACCACCACGTAGTCGTTTTCCACCGCCACGATGGTGCCCCGGGCCACCTCTCCCTCTTGTATAGTGCGGAAAGATTGTTCGTAGAGAAGGGCCAACTCCTCCTGGTCCAGGTTTTCATCGTCCTGGGGGTCTTGGCGGAGGGTGGGGGTGGGGGTGGACTCCGTCGGGGCGGAGGTTTCGGTTACCTGGTCTTTGTTCAGATCGCTGTCTACCATCTCAAGTGCCTTGTAAGTTAGGTTAAATTAGCCAATATGCCAGCGCCCATTCCAACCGCCCCTTTGGCGGCCGGTGGCCCCGCTAACGGTAACCTATAATTTTCTACCAGAAACACCAAGGGATTACAAGGATTCTTTAGGACGGGGACCTCCGGCAGGGCGCAAACGGGTCGGGCAAGGCCTTGATGCCAGCAGGCTTTGCCGGCTGCCGTTGAAAGGCAATCCAACAGGTTAATACCGGTGCGTTCCTTGGTCTGGCCCCTTCACCCCAGCCCTCTCCTCCCCCGGGGGAGAGGGCTGGGGTGAAGGGGCCTCCAGCAGGCTGTGTACCCTTTGCAGTAGCATTGCCAATACTTGCTCCTGGTCAAACTCGGTGGTGTCCACCACCAGGGCGGTGGGCGCAAGCTTGAGGGGACTTAATTTCCGGGCGGCGTCCCGCTGGTCGCGGCCGGCCATGCCGGCCAGCACCGCTTCTAGGGTTAGTTCCGGCTGGCGGAGCTTGAGCTCCAGGAGCCGCCGCCGGGCGCGCTTCCGGGGGCTGGCACTTAGGAAGAACTTGGCCTTGGCCCCGGGAAAGACCACGGTGCCCATGTCGCGCCCCTCGGCCACCAGGTTGCCCATCTGTCCGGCCTGGCGTTGCAGGCCCAAGAGATGCTCTCGCACCGCCTTTTGCCCCGACAGACGGCTGGCCAGATCGGCGATCTGCTCGTTGCGGATCAGGGGCTCCACGTCCCGGCCGGCTAGAAGTACCAGGAAGCGGCCCCCCTCGAGGCGGGCCGTCAGCTCCAGCCCCGGGAGCCAAGCCGCCACAGCCGCCTGGTCGTCCACATTTAGACCCACCTCCCGAGCGGCCAGGGCCACCCCCCGGTACAGGATGCCGGTATCCAGGAAGGCAAAGCCCAGGCAGTGGGCTAATTGCCGGCTCACCGTGGACTTGCCCGCCCCCGAGGGGCCGTCTATGGTGACGACCATGTCCCCGCCTCGCCTACCCGGCCTCGCCGGAGAGAACGTCGCTAAACTCCTGGCAGAAACGGGCGTTCTCCTCATCCAGGCCCACGCTGATGCGCAGGAAGTCGGGCAGCCCGTAGGAGGTCATCTCGCGTACAATCACCCCCCGCCCAAGCAGCTTGTCCGCCACCGCGCTGGCTTTTGGCCCGATTTTGAGCAGTACGAAGTTGGTTTGGGTGGGCACGTAAAATATTCCCAGCCTGTCGAAGCAGGCGTAGAATTCCTTGAGCCCCCGAACGATGAGCGCTTTGGTGCGCTGCCAGAACTCGTCGTCGCCTAAGGCAGCCAGGGCCCCCGCCTGAGCCAAGCTGGAGGTGTTGAAGGGCTGGCGCACGCGGTCAAAGGCGGCTATCACCTCGGCCGGCCCCAGGGCGTAACCGATGCGCAGACCGGCCAGGCCGGCGCTCGTGCTGAAGGTGCGCATCACCACCACCGGGGCTTGGTGCCTTAAGAAGTCCACGCCCTGGGCACCCGGGAATCGGTGGCAAAGTCAATATAGGCCTCATCCAGCACCACCAGCAGACCCACGGGCACCCGATCCAGAAGCCAGGCCAGTTCGTCCTTGCTCACGGCCGTGCCGGCGGGGTTGTCGGGGCTGTTGATGAAAACCAGGCGCGTGGCCGGGGTGATGGCCTTTAACATAGCCGGCAGGTTGATGCAGTAGTCCTTGAGCGGCACCTCGATGAGCCGGCCGCCGGCCATCTGCACCAGCTTGGAGTACATCAGAAACGAGGGCGCAGCGGTCAGGGCTTCCTGCCCGGGGCGCACGCAGGCCCGAGCCAGGAACTCGATGATCTCGTCGGAGCCGTTGCCGATGCAAATTTGTTCAAAGGCCACGTCGAATTTTTTGCAAAGAGCGCTGCGCAACTTGAAGCCAGCGCTATCGGGGTAGCGGTGCAGGTTGGCAAGCGCTACGGCCATGGCCGCCACGTCCTTGGGCGAGGGGCCCAGAGGGTTCTCGTTGCTGGCCAACTTGATGGCGCTCTTGATGCCAAGCTCCTCGATGGGCTTGCCGGGCTTGTAGGGCACCAGGGCCTCTATTTCGGGCGGCATTTGGGGTAGCTTTGTGTTCACGGGTACTCGCTTGTCTGCCAGCGCAACCGCCTGGGAGGCAATGAAAAAAATCGGGTTGGGAGCCAATCAAGCTCCCACCCTGGACCGTAATTGGCTAAAACCTAACTGGAGGGCATGGGGGTGTCAAATCGGGGCCGTCCTCATCATGACGGCGCCCCCTCACTCTGCCCCTCTCCCCTGCTGGGGGAGAGGGTACAAGAGACGCCCAGAGCCGGGCACCGGGCAGGAGACAACCACCTACCGCCTGATTTAATCGCGACGACGTTGCAACGGGAGCACGCAAGGTCCGCTCTTGCGACCACGCCAACCGACCCGTCATGGCCCCGCCGGGGGGGGGGCACCCGGCCCCTGTGGGGGGCCAATCCCGTGTTAGTCCATCTGGGCGTAGCAGACGCTCATGGGGCCTTGCAGCAGTTGCATGGTCACGCTGCGCACGGCCAGCACCTTGACCTGGGGGTCGACGGAGACGCCCTGGAGGTGGGGGTGGCGGGTCAGGAGCTTGTTCAGCACCGTGTCGTGCAGACCGCCCTCGGGCAGGGTTTCGCAGATGCCGGTGATGGTCAGGGCCAGGGCCGGCTCGGTGGATACGCGCTGCTCGCGGCTGTCGATGAGGATACTCACCGAGGGGTTGGCTGAAACGTTGCGGTACTTCTTGGTGCCGCCGCGGGTGAGCAGGTAGATGTGCCGGCCGTGGTCGTCGGTTACATAGAACATCAGCGAGCAGTGGGGCTGCCCTTCGGGGCTGACGGTGGCTAGGGCGCAAACATCCTGGGACGTTATGAGTTCCTTCATCTTGTCGAGCATGACTGGCTCCTCTTTGGGGAGTGGGTTAAGCTGGGGGTGAACTGGATCACCTGGTACTGGACCACCTCGTGGATGTTGAAGGGGTTCAGGGCCAGGACCTCATCTAGGGTCTCACGGCTATCGGCGCGGGCCAATATCACTCCGCTCTGGGGCGGCACTTGCCGGCCCGAGGTGATGAAGATCCCGGCCTGGTACTGCCCCCACCCAACCAGGCCCGGTGGATCTGAAGGTGCTCGTCCATCTTGTCTAGTGGCTTAGTGTAGGTCAATAGCACCACAAACATGGTCTGTTGCCCTCCGTTGACTGCTGACTGCTGACTGCTGACTGCTGACTGCATTGGGCGGTCTTAATCGTCGAAATCGCCATTGGCGCCTTTGTCCTGGTTGAGATGGCTGGCCTTTTCCATGATCTTGTCGGCGGTCCATTGGGCCGAGTCCTCGATGCGTGCGGCCTTGGGGCCAAGATCATATGAGCCGGCGGTCAAGATGGCCTCCAAGGCCAGGGGCGCGGTGTCCTGGGCGTTGAAGACCTGGGCCAGCAGTCGGTAGACGAAATCCTCCACGGCCTTGGCTGCGCGGTCACGGATGGCCGTCGGTTGGCTCATGATTTTGGGCTCGAAGGGCAGATTGAGGCTCTTGTAGTCGCCGGCCTTGTAGCTGCGCTCGTCGGCGTAGGCCTTCATCTCGGCCCACAGATCTTCGCTTATGCCCTGGCCCGGCACCTTGATGAACTGCTTGTTTTCGTCCAACTCAGCGTTGCCGTATTTGTTGCTTTTGACGCCCCAGGTGAGCATTTGCAGGGCCGTGGCCACGTTGGCCTTGGTGGTGTTGGTCTCGCTGGCGATGCGCCTAAGGCGCTCCGAGTCGTTGCCGCTGGTGCCGTGCTGGGCACCGTTAACATGATAGGGCTCCAGGGCCTTATGAATCTCCTTGGTCAGCTCCACCTGGATGCCCAGGTCGCTGGACTGGATGCCGTGGGCGGTGCCGTTGTTCAAGGCGATCCAGTTGGGGAAAATTCCGTGGGCATTGAGCCCCTGGATCAGGAACAAGGCCTCGTCCTTGGTTGAAAGCCTGTCTTTGCCCTTGATCTCGCCCACCTCGGTCTCCAGGCCGGCCCAGTCGGGGATGAGCGGCTTCAACTCGATGCAGGTCAGCAGATTGTCGGCGTCGGGCAGGTGGGAGGCGTCAATGGCGATGCTGGTGATGCCGGCTTCGAACATGGAGGGGACCTCCACCTTGGCTTGGGCGATGTCCTTGGGGCCCTTGATGCCGTAGTGGTCGGCGTGTACGGCCACGGGTATGGTGATGCCCAGCTCGTTCATCAGCTGGTCCACCTGGCTAGCCATATTCCAGTAAGTGGTGGCGCAGTAGGCCTTGGCCCCGCCCTCGCTCTTGGCGATCTCGATGATGATTGCGGCATTGGCACGCTGCGCGGCCATCAGCACCCCTCTGATCACCAGGTGATTACGCCCGTTGGCGGCGATGGTCATGGCCTGGCCTTTTTTGGTCAAGGCCGCGTCGATGACCTTACCGCTGACGATTAGCGCCCGCGAGTTAGGGAAAAGCTTGACGATATTGGGCGGACGGCCGATGGACAGGGCCTTGTCAAAGGCTGCGCTCGTGGCGGCGGACATGTGCTCTCTCCTAAGATTTCTCGTGACCGCGGCAACGCGAATTGGGTTGTGAATCACTATTTTTATAAATTTAACGCAACAGGCGGCAGAAACACAACCATTGGTTGCATACCCCGTGCCTATTCAAACGGATTAAAGTTAGACAAACCACGACTGGAGGCGCTTGCCCAGGCCACCGCCTCGCGCGACCTGGTTATGCCCAGCCCGGGGCACTGCGCGTCCGCCTCTTGTCACCCAACGCCCCCGAAGCTGGAGCTGCCAGCGCCGGCAAAGGTAACAACCCAGCCGACCCGTTTATGCCCCGCGGGGGGGCATCCCGCCGCCGGTCCAGGAACCAGGCCCACAGGGCCAGCAAGGGTGGCTACCCGGTAGGCCGGCGACCAGGTCCTCCTTAGGGGCCTGGATGACGGCCGAGCGGGCCGGCAGGTGGGCAGCGTCCAGCACGGGGTGGCTGAAGACAGCGCCCATGAGCGGCAGGCCCGAGGTATTGCCCAAGGTGCGCTGTTGTTGGGCGACTGGAACAGGCCCATATCCAAACCGATGGGCGTGGCGCGCAGTATGTAGCCCCACAGCGACACTTCTGGGTGCAGGGGATGCTGAACCCGCAGGAGCTCAGGGACAGCAACAAAAGCCCCAACAGGCTGATGCCCCGAGGGCCGTAGCGATCCGAGACCCAGCCGGCCTAGGGCGAGACCAGCCCATGCTCACCGGCACGATCATCAGCAATAATCCGGCCTACAGGGTGTAGTAACTTAGCACCAGTTCCAGAAAAAAAGGTACCATTACCCCCTCCCTCCAATTATACTGTATGAAGCTGATTAAGGATATTATCAGGTTTAAGCTGAAAAGAGGGCCCTTGAACAGGGTGAGGTCCATCATGGGCTGTGGAGGTTCTTAAGTTCCAGCAGCACGAAGTCCTCCAGGACCCCCAGGGTCAAAAAAGGATCGAAACCGTGCAGTTGGCCCCAGGTCAGGCCCAGAGATTAGTGTTGTCCAAGATAGGTTTTCAAAAACCAGTTAAGTGATCGCGGCGAGATGCCCTCACCCCAGCGTGGTAGTGTGATTATGCCAAAAGCTAACAATACCGCGACCAAGAGAGGGCAAGGCCACGGTACGAGTAGCTAGCCTGTTCAGTCAGCTGCGGTATCACTTCCCCCGCAATGAGTTAGCCGCCTTGGTCAAGGAGCACGGCGCCGCGGTCAGGACCAAGGGATTTCCCTGTTGGACCCAGTTCGTGGCCATGCTTTTCTGTCATCTCTGGCCAGGGCTGACTTCCTAAGGGAGAGCTGCCAGGGGCTTTTCTGCTGCCTGGGCAAACTGTCCCATCTTGAGGTAAGCGCGGCCCCCAAAAGGTCCACACTGTCCTACGCCAACCAACACAGGCCTTCGTCTTTGTTCCGAGCCCTGTTATTCAAAGCCGTGGAACGTTTCCGTGCCCAAGGCTTCCTGGGCAGGAAAAAAGACAAGTTCAAATTCAAGGACAAGCTTCTGAGCCTGGATTCCTCCACTATCACCCTGAGCCTATTCCCCTAAGCCGAGTATAAGCGGGCTAAGGGCGGGACCAAGGCTCATATCATGCTGGACCACGACGACTACATGCCCAGCGTTATCCTGCTCACCGAGGCCAAGGTGGCCGATGTCACCGTGGCCCAGGGGATGGCCCTAACCCCTGGCTCCATCCTAGTCTTGGACCGGGGCTACCAGAACTATGCCCTGTTTGGCAAATAGACCGGCAAGGGCGTTTTCTTCGTCATCCGCCTCAAATCTAACGCCGTTTTAGAGGTGATGGCCAATCGGCCAGGGCCTAAGGCCCAAAACGTCTTAACAGATCAAACCATATTCCTCACCGGCAGCCTGACCGACTGTCCCTATCCCCTGCGTCGCCTGGTGGTGTTGGACGAAAAGAATCAAAAGCAAGTCGTGCTCTTGATCAACCACCACAAGCTGACGGCCTCCATCGTGGCTGACATCTGTAAGGACCGCGGGAAGATCGCGTTGTCCTTCAAGGCGCTTAAGCAAAACCGTAAAGTCAAAGCCTTCATGGGCATCAGCAGCAATGCCTTAGAAATCCAAATTTGGATAGCCTTGATCGCTCTGCTCCTGCTCAAGTGGCTTCATCATATTTCCATGGCCGCCTGGTCACTGTCCACCCTGGCCGCCATGCTGCGCCTAAATCTCTTCATATACAGGGAATTTGCGCGCCTGGCTCCAACACCCCTTTATAAAATCATTTTTAGCCGCTACGCCTGTCTTGGACAGCACTGACCGAATCGTGACAAAAAATTCACTTTTCTGTCTATCAAATAAGCCTTGCGGCTGTCAAGTCTAAAACGATCTCCGCGACCAGTGTTGTCCAAGATAGATTCTCAAAAACCGGCTAATTGATCGAAGCGAGATGCCTTCATTCCAGCGTAGTAGTGTGGTTTTGCCAAAAGCCAACAATACCGCGACCAAGA
>CBCOTF020000061.1:0-6811 GCA_965112955.2 Desulfarculales bacterium
AAAGCTTTCTCGCCTGCGTCCTGGGCCACAAGGCTGGTCTGGAAGGCTACTCGGTTCACCACTACGAGAGGGTGCTAGCCCTCGTGCGCAAAATAATCGCGACCCAAGGGGACGGCAGCTATCAAAGATCAACCTGCTCATTTCGGACGACTGGGGGCTGGAGAAACTGTCACGGGAGCAATGCCTAGATATGCTCGAAGTCCTGGAAAACCGCTACGGCCGAGGCGCCACCATTATCACCGTCCAAGTGCCCGTGGACCAGTAGCACGAAACCATCAACGATTCCACCCTGGCCGCTGCCATCCGCGGTCGCCTGATCTATAATGCATAAACGATAAATCTGAAAAGAAAGTCCATGAAAAAGAAGCTGGCAAACTTGACCGGCGATAAGATCCCTGTGGCATAATGCAGATACCAGCGGCGCCGTGCCCCGGCCACTCGGCCTACGTCACCGGATTAGGTGGACCTCTTCCAATAGGATGCATGCCCCACTTCCCTGGAATCTGCAGCCTGGGCAGAGGCTGGCACCGCTAGGGCGGTGGCCAGATAGACGGCCAAGACGATTTTTTTCTAATTCTTCATCATGACTCTCCAAAGGGAACGGGTTAGGTCTAGGGCCTGCTGCGCGAAGGCGGCCCGGCCGGCGGATTAATCCGCGGTGTCTTTTGCTTAGCCCGCCCTCCAGGACGAAATTTTGTTCGCGTTATGTGGCTGTAGCCGGCGGCCTGGTAAGTCGACAAGCGGCTCTGCAAAGAACCAGCGGATAGGCTTTTTTGAGCCTAGTTAGAAGGCTAGCCCCTTTGTAAGGTTCTTCGTCGTTAACTGTGAAATTTAATGAGTCCCCCCAATGGTGCGGTGATGGAGTAGATCATGGTCATAAAGGTGAAGACATTACGGTAGCCTCTGGCTCTTGCCTGGCGGCCTGGAAGATGCCGTTAAGCCCCTCCCAGGCGGGTGTTGGAATGGTTGGAGGTTCAGCGGTTTAGGATCAGGTGGGCATGCTCTCCCAGAGCCATGAGCGCCTTGAGGACCGGGGCCAGGGTTTTGGTGTCAGGCGCTATTCATTTCAGAGCAAGGCGGGCGAAGTGGGTAATGCGCCACTGGGTGGATTCGTGCAAGAGGTGGCTTTTCTGATCCAACGCAGCATCTTTTTGAGCCGCCAATCGGTGGCGGTGGCGAAGCCGCCGGTTCCCAGCTCGGTCAGGGCCTGCTGCTGCTTTTCGGTTAGCCTGCCGCCGTCAGCGGCCTTGAGCACGGCCGAGCTAGTGGCTTTGGGCAGTTTACGCTCCTTAGCCTTGGCCTTTCGGACTTCGTCCACGTTTGATCCCGTGGCTGGGGCAGTCCCCCCGGGGCACCCGAGCGGTTACGTAGCAATGATGCCGGAACTACACCAATTCCACTCATGACGACGAAGAGGCCTTGTTAATTGCATCCGTATCTCCGGCTAAGCCGGCATTATCACGGAGCCAACTGGCCCAGAGAAGGGCAGCCGCAGGAGGAGTCCTCGCTGGTATCGCCGCAGCTACAAGCTGGGGCTTGGCCGGAAAAGGTGCACCATGTACAACGGGCTAACCATAAGGCCGCCACGCCCACCACCAGCACCACGGTTAGCGTCTGCCACATGGTTAAACTCCTCTCTAGAAATGTGTCGGATTGGCGTTTGCCAAAAGCAAAAATTAGCAACCTTACAAAAATACGCCAAATTGTAATTTGGCGCAATTTCGGGCGAGCCGTCCATGGCCTGCCTAGGAGCCTGTCGAAGTATTATACTCCGACCGACTCCTAGCCCAGGCCCAGGAGCCGACCGCCTTGGTACACCAACAGCGCCAACAGGTAGGCCATCAGAGTGTGGTGCAGAATGGCGAACAGAGGCCAGCGCCAGCTGCCGGTCTCGCGGCGGATCACTGCTAGGGTAGCCACGCAGGGCGAATAGATCATCACGAAGATCATCAGGGCGAAGGCCCCTAGGGGTGTCCAGCCGGGACTGGCCCTGAGGCGCTTGGCCAGGGGCTCGACGTCCGCGCTCTTCTTGGCCCCCTGCCCCAGGCTGTAGGCGGTGCCCATGGTGGAAACGATCACCTCCTTGGCCGCCAGGCCGCCCACCAGGGCCACGTTAGTGCGCCAGTCGAAGCCCAGGGGATCGGCGACCACCGTGAGCGCGTGACCCAGACGGCCGGCCACCGTTGCGCCCAGCCCGGCTGCGGCCCTTTCATTGGCCACCTCTTTGCGGTCTTCATCGCTCTGGGCCTGGGCGGTCAGGCGCTCGAAGCGCCTAGCCTCCTCGTCACTGAGGCCGGGGAAACTCATCAATGCCCAGACCACCAGACTCACCGCCAAAAGAATGGTACCTGCCTTCTTGACATACTGCCAGGTGCGCTCCCAGGTGTGAATCATAAGGCCCTTGAAGGTGGGGGTGCGATAAGGCGGCAGCTCCATCACAAAGGGGGACTGGCTGCCCTTGAGCAATGACGAGCGCAAGAGCCGCGCTTCTAAGAGGGCTATGCCCCAGGAGATGATGGTTAGCACGAACATCACGTCGGCCTGGTGGTGGGCGAAGAACGCACTGATCAAGAGGCTGTACACTGGCAGCTTGGCTCCGCAGTTCATGAAGGGCACCACCAGGATGGTGGCCAGGCGCGCCTGGGGGCCTTTGAGGGTACGCGCAGCCATGACCGCCGGTACTGCGCAGCCGCCGCTGATGCCGCCGCCCACGATGAGGCTTATCACCGAGTTGCCGTGCAGACCGAAGGCTCTGAGAGGGCGGTCCATCAGGTAGGCTATGCGGGCCATATAGCCCGAGTCCTCCATGATGGCGATGGCGAAGAACATGAACATGATCAAGGGCACGAAGCCCAGTACCCCCCCCACTCCGTCGATGACGCCGCTGACGATGAGCGAGCGCAGCATACCCTCTGGCAGGGCTGACTCCACGGCCCCGCCCAGCCGGCCGAATATCTGCTCGAACCACTCCACCGGGGTCTTGCTGCCCCAGAAAACGAATTGGTAGACGCCGTAGAGCACACCTAACAGGAAGAGTGGCCCTATAAGCCGATTGGTCAGCACCAGGTCCATCTTGTCGCTGAAATCCATACGCACTTCGCGCTCCAGGACCAGCGCCTGGCGGGTGATGGAGCTGATGAAGCCGTAGCGGTAGTCGGCGATGACGCTCTCGGGCTCGTCGTCCAGGGTAGAGCGCATGTGCTCACTTACCCGCTGGCATACCGGCAATATCTGGCCGGCCAGCGCGGGGCCCTCGCGCACCCGGCTTAAGATCTCGGAATCGCCCTCCAGGCACTTCAAGGCCAGCCAGCGCGTCGAAAAAAGCCCTTGGTACGGGGTGGCACCCTCTAAGAAGGTGGCCAACTCGCTCAAGCCCTGGTCCACGTCTGCGCCGTAGGATATGTTTAGTGGTTTCCACTGGGGATGCTGGGCAGCCAGGTCCACGGCCTGGCGAAGAAGCTCCTCCACTCCCTGGCCGCGGCGGGCCACGGTGGGCACCACCGGCACCCCCATCATGGCCGAGAGCTTGGTCGGGTCGATCTTCATACCCCGCTGCTCGGCTACGTCCACCATGTTAAGGCCGATGACCAGGGGCACGCCTAGCTCCATAAGCTGCACGGCCAGGTAGAGGTTGCGCTCCAGGTTGGAGGCGTCCACTACGTCCACCACCACGTTGGGCCGGTCGTCGATGAGGTAGTTGCGCGCTACCAGCTCTTCCAGAGAATAGGCCGTGAGGCTGTAGGTGCCGGGCAGGTCCACGACCGTGACTGCCTGACCGTCCAGGCGGGCCTCGCCCACTTTCTTGTCCACGGTGACCCCGGGATAGTTGCCCACGTGCTGGCGAGCGCCGGTGAGCGCGTTGAACAGGCTGGTCTTCCCGGCGTTGGGATTGCCGGCCAGGGCCACCGTTATCAAGGACTTGTTCATGGCGCTCACTTCATTTCCATGATGATGTGATCGGCTTCATTGTTACGTAGGGTTAGGTTGTAGCCCCTGAGTTTGATCTCCACCGGGTCTTTCAGCGGTGCCCGTCCGATGACTCTCAAGGGGGTGCCTGGCACCAGCCCCATGTCGCGCAGCCGCCGTCCCAGTTCGCCGCCGATAGTCACCTTTGTCACCACGGCGCTCTGTCCAGGGGCCAAATGCCTAAGGGTTATGGTCTGCATGCGCGCTCCTGCCTAAAAAATAATTGCAATTCAATTGCAATAGATGGTTATAATAAAAGATCCACGCGGGCTATAATTTTTTCCTAGGCTTCAGCCAAGCCGCAACCGTTGTTCAACTGACTGCCCAGGACCTTGTAGGCCGCTGCCACCCCATGGCCACCCGGCAGCCCTTGACCGCTATGACTATGTTGCCGCTGCCGGAGTTGATCATCTCCAGCTCGTTGCCCAGTCTTAGGCCAATGTCCTGGAACTGGCAAACGAGCCTCTGGCTGCCGGCCAGGGGTAGGGAGGCCAGGCACTCCTGGCACAAGCCGCATATGTACAGCGCGTGGCACGGGGATAAAGACCCTCGGCCACCTTTTGTTGCAAGGTCTCCAGGTCGGGATCATGAAATTCGCTGATGAAGCCGCAGCGGGTGCAGATGAGGTGATCATGATGCTCGCCCAGGTGGCGGTGCTCGTAGCGCGTAGACCCGCCCTCGAATTCCCGCCAGGTGGCCAGCTTGCCTCCATGGTTGGAAAAAATTTACCAGAGCAACTTTGCAATTGCAACGCAGTTTCAATAAGTATCAGGTTGGCTCTTTTCCTCCTGTTGATTTTTGCTTTGCTTTGATCGGGAAGTAAGAAAATTTTTCAGAGTAGCTTGACCAGATAAGGTTTTTATCCCATTATCCTGGACCTTGGATGTGGATCCAGGAATGAGAAAGGGGCCGAGGGTGGTGGAACACCCCAGACCCCGATAAACGGGAATACCTCCCTGCCATCTGGTTGCCATCGTACTTTGCAGCCTGCGTTAAGGAAATTATGGAACTGGGGCGGCGTTTCTACTGGCCCCGGCCGGGAAAATGCCCCTGGTGTGGGAGCGTTCGGTTTTGGGGACACGGCTTCGTATATGCCTAGTTTGATGAAGCCCCTACAGCGATTTGGCGTCGACGTTTCCGTTGACCTGACTGCCGGGCGGTGATCCGGCTGCGGCCGCGGGGTTACTGGAGCCGGTTCCAGGCTCCGTTGGATACCATTCAGCAAGGCCTTTCCAAATAAGCTAGCCTGGGGCAGAAGGGACTCTGGCCTGCCGTGTTTTCGCCAGCGTCACTGGCTCAAGGGCCTGCTGTAGCAGGTAAGCCTATACCTGGGGTCAAGCTGGTCGGGTGACCTGCTTGGGACCTTCGATTGGCTCAGTGGCTGGGGCTTGACCGCGGTCAGCCGATCGGCACGAAGCGAGAGTCATTTCCCTCCCTGAACCACCTACCCAAGGGTGCCGTTGTCCTGGTCCGACCCCTCGGTCTATACCTGGGTGAAACACTCCTATGGAGGACCGACATGGACGAGGACCAGAAAAACTCGTAGCTATCTTCCGTTTCGGCATCATCAGCAATTTTTTTGCCAGGGACTACATGGAGCATGGTAAACGGGAGAGGTTACTGGGGGACAAATGCGCTCAGCGGTGGCGAAGTCCCTTCTCCAACCGCTTTTTGCTCTAGCAGGGGCTGACGGGCAAACAGGTCGTCCCAGCTGTCGACCGCAGGCGCTTCGAGGCCGAGCTGCCCAACGACATTTGGCAGAGTGACGCCGTGCATGGGCCGATGCTTCTGGTGGGCGACAAATGGCGCAAGACTTACCTTTTCGCCTTCATCCTTCATCGATGACATAAGCCTCCTGATCGCCCATGCCGAGCTTTACCTCTTTGAGGGACTGGCCACTTATCTACAGGCCTTGCGCCAGGCTATGCTCAAACTGGGACTATCACGCAAGCTCTACCTCGACAATGGTCCAGCCTTCCGTTCCCACCACCAGGAAGAGATCACCGTCTCCCTGGGCATCGCTCTGGTCAACTCACTGCCCTACGTGCCCCAGGGCAGGAGCAAGATCGAAAGATTATTCCGCACCGTCAGGTCCCAGTTTCTCCCCGGCTTCAAGGGTGATACCCTTAGAGACATCAATGAGGCCCTGGAGTCAGTGCTGTCCAAGGCAGGCGTATCGGCTAAAAATGATCTTATAAAAACGGTTAGTTATCTATAAATTTAGCAATTTTTGAGATAAGGTCATTGCTTTTGGGTTAGCGTTTTTTGTTTCATTGGCGGTTGCCTGTCCAAATCAGGGCAAGAACGGTAACTGGATCTGTTCGGGCACAAGGGGCGGGGTGTGATGGGGGTGTTAGAGCCCGACGCGTAACTCTCTGTATGTGAAGAAATTTAGGCGTAGCATGGCGGCCAGGTTGGACAGTGACCATGTGGCTAGGGAAAGATGGTAAAGCCACTTGAGCGAGAGCAGGGCGATCAAGGCTGTCCAAGTCTGGATTTCTAAGGCGTTACTGCTGGTGCACACGAAGGTTTGCTTAAGCGCCTTGAAGAACAGCTCGATTTTCCAGCGGTCCTTATAGATGTCAGCCACGATGGAGGCCGTCAGCTTGTGGTGATTGGTCAAGGGCTCGACCTGCTTTTGATTTTTCTCGTCCCACACCACCAGGCGACGAAGGAGACGCCCTGGCCGGTCCACTTGCCACACAGAGCATAGTCCTGGGTAGCTACGGTCCAAGACCAGGATGGAGCCAGAGTTTAGGGCCATCCACTGGGCCACGGTGACATCGGCCGCCTTGGCCTCGGTGAGCAGGACAAAGCTGGGCATGTAGTCGTCGTGGTCCAGCAT
>CBCOTF020000062.1:0-7945 GCA_965112955.2 Desulfarculales bacterium
TGGTCCTGTTCCGCCGCTTCCTGCGGGAGCATGGCGGCGATCACAACAATATCGCTGAGGTGGTTTGCGACATGTCGCAAGCCTCCTTGGCCGCCATCGGCGATGGCTTTCCCAGCGCCAACGTCACCGTGGACTGGTTCCATGTAGTCCAACTCTTCATCATCGCTGTGGACGAGGTCCGGAAGGCTGAGGCTAAGGCGCGTAAATTGCCCAAAGCCATCCGTTGGGCCGTGCTCAAGGCCGCTGACGGTGGCAGGCTAACCGAAAAACAACGGCAGACCCTGACCGAACTGGAAACCGACGGCTTCGCCACCGCCACCGCCTGGCGGCTCAAGGAGATGCTGCGCTGAATCAGAGAGGCCATCTCTGTACGGGCCGCCCAGTGGCGCAGCAGTCACTTCACCCGTGGGGGAACTCATCAACTTTTACAATTAACGACGAAGAACCAAAAATTCCTTACTTCTCGATCAGAACAAAGCAAAAATCAACACCACCTGGGCGTCTTGCCCGCCCTCAGGCGAGCAAGTAAGCCAGCCAACACCAAATCTGGTATCTGGCGCTTGCCAGTTGGCCTATATCTGGGGTATTGTAAGGTCCAAATGCCAACCTATCTCTCGGGGGAGCCTCTATGGAACTGACCGTGCGCAAGGATGATCTGGCCAAGGGCTTGGCCAAATCCCAGTCCGTGGTGGAGCGCCGTACCGCCATGCCCATTTTGAGCAATGTCCTTCTGGATGCCCTGGGCGAGCAGCTGACCATTACAGGCACCGACTTGGAAACCAGCTTCATCGGCGTCTATCCCGCGCGGGTTAGCAAGCCTGGCCGGGTGACAGTGCCGGCGCGCAAGCTATACGAGATAGCCAAGGAGCTGCCCGCCGAGGAGGTGTTTCTCAAGGAAAAAGATAACAACTATCTTCATATCACCGGCGGGCGCGCCATCTACGACCTGGTGGGGCTGTCGGCGGCCGACTACCCCGAGCTGCCTCAGGTGGACGGCATACCCCAGCTGCCCATCGAGAGCGAGGTTCTGGGTGAGATGATCGAGAAGACCATTTTTTCCATTTCCCAGGAGGATACCCGCTTCAATCTGGCCGGCCTGTACGTGCAGAAGTGTAAAAAAGACGATGGCCATAGGCTGTGCTTTGTTTCCACCGACGGCCACCGCCTGTCCCTAATCGACAAGGAGGTGCCGGGCCTGGAAGATTTTGCCCTGAAAGCCGGGGTCATCATCCCCCGCAAAGGCGTAGCCGAGATGCGCAAGCTGGCGGAGACGGGCGGCAGTCTGGTGCTGGGCCTCTCCCAGCGCTTCGCAGTGGTGAAGAAGGATGAGGTGCGCTTGATTCTGCGCATGCAGGAGGGCTCCTTCCCGGACTACGAGGTAGTGATCTCCAAGAACACCAAGCGCAAGGTCCTGGTCAACCGTCAGGCCTTCGAGGGCGTGCTAAAACGCGTATCCTTGATCGCGACCGACCGTTTTCAAGGTGTGCGCCTGGATTTCAAGGAGGGCCTCTTGGAGGTGATCAGCAACAACTCGGACCTGGGCGAGGCTAGAGAAGCCCTAGAAGTGGACTACGAAGGCGAGTCTTTCGGCGTGGGTTTCAACGCCCGCTACTTCCTGGACCTGTGCGCCGCCATGCGCTCCGAGGAAATCTCCTTGAACTTTGTCGATGAGCAGAACCCTTGCGTCATCAAGGGCGAGGGCGACGTCGGCTTCCTTAGCGTCATAATGCCCATGCGCCTCTAGTTGAGGTGCCCCCTACGGGGCATAAACGGGTCGAGTGGATTTGTAGCAGGAACTGGTCTTGTTGGTTCCCGTATAAGGGTGGCCGAATAACGAAAAACTGAAAACCCTTGGTTTATGGAGAGTGACTATATTCTTCCTCGTCCCCTCTGGAGAAGAGGGTCGGCTTGGGGGAATTTCGGGGTGCTTTCAATGGTAAGATAGAGCGGGTTAGCGCAGCGTAGCCCGCCGGGTACCAAAGCGCATAGCGATTGAAGCCATCGGGGCGCCAGCCCCCATGGTCTCGAGTTGCGGAGAGGCTGGTAGGCGGAGCCCCTAACGGGCTTCACCGCTTTTTTTGCCAGGTATCCAGGTATAGAGCGGGCTGGCGATTTAAAATCAGAGGCGTGTCCTGATCACTTGGGAATAGGCTCTTTGACCAAGTACACGCCGCCGGGCTGGTAATTGGGCAGGTTCTCGATTAGCCCTTCCAGGTCTTTAAGCATATCCTCGGCCCAGTCGCGCATAACTGCCGAGCGGTTGCGGGTGCTGACAACATCCAGACGATAGGCCCCGGCCTGGGAAGGGTCGGGCTTGACGATAACCGTCAGGTTCTCGCGGAAACCCCAATCCGCCAGGCTGCCGGTGATGAATCCTTCTTTCTGGTCCATTTTTTGAACGTTGAGGCTCTTGGTCATGGCCCGCACCGCGGCCACCCACACGTCTTCGTACTTGATCCCCTGGGTGAGCAGGTATTTTCGCTCCGTGGGAGCGGGCGGCTCGGGAGCGGAACGCATGCAGGCGCTGGCCAGCAGGCACAGCATGGACAAGGCGATGAGTCGGCGAAAGGGTGTCATTACCTTACCTGTGTTGTGGAGATTGAGGACTCGTTGTCCAGCTACTTGGTGGTTTAGCCATCTTGGCAGGCCTTCAGGGCGTTACACTCGTCGTCGCTGAATACCGTGACTTGGCCCTCCTTATTGGCGCACTCATTCTGGCATGCCGTGATATTGCGCACGCCGTGCGGGCCCTGCTGGCGGTCCAGGCAGACGCGCGCGCGATACTGATCCCCACCTCCTGCACCACCTTGCGCTTTTGGGATCCGGGGTACACCGGTCCCGAGTTCCTTGTCTCGCCGGCGGCCGGGTTGTGCCAGGTGGCGCAGTTAGTGGTTGACAGCCTAGCCGCCAGCAGCATCCCCAGTTCCAAGCGGACATGGTGCGCCCCTTTTCCCCAAAATGGTTGCAAACGAAGAACCTAAAGACACAGGCGTACCGCCTCGCTGATTTTGATGGCCTAGGGGCAGTACCGCCCCGGCAGCATAAAGGCGGTGGCCAGGGTCAGCAGCATGATGAAGGCCAAGGGCTCTCAGGTGTGGCGTCAGACGCTGGTTAGCTAGTCCGCCTCCTAGGCCTGTTTGGCCTTTTTCATTAGACCGCCGGCCAGCAGTAATTGGAAACTCGCTCCCGAGAGGGTGGCCGGGGCCTCGAAGATGATAAAGATGGAGGAACCAAGAATGGCCACTACTATACGCCCAACCACGACAAGCAGCCAGCCGCGCTGGAGGGGGAGTCTACGGAGGATGAGGAGGTGTTGGGGGCCTTGACCAGGGCCGGCAGCGGCGGGGACCCTTGCCCTGCGTCGAAGGAGCCGCCAGCGCCGCCGTCACCGGAGGCCTCGCCCTCCCAGGGCCAGGCCTCGGAGGACGAGCCTCCGCCCGAGGAGCTGGTGAAAAAGTCTCCGCCTTGCAGAAAGAAATTTCTCGAGTTCTGGGTGCCCTGCTAGTAAGGCCTGATCAGGTAGACGAGCAACAGCCTGATCAAGAGCAGGAAACAGCCATAGGATAACAGGAGCACCAGGGCCAAACGCAGGATCATGTTGTGCCGGCTAGTTCACCACAACAGCCGAGAGAAGCCCAGGCTGGGCAGAACCGTGGCCGTCAGCACCAGGGACATGTGTGCTAGCTAAGTTCATTAAGGCCTTTTAGAAGGTTAGAGATGCTGGCTGCCATGATGCTATATGCCCCGACAGCCGTTAAGGCGGGCCACCAGCTGGCCCCAGTCTCTCCACTTCGTAGGGCGCTGACTTAGAAAAAGAGCCTTTCTACTTTAGTAGTAGGTAGGGCTTGGTGCGGCCGGTCCATTCGCTGGCCGGGTACTCGGCGGCCAGTATTTGGTGTGCTATTTTGAGATGGGAGGCGTCCTTGCTGGTGTGGTAACGGCAGATGCCCCGATAATACAACGCCTGGGGTGCGGCGAAGCTCTGGGAGTGGGCTTCCAACAGGCGCTCCAGGTTGGCCAGGGCGTCGTTGAAGCGGCGGTGGGCCAACAGGGCTAGGGCCTTGCCCAGAAGCAGGTGGGGAAGGAACTCTTCGGGCGGCACGAAGCCGATCATGCGGTGATGGGGATTGCCATAGGGGTCCAGGACAAACAGGGCTGGGGTCCAGCGCACCCAGAAGTCGCTGGCCTGTGGTTCGGTCTGGGGGGTGAGCTTGAGAGCGACCATCTCATGGTTCAAGAACTCTATCACTGCCGGCGTGGGGTGCGTGACCGCACCCATCTGCTGGCAACCGATTCAATTGGCCATGAAAAAATCCAGAAAAATACTCTTGTCCTCGTCCTTGGCCCTGACCAGGGCCTTCTGCCAATCCTCCAGCCAGTTGATCTTGTTGGACATGGCGGTGCTTCCTTTGCCGGTAAGTGGAGAGTCACGGCCCCAGGCGGTGAGACCTTTTATTCTACTCCTATTAGAATTCAGACCCCAGGGGGCATGCAAGCTTTTCCTGGGTTTGCTCCGGGCCGGGTCAGGCTTCTGCTATGCCTAAAAGCAATAGCCACAACCCCAAATAAGGAGCCGCAAAACCGCATCCGCAGCCAGCTGGATGAGGCAGCCCTGCTGGCCGCCGGTGTGAGCCAGGACCCGTGGTGCTAATCTCCGCGGGCATCGAGGACGTTCAAGACATCACCGTCGACATGGATCGGGCGCTCAAGGCCAGCCAGGGCTAGAGATGTCGAAGTATTGTTCCGGTTGGCTCATAGCCGCCGCCGCTGCCGGGGTAGAAGCCCTAGCGAATCTAATGGGCGGTTGGGTGGGCGCGGCGGTTTGGGCCTTGGCCGGCTTAGCGCCGCTTTTGGGCGGCAGCCATGCCCTCATCAGAGCGATTCCCTTTTTCTTTTCTGGGCCTTGATGATCTCCCGGGTCAGCTTCCTGACCTTGGGGTTCTTGCCGAGGGCTAGCGCTACGTCGGCGTCCTCGATGAGGGGATACTCATCACGGTGCTTGTGCTGGTTGGCCTCGGTGTAACCTCGGATGACGGGATCGCTTTTGGCGGAAGTGGGCATGGTCATGTCCACGGCTGGCTCGCCAGACGGAGGCATAGCCCAGACAGGGCGGAAAAGAGTCAAGGCCAGCAAACTCAGTAAGGCCAATCCGTTGACAACCCTAGTCATGGTACTTCCTCTTGGACTTGGGGGTCGGGGCAAAGGCTAGCATCTTGATATGGCTGGAACGGGTCTGGCGCCAAGGTTGGAGGCGGTTAGACTATATTTGCTGATGATAAATCCACGATGATCGATAGCCACTAGGGCGGGGTCCTGGGTACGGTCTACCATGGGTAGGCGCTCCTGCTGATAGGTGGCGGGGTGTAGAGCAGTCCCGAATATTCGGGCTGATAGAAGGAGGGGCTGGTTATGGAGTCGATTAGGGCAAGGGCTGTCTGGTCCTATTTCGCCGTTTCCTGCGTGAGCATGACGGCGATCACAACAATATCGCCAAGGTGATCTGCGACATGTCGCCAGCCTTCCTGGTCGCCATCGGCTAAAGCTTCCCCGGCGCCAACGTCACCGTGGACTGGTTCAATGTAGTTCAATTTTTCATTACTGCCGTGGACGAGGTCCGAAAGGCTGAGGCTAAGGAGCGTCAACTGACCAAAGCCACCTGCTGAACCGTGCCCAAGGCCGTTGACGGCGGCAGGCTACCCGAAAAGCAGCAGCAGGCCCTGATCGAACTGGAAACCGGCGGTCTCGCCACCGCCACTGCCTGGCGGTTCAAGGAGATGCTGCACTGGATTAGAAAGGCCACCTCTGTACGGGCCCGTTCAGTGGCGCATCACCCACTTCACCCGCCATGCCCTAAAGTGCATAGCGCCTGACACCAAAACCATGGTTCCGGTCCTCAAGGTGCTTATGACTCTGGAAAAGTATGTCCACCTGTGATTCTAAGCCGCTGGACCTCCAATTATTCCAACGCCCGCTTTAAGGGGCTTAACGGCACCTTCCAGGCCGCCAGGGCTAGAGCTAGAGGCTACCGTAATGTCTTAGCCTTCATGACCATAATTTATTTTATCGCCGCACCACTGGGGGGGCTCATCAAATTCTACAGTTAAAGACGAAGAACCATATTAATTTAACCACAACCCCATGAGGACGAATAAAGGGCTTGGCCGTCTTGGGGAAAAGATGTTTACAAAAAACTGGCTGCAGCTATAAAATAGCTACGGTGTCGTCGATTGCCGCATCTGCCTCAAACGTCCTTTTTTTGTCCGGAAGGGAGCTCAGCCATGGCCGCGAACCCGGATTTTTTGTCGCCCTGCGGATTTTATTGTGGGGTCTGCGCCATTCACATCGCCTATCGCGACGGAAATGAGAAATGCAAGCCAAGGCTGATGGGCCTGTAACAGGGCTAGGTGGCCGGCAAGGGTATCCTGCCGGCCAGTCAGCATGCGGATTTCGTTTCAAGCGGGACAGTGATTTCACGCGATGTAGGCCACCGATTCCACGGTAAATGGGTCCCGAGGGGTAATAGGCGACGCTGGCTGGATAACACCTGATTGGTTATACTGCGCCTTTCCAACACAGAGGGTGCAGATGCGCCAGCGGCGAGGTTATCCATGCGCAAGATCAAGGAAGTACTTCGGCTGAAATACGAGGCCGGCTGCGGCAACCGGGACATTGTTAAGAGTTTGTGGGATGGGCCGGATCACGGTATTCCGTTACCTGCAGCGAGCCGCGCGTGCCGACCTGCCCTGGCCCCTCCCCACCAGTTTGGATTAGACCCAGCTTGAGCGGCTGCTCGTTCCACCTCCATCCTTGCCGTCTACGGGCTTTCGCCCGGAGCCTGACTGGTTCCAGGTCCATCAAGAGCTGAGGCGCAAGGGTATGACCCTAGCGCTGCTGTGGGAGGAGTGCAAGGCGGGGTCCATGTCTTGGGCTACCAATACAGCTGATTTTACGAACGTTACCGGGAATGGTCGGGCAAGCTGGGGCTGGTCATGCTCCAGGAGCATCAGGCCGGCTAGAAGATGTTTATCGATTATGCCGTCCAGATCGTGGACGAGGTAATCCTCTTGACGGGTGAGGTTAGGGCGGCCCAGATCTTCGTGGCGGTTCTGGGCGCCAGCAACTATATTTTTGCCGAAGCCACGTGGACCCAGGGTCTGCCCGACTGGATCGGCTCCCACCAGCGGGCCTTCCAATTTTTTGGTGGGGTGACGGAGTTGATGGTGATCGACAACCTTAAGTCCGTGGTGAGCAAGACTTGCCGCTACGAGCTCAACATCAACCCGACCTACCAGAAGATGGCCGCCCATTACGACACGGCGGTTTTGCCCGCCCGGGTACGAAAACCCCGTGACAAGGCCAAGGCAGCGGTGGGGGTGCAACTGGTGGAGAGGTGGATACTGGCTGCCCTGCGCACGAGGACCTTCTTCAGTTTGGCTGAGCCCAACCAGGCGATCCGTGGGTTTTTAGACTGGTTTAATAACCGGCTTTTTAAGAAGCTGCCCGGCAGCCGGCGCTCCAAGTACGAATTCCTGGACAAACCGGCGCTCAAGCCTCTGCCCGCCACGGCCTACCAGTATGCCCAATGGAAGAAGGCCAAAGTCCACATCGATTACCACGTGGAGGTGGACCGCCACTGCTACTCGGGGTCTCCCATCAATTGGTGGGCAATAAGCTGGACATCCGTTACACGGAGCGTACGGAGGAATGCTTCCATAAGGGCCAGCGGGTGGCCAGCTACCGTCGCATCCTGGAGCAAAGCGGCTTCACCACCCTGGCCGAGTACATACCCCGCTTCCACCAGGAGCACACCAAGTGGGCCCCCGAAAGAATCACCAACTGGATACACAAAATCGGCGAGGCCACGGTCAAGCTGGCCGAGGGAATCGTGCACCGGCTGGCGCATCCCCAGCAAGGTTTCAGAGCCTGCCTAGCCTGGTCACCCTGG
>CBCOTF020000063.1:0-1090 GCA_965112955.2 Desulfarculales bacterium
GAAGTGACGGCGGTACCGCGGCCCTTGCCCAACCGGGCGGTCGGCCAGTTCCTCCACGCGGCTAAGCACCCCCACGGTGATCGGCCCGCCGCAGATCGGGCAGCGCCCCCCGTAGCTACGGGTCTCCTCGGGCATGAGGCGCTGGCTGCATTTGCGGTGGCCGTCCAGATGGTACTTGCCCTCGTCGGGAAAGAACTCCAGTGTGCCGCCGAAGCCATCTCCTTCGTGATCGGCCAGCGCCGCGGCCAGGGCTTCGTAGGTGGGTGCGCAACCTAGTAGGTTGGCCTCGCGGGCCAGGTTGACCAGGCTGTGGGCGTCGGAGTTGGACACCAGAGTGAAGCGGTCCAGGGCCGACCAGCGCCAGTTCATAGCCGGATCGCTGGAGAGCCCAGTTTCCAGGGCGTGGATGTGTCCAGTAAGGTCTGCGAAGCAATCCTCTATGCGGTCGAAGCCGCTTTTGCTGCCAAAGAGGCTGAACCAAGGCGTCCAGATGTGGGCCGGGATAAAGATCACCCCGGGCTCCACATCAAGGCATAGCTCCAGCAGGTCGCGGGCGTCCAAGCCCAGGATGGGACGGCCATCGCTATGGATGTTGCCCAGGCGGGCCAGGCGGGTGTTGAGCTTCTCTACCGCCGACAGGTGGGGTAGCAGGATCAGCAGGTGAACCTTGCGCGTGGCGCCGTGGCGCTTGTATATGCAGGATATTTCGCCCGAGAGCAGAAAGCGTACCGGCCGGCGGTAGCTGACCGGCAACCTGGGGGCTAGGGCGGCCTCCAGTTCGGGGCGTAATACATAGGCGCCGTCTCCGGTCTCGACGAGCTTCTCCTTCAGCTCGGCCAGCCAGCCGGCATGGGTGAAATCGCCACTGCCCAACAAATCCAGGCCCTTTAATTGGGCCGCCAACCACAGGTGTTCGGGGTTCAGTTCACGGGCCGTAGCCCGCGAATAGCGCGAGTGTATATGCAGATCGGCAACTATCATGAGCAAGGAGCCTACGCCACGAGTCAGGGCTTGGCAAGGACCGCTTGCTTACCCTGCTGATCGGGGTCGTGCGAGTTGATAAACGGGCCGTGGATAGCCCGCCGAATGC
>CBCOTF020000064.1:0-2638 GCA_965112955.2 Desulfarculales bacterium
GTGCTGGGCATAGTGGCCAGCCGCCTAGTGGAACGCCTGGGCCGGCCGGCCATGCTTCTGGCCGTGGAGAATGGCCGGGCCGTGGGTTCGGGGCGCAGCCTGCCGGGGTTTCATATGCAGCGGGCCTTGGCCGGGTTGGGGCATTTGTTGGAGCATTTCGGTGGCCACGCTTTGGCGGCGGGTGCTACTCTGGCACTCGTCAACCTGCCCCAGCTGGCCCAGGGACTGCACCAGGCCGCCGAGGCGCAATTGCCGCCTCTGGGACAGGGTCTACCCCTGGAGCTGGAGGCTGAGGTGGGGCTAACAGAGTTGGGGCCAGAGCTCATGCCGGTGCTGGAGCGCTTGGCACCCTTTGGTTCCGGTCATCCCGAGCCGGTTCTGGCTTTGCGGGGGATGGAGGTGGGTCAGGCTTCGCTGGTCGGGGAGGGGCACCTACGCTTGGAGGTGCGCCAGAACGGCCGGCGGCTCAAGGGCATCGGCTTCAACCTGGGCCCGCGCAAGCCTGCGGTAGGCAGCCGCGTGGACCTGGCCTGCACGCCGCGCATCTCCACCTACGGCGGCCGCCACCTAGAATTGGTGCTGGAGGACCTGCGGCCGGCCTCTTGATACAAACTTCACTTCAACTGTATCGTTGTGCCGTGCTATTTGCCAAGCAAAGGCTGACGATTCCGCCTGCTCTGGGTTCTTGTCATGTCGTAGCGGAAGGTAGAAAACATAAGCGGTTCTTTTTGTGCCCCGCCTCGCCACTCAGCCATACCGCGTCCTGCCGGTGCCCAGGCCGGACCGTTTACCCGCTTTCCACTGTGGGCAAGGACCGCACTGTCTGGTTGGCTTGGGCCAAGCATCACCTCCTGGCCCCTTGCCGCTGATCCAAGAATGGCCGGGCTAGAGGTAGGGCACGGGGGGGCTGTATGTGAAGAAAAAGGTTGGGCGCTGTTGGCCCCAGGATGCCCACGGCGGCGATCGACGAGCTTCTCCCAAAATGGCCGGTGTGAAATCAGTCTGAGCTCGCTTAATCCAGCGGCTCCAGCAAGCCTTCCAAATTTAAATGCTCTTCCAGCAGGTCGGCCAGTAGGTCGTACTGGCGGTCCTTGAAGACTGCGTAGTCGCTCAGACAGGCCACGTCCCCGCCGCCGGTGGCCCAGGTTAATAGCCCGGCGCGCAAGGCGTCGTTGTCCAGGATGCCGTGCAGATAGGTGCCCACCACCCGTCCCTCGGGGCTGACCTGACCATCCTCTAGATCCACGGGCTGATCCAGGCGCATGCGCAGGCCAAAGGCCGGCCGCGATGGCCCTAGGGATCTGGTTTGGCCCATGTGAACTTCGTAACCGGCCAGCTTGCCTGGCGCCGGGAAGGGCAGAGAGTCCAGGGCCACGGCCTTCACGCTGCTGGTGGTCTTCTTGCCGGCCATGACCGTGGCTACGGGCAGTAGGTCCAGGCCGCTTTCCCGGGCCGGCGGGCCTTCCACGCCCAGGGGGTCGGCGATTTCCCGGCCCAGGAGTTGGTAGCCGCCGCAGAGTCCCATGACCCGTCCACCCAGTGCGTGGAAATGCTGAATGGCCGCAAACAGGCCGTTGGAGTGAAGGCCGGCCAGGGCGGCCAGGGTGTTCTTGGTGCCGGGCAAGATCAAGAGGTCCAGGCCGGCCAGTTGCTCCGGGCGCTCTATCCAGCGCAGGTCCACGTCCTCCTCAGCGGCCAGGCAATCCACGTCCGTGAAGTTGCTGATGCGGCTTAAGCGCGCCACGCCCACGCGCAGCCGCCCCGAGCCGCCGGTGGGGCCGCCCCCCCGTTCCAGGGCCACTCCGTCCTCCTGAGGCAGGCCCAGGCGGAAATATGGCAACAGCCCCAGCATCGGCTTCTTGCCGCGGCGTGCCATTATCTCGATGCCTTCGCTAAAGAGCTCCGGGTCGCCGCGGAATTTGTTCACCACCACCCCGGCCACCAGCCGGCGCTCGCCGGGGGTGAGCAGGTTCAAGGAGCCTAACACCTGCCCGAAGACCCCGCCGGCGTCTATGTCCGCCACCAGAAGAACCTTGGCCCTTGCCCGACGCGCCATGGCCATGTTCACCAGGTCGTGGCGCTTGAGGTTCAGCTCGGCGCAGGAGCCGGCGCCCTCCAGCACGATGAGCTGATGAACTTCTTGCAGGCGGTGGAAGCTGTCCATTACCTTGGGCAGCAGGCGGGGCTTGAGGCGGTAATAGTCAATGCCCTTATAGTTGCCCAAGACTTTGCCCTGCACGATCACCTGGGAGCCTAGGTCGCTGGTGGGCTTTAAGAGCACCGGGTTCATGTCCACGTGGGGCATTAGGCCGGCGGCCTCGGCCTGGCTGATCTGGGCGCGTCCTATCTCGCCGCCGGCCGGGGTGATGCCCGAATTCAGCGCCATGTTTTGGGCCTTGAAGGGAGCCACGTCCAGGCCCCGACGCCAAAAGACCCGGCACAGGCCGGTGACCAGCACGCTCTTGCCCACGTGGGAGCCGGTGCCCACCACCATGATGGGCCTGTACTTGGTTAAAGCGGACAAACGGCGCCTCGCTTAGGGGTTGAGGTTGAGCAGTTTGGCCATAGACCGATCTTGCCGACCCTGCATGAGAAGCATAGCTCAGATGACCCCCACCAGGGCCATAAACATGTCTCG
>CBCOTF020000065.1:0-13495 GCA_965112955.2 Desulfarculales bacterium
CGAGCAAGCCGTGGGAGCGATTTTCCAGTAGGACCTCTACGCGGTCGTGGTCATGATCGTGGTAAAGGAGGATGTTTTGCTTGCTGATCAGAGGCACGGGGGCCTCCTTGCCCCCGCCCTGAGGCACGTAGGGTGGTGGTGAGTGGACCAGGGCGATGCCCAGGGAGGCGGTGATTTCTTCCAGGTGATGGAAGCGGAAGGCTGGGCCGGTGTCGAGGTAGAGCTTGCGTAGTAGTCCCCGTTTGAGCAGGGTTTGGCGTAAGGCCGGTAGATTAAGTGGTCAGGCCCTCGGAGAGGTAAAATTCGGCATGGACGATTAGGCGGCTCGCGTCGCCGATAAAGGTAAAGAGGCAGGTCTTGTGCCGTTTGTCGCCTGCTAAGAGTAACGGCCCACGCATGGCGTCACTCTGCCAAATGTCGTTGGGCAGCTTGGCCTCGAAACGCCTGCGGTCGACAGGTGGGGCGACCCGTTTGCCCATCAGCCTCTGCTGGTGCAGGAAGCGGTAGACGGTGGGCGCCTTGAGGATTATGTCGAGCAAAATCAAGCGGCGGCGCATCATCTCGCTGATGATGGTAGTCACTGATGCAGTGGGCAATTCCCTGCGCAGGCGGATCAGGGCCTGGGCGGTATCCTCGTCTAAGGCTCTGCTGCCGTTCCGGTCATTACTGCCCATGGGATAGAGGGACTCCAATTTGCCGCCGCCCTGGCGGTAGAGCCTTGATCCGTTCCAGGATGGTGGAGCGCAACCGCCTGGCACGGTTGGAGAGGGGGTTTTGCCACCGCTGGGCGCAATTGTCCCGCAGTAGCCTCTCCCGTTCACCACGCTCCCTGTAGTCCCTGGCAAAAAATTTGCTGATGACGCCGACACGGAAGAGGGCTACTCGTTTTTTCTGATTCTCGTCCATGTCGGTCCTCCATGGGGGTGTTTCGCCCAGGTGTAGACCGGGGGGCCGGGCCAGGACAACGGCACCCTTGGGTAGGTGATTCAGGTAGGGAAAGGACTCTCGCTTTGCGCCGACCGGCTGGCCGCGGCTACTGAGCCAATCGAAGGCTTCAAGCAGGTCGCCCGACCAGCTTGACCCCAGGTATAAACGCAAATGCCGCAGTAGGCCCTTGAACCAGTGGTGCTGGCAGGAGCGCGGCAGGACAGGGTTCTATCTGCCCCGGGCTAGCTTATTGGAAAAGCTTTGCCAAATGGTCTCCACCGGATCCTGGAACCGGTTCTAGTAGCCCCGTAGCCGCAGCCGGATCACCGCCCGGCAGGCAGGGCAGAGGAAACGCCGAAGCTAAATCGCTGTAGGGGCTTCACCAAAATAGGCGGACACGAAAGGCCGTGCCCCCAAATCCGAACGCTCCCACACCGGGAGCACCTCTCCGGCCGGGGCCAGGGGAAACGCTGCCCCAGCTCCATTACCTTCTTGACGCAAGCTGCTTCTTGACGCAAGCTGCAACGAAAAATACGATGTCAGCCAAATGGCAGGGAATTATTCCCGTCTTTCGGGAGCAGGGGTGCTCCACCACCCTCGGCTCCTTACCTTATCACTGGACCCGCATTCAAGGTCTAGGATAAAAGGGATAAAATCCCTGCCTGGTCAAGCTAATCTGAAAGTTCCTTACTTCCCGATCAGAATAAAGCAAGAATCAACAGGGGCTTCGCTACTGCCACCGCCTAGTGGCTCAAAAATATGCTGCACTAGGTCAGAAAGGCCACCTCGCTACGGGGCGCCCAGTGACGCATCATCCATTTCACCCGCCATGCAAGGAAGCGCATAGCGCATGCCACCAAAACTCTGGCCCCGGTCCTCAAGGCGCTCATGACTCTGGAAGAGCATGCCCACCTGGATCCTACGCTGCTGGACTTTCAACCATTTCAACGCCTGCCTGGAGGAGCGTAACGGCATCTTCTAGGTCGTCCAGGCAAGAGCCAGAGACTGCCGTAATGTCTTCACCTTCATGACCGTGATTTATTTCATCGCCGCACCACTGGGGGAACCCATCAACTTTCACAGTTAACGATGAAGAATTAAAAATGATAGCCGAAAAATGCCGTCGCGTGTGCGAATAATCCGCGGCGGCCCTTGCCATCGTCAGCTTGTGTAGAGGCAATTAACTATTATAATACAGCCTATGTCCGACGAGAACAAAGACCGCGTGCTGGCTTTGGATTTGGGGCATAAGCGCATCGGCGTGGCGGTAAGCGACCAGGCCCACGCCATCGCCCAGCCCCTATGCGTGTTGAAGCGCGTCGGCCGCGACCAGGACGTGGCCGCCATCGGCCGCCTGGCCGCCGAGCAGGGCGTCGGGCTCATCGTGCTGGGGCTGCCTCGGCGCACCGACGACAGTCTGGGCCCTGAGGCGACCAAAACGCTGAGTTTCGGCAAGCGCTTGAAGCGGGTCTTAAGCCTGCCGGTGGCCTACGTGGACGAATGGGAGACCACCGTGGAGGCCCAGGAAGTTCTCATCGCCGGCGGGGCCTCCCGCCAACGCCGTCGCCAGGTGGTGGACAAGCTGGCCGCAGCCATCATCCTGCGCCGTTTTTTGGACGGTCGGGGCGTGGAAGAATCATGACCGAACCCGAAATTAAGCCCCCCGTCTCCCCACCGATTCCGGCCCAGGTGCCTCCAAAGCCGGGGCGGGGGCGAGGCCTCAAGCGCCTGCCCTGATCGCGATGCTGGCCTTGACGTTCTTGATGCCGGCCTATGTGCTGGCCAAGCACCTGATCCTGGGGCACCGGGCGGCCCCCGGCGCGCCACAGGTGACGATGGAGATCCCTCGGGGGATCGGTACGCTGCAGGTGGGCGAGATGCTGCAAAAGGCCGGCGTGGTGGACCATGCCTGGCTCTTCGCCCTGGCCACCCGCCTAAGCGACCAGCCCTGGCGCCTACAGGCTGGCGAGTACGGCCTCAGCGCCACCATGAGCCTGGGGGATATCCTGGATACGCTGAAGCAGGGACGAGTGCTTCAGCACCTGGTGCTCATCCCAGAGGGCTTCACCCTGGCCCAAATTCTGGAGCGCCTCGTGGAGGAACGCCTGCTGGAAAGCGGTGAGGCCCAGGGCTTGATCCGTGATCAGCAGATGGCCGCCTCCCTGGGGCTGGGGCGCGAGGGGTTGGAGGGCTATCTTTTTCCCGATACCTACTACTTCCCGCGGGGTTTGCCGGCCAAGACCATATTAGGGGCAATGGTCAAGCGCTTCCAGCAAACCTGGGAGCCTTACGCTTCGGCGGCTCGGGACCTGGGGCTGAGCCGCCACCAAGCCGTGACCATGGCCAGCATCATCGAGCGGGAGGCCAAGGTGCCAGCCGAACGACCCCTGGTCAGCGCCGTGTACCACAACCGGCTGAAAAGGGGCGTGAAGCTTCAGGCCGACCCCACGGTGGTCTACGGCATCGATAACTATGGCGGCAACATTACTCGCGCCCAGCTGGAGCGGGATCATCCCTACAACACCTACACCCGCGAAGGCCTGCCGCCCGGCCCCATCTGTTCCCCCGGCCAGGCTAGCCTGGGCGCCGCCGTGCACCCCGCGCCAGTGGACTACCTGTATTTTGTGGCCCGGGGCGACGGCAGCCACGCCTTTAGCGTGGAGTACCGTGATCAGATCAACAACGTCAACCGCCTGCGCCAGTTGCAGAGACACTAGGTGCCTATCGAAGTAATCCTCCGACTGGCTCTTTGAGCCGGCCAAGAATAGCCCGCTAAAAAGCGAAAGCTCAAGGGGTCAAGCTTTTTGGAGAGTTAACCGAATTAATTTCAGCTAACTCGAGTTACCAACGTTCATGGACGGACTTTGGCAACATTCTGCTAAAAGAGCGTGGCCTCTTCGTCGTCATGAGTGAAATTGGTGCAGTTTCGGTGTCATGATGCAGCGATCCGCATGGCCGCGTTGAAGCAGGAAATACTCATGGACGCCGGCGAGCTTCTAGCCCTTGGCCTGGGGTTGCAACCGCCTTGGCGGCTGGTGGGACAGCGTGTGGACACCGATAAACAGCCCCACGAGGTCTCCTTGGAGTCTGTCGCTGACCGATGAGTCGAGTACCTCTACCCAGAGTGTGGCAGGTTGTGCAAGGCTCACGACTTTTACTAATTCATCTGGCGTTACCCCTCTCATCGACCTAGACCACAAGCAAAAATCGGTCATCTTCGTTACCCCCGGCAAGGACAAGGGCTATCTGGTCCTGTTCCGCCGCTTTCTGCGTGAGCATAGCGGCGATCACAACAATATTGCCGAGGTGGTCTGCAACCTGTCGCCAGCCTTCCTGACCGTGGACTGGTTCCATATAGCCCAATTCTTCACCACCGCCGCCGTGGACGAGGTCCGAAAGGCTGAGGCGAAGGAGCGCAAACTGCCCAAGGCCACCAGCCGGGCCGTGCTCAAGACCGCTGACGGCGGCAGGCTAACCAAAAAGCAGCAGCAGGCCCTGGCCGAACTGGAAACCGGCGGCTTCGCCACCGACATCGCCTGGCAGTTCAAGGAGATGCTGCGCTGGATCAGAAAGGCCACCTCTGTACGGGCCGCCCAGTGGCGCATCACCCATTTCACCCGCCATGCCCTGCAATGCATAGCGCTTGACACCAAAACTCTGGCCCCGGTCCTCAAGGTGCTCATGATTCTGGAAGAATGTGCTCACCTGATCCCAAACCGTTGGACCTCCAACCATTCCAACGCCCGCCTGGAGGGAGCTTAACGGCATCTTCCAGGCCGTCAAGGCAAGAGCCAGAGGCTATCGTGGGAAACTTATCAAAAATCCCACAGTTAACGACGAAGAACCTCATCTATTTTGGCCAGGAGCTGGGCCTCCGGGCCAGGGCCGCCGGCAAACATATTATATACCTACCCCAGCCCTTGGGAGCCCAGGTCAGTCAGGCGGGGGGTGGGGAGGGGTCCTCCAGCAAACGCAAGCCCTGCTCCCAGGCCAGGCGGACCAGATAGGTCCGCAGGGGAAAGGCCTCGTCGCGCTGGTGGGGCCGGAGTGAGGGGCGGCCAGCCATGACCAATTCGCCGGCCAGGTATTCGCCCAGGTCCCGCTCCAGTTGCGGAGGGTTAGTGAAGCTCCTGGCCGGTTCAGGGACTCCACTCAGGCCACGGCCCAGCCCGGCACCACCGGCGGCTGCCAGGTGGCGGGAAGGTTCATTATACCTACCGACACCCCAGCCTGGGCCAGCTGGTCCCAAAAATTCGACTGATCCGTCGGCTGGCCGGAGAAGAACTCTCCCTAGGGGTCCCCGTGGTCGCTCGGATCCGGCGGAGTCCAGGCGCCCCTGTGCACGAAGGTCCAGCATATAAGGCATGGCTCGGCCCAGGGAGCCGGCCCAACCGGCGAGCTGCGGATTCCGTTGCAAGCGGACCACCGATTCCACGGCAAACGGGGCACCCATTCCATGGGATATGTGGGCCACTCGGGATAGTAGACGACGCTGGATAACATTTTATTGGCTATACTACGCCTTTCCAACACGAGGATGCATATGCCGGTGGAGAGATTACCCATGCGTAAGATCAAAGAAGCACTTCGGCTGAAACATATGGGCCTTCAGCTCCGAAAGCGTAGAGCGCATTATGGACAAGGAGCTGGACAAGGCACCTTTGCTGACGCCAGCCCCGGAATCCAGTCCCATCCTTCGCCCCAACATCCGCGGAGCCGGCTACTTCTTGACCGCCCACAAAGGAAGCCATGCTGATTAATCCTATCCTGGACAAGCTCCGCGCCCTGGGGCTGGAGGGCATGCTCAAGGCCCTAAAGGAACAACTGAATACCCCCGAAGCTCTCAGGAATTGGGCTTCGAGGCAAGACTGGGCCTGATGGTGGACAGAGAGGCTATCCACAGAAAAAACCGTCGGCTCAAAAACAGGCTGGCCAAGGCCAAGCTCCGGCATGACGCCTGCCTGGAGGACATCGACTACCGGCAAAGGCGCGGCATGGACAAGTCACGCATTATGGCTCTAGCCTTATGCCGGTGGATCGCCGAACACCACAACCTGCTCATCAGCGAACCCACCGGCGTAGGCAAAAGCTTTCTCGCCTGCACCCTGGGCCACAAGGCTTGTCTGGAAGGCTACTCGATCTCCTACAAGAGGATGCCAGCCCCCCTGCGCGAAATGGTCGTGGCCCGAGGGGACGGCAGCTATCACAATATGATCGTCGCCAATTCCACGACCAACCTGCTCATCCAGGATAGCTAGGGGCTGGGAAGTTTTTCACAGAAGCAGGGCCTGGATATGCTCAAAGTCCTGGGAAACCGTTACCGCCGAGGCTCCACCATCGTCACCGCCCAAGTGCCCGTAGACCAGTTGCGCGAAACCATCAGCGACCCGCCCCTGATCGATGTCATCTTCGATCGCCTGATCCATAACGCCCACAAGATAAACCTGAAAAGAGAGTCCTTAAGAAAGAAGCTGGCAAACTTGACCGGCGACAAAACCCCTGTGGCATAATGCAGATACCAGCAACGCCGTGCCCCGGCTACCAGGCTAACATTACCGGATTAGGTAGCCCGCTTCACATGGAATGTATGGCCCACTGCCCTGGAATCCGCATTCAGATCGCCGCCGCGCAGTTCAAAAAAATTCCGAGCCAGTTCCCAGGGGTGCCCCTCCACATCAGCGAGGTACCCCGAATATCCCCCCCAGTCGGTCTTGGACACCACCTTGAGCAGGGAGCCAGCCAGCCCATCGTCCACCTCCTGAGCGCTGCCCAAGTCCTGGGCCAGAGTAATACCGCCAAAGTAACCGCGATCGTAATCTTGGCATCCTGGGCCAGCAAGGCACGCGAATAAAGGGCCCGCGCCGTACCCATAGCCAGCTTGGAAATGACAAAATTTCCCGCGCTCACGCTGGATATGGGCCAACCCAAGCCGTCCCGGTAGAAAACCTTGGCCCGCCCCGCTACAAATCCAGGTCCTCCAGGATTATAATGTTTAGGCACGGATCCACACGGTCCATTTACCTTCCAGCGAGCCAGTCTTTACGGCTATTTCAAGCCCAACAGACGCGGTATTTGGGCAAACTCGCTGACGTGAGCCCAGGCCGCCAGGCCCGAGTTGCGGAAAGCGATAAGCCGCACGCCCACGGCCTGGCACATGCCCTCGTCTACCCCGGTGTCGCCCACGTAGACCACATTTTTAGGCACCAGGCCCAGATACTCCAGGGTCAAGTGCATCATGGTGGGGTCGGGCTTGGGCCGACCGGCCTCTATGGACGTCACCACGGCCTCGAACAGTTCCAAGAGCCCGAAATGGCCCAAGGCCAGGCGGCAGGTCACGGTACGGTTGGTAGCCACGACCAGACGCGTGCACCCCTTAAATCTGGTCAGGGTGTCGGCTACGCCCTCGTGCAGGGCCAGCTGTAGGCATAAAAAAGCTGAGGTCCAGGCTGCGGCAATAGGCCATGGCCCGCTGGTATTGGCTTTCGTCGTGGTCCAGCAGATAACGCAGGGAGCGGTCCAGAGGCTTGCTGTAGATTATGTCAAAGGCCTGCCGAGCTGTCGGCGGCCGCCCCAAGGCCGTTAAAATATGGTCATAGAAGGCGATGTTGCTCTCGCCGGAGTCGAAGATTACCCCGTCCAGGTCGAAGATCACCGCGCGCGGCGGTAGGGCGGGGCTGATGGATGGGTTGGGCATGGTAGCGGCACCGTGGCTGAGGGGGAGCTGGCTGCTACCAGCAATAGTACCACGCCCGTGCCCGAGCTCAAGCGAGACAATAAAAAACCACGGAACGCCAACGGCCCCATGGCGATGTGCTGCAATTGCTAGTGCGGCCCGGGAGCACCCGGGGCCGAACGCGGACTAGTGGTGTCCGCAATCGTGGGGGTTCTTGCCAGAACAGAGATCCTTCATGGTGGTCATGAAAGCCACCACCAGGCCGCCGCCGATGACGATCAATGCGGCATAGAACAGACCCATAAAAATTATGTGACCTACGTCCCAGTGCCACTCGAAAACTATGGGCAACATGGTTTTACTCCCCTTTATTCCACCAGCTCCACCGGGAGCTTATCAGATTCGTCAGTGCGACAGGCTCTCAACCGACCCGTTATGCCTGTGGCCAGGGCACCTGGCTAACCCTTATTCAATTCCACTTCTTGGGGGAATACCGGCAGGTAGCGGTAGGCCAGGGAGAAGATGATCAGGCCGTAAGCGATCACGCCGGCGCTAATGCCCCACTCCTGCCAGGAGGGCAGGTAGCCCACAAATTTCTCGAAGGGCATCACCGGAATGGCCAGGGGTTGGATGGTCATAACGAAGCGGTTCATCACCGCGCCGCAGCAGTTGAGCACCATGGCTAGGGCCAAGAGGCCGTAAGTCTCGCGCACCCGGCGCTGCAACAACAGCAGGGCCGGCAACACCCCAAACAGGCCCAGCTCCATCCATACCAGGTAGGTACCGTAGGGGCCGCCGACGTAAAGGTCGCTGAAGCTGAGCCCCATTTTGGGCAGGGTGACGTTTGCCCAGTACAAGGTGTCAGCGATCTTGAGGACCATGTAAAAACTAAGCAGATAGGCGCTGACCTTGCCCATCATCATCTTGATCTTGTGACTGGTCAACTTGCGGCCGCTGACCTTCTCGGTGAGCATGACGATGAGGGTGGTGAAGGACGGCCCACTGGCGACGGCGCTCAGGATGAACAGGAAGAAGGTCCAGGGCCAGATGACGAGGCCCTCGCGAAAGGCGAAGGGCCGGGCGTAGAGCACGCCGTACATGCCGCCCAGAGAGCCTTGATGGAAAAAGCTCAGGAAGGTGCCGGTGGCGGCAAAGACGATCATGATGCGATGCAAATGGTGAGCGAAGAGGCTCAGGTCCGGCACCTTGCTGATCTGGCGGTTCTCCAGGATCAAGGGCACGAACTCCACGATCAGCACGATGAGGTAGGTGGTGATGCAGAACATCACTTCGGTGAGCATGGAGTGCACGTTGGCGTGCCAGAAGCCGAACCAACCGCGGGCCGGCTGGCCGATGTCGATGCCAAGCATCAGGATGGCGCCGGAGTAGCAGATGAAGCCTATGATCACCGCGGCGTTAATGATGTTCTTCAGCTCTTCCCGGCGCAGGACATAGGTCATGAACCCGGTAAAGAAGGCCCCCGCCCCCAGGGCGATGATGGCCAGGTCCACCACGATCCACACGCCGAAGGCGAAGAAATCATTCATGTTGGTCTGGTTTAGACCCTTATAGATACACAGGAAGGCCGACAGCATCGCCCAGCCGCCCAACCCCAGGCACACCAACATCCACGCGATGAAGGCGCCGGGCTTGCAACGGGTGGCTCCCTGGGGCCAGAACTTGGAATCATCCATGGGTGACCTCATTAATTCCTTAAAGATCCATTCTAGCTAACCGAGGCCTTAGTGCCCGCTGCCCTGGGAGGCGGCTAGCTGGCCGGGCTTCTCGCTCTTCAGGTAATTATCGGCCTTGCGGCGCACCCACTCGCGGCTGGTGCGGTAATACACCTTGTTGTTGGTGCCCAGGCGCTCCAACAGGCGGAAGGCCTCGGGGCTATTGGCCAACTGGACCACCTTGTGATTGGGATTCCGCAAGTCGCCGAAGGTGATCGCCCCGGAGGGGCAGGCCTCGGCGCAGGCGGTCTGGTAGTCCATCTCCTCGACCTTGCCACCGACTAGGAAGGCCTTGTTCTTGATCCTCTGGTAGCGGTGGAAGCAGAAGGTGCATTTTTCCACCACGCCGCGCATGCGCGGGGCCACCGAGGGGTTCAAGGGACGTTCCAGACCGCTGGGCCAGGGCGTGTCGAACCAGTTGAAATAGCGGGCATGGTAGGGACAAGCGCCCACGCAGTACCGGCAGCCGATGCAGCGGGTGGGAATTTGGCTGACAATGCCCGTATTCTCGTCGTAGTCGGTAGCCGTGGCCGGACAGACCGAGACGCAGGGGGTGTGACGGCCGTAGGAGCCCTCGCAGTGCAGGCAAGGCCGGGGGAAGAAGGCCACCTGGGTCTCGGGGAAGGCCTTGCCATTGTCGATCTGATAGACGCGCATCCAGGTTATGGAACGGATTTTGTCGGTTTCGTCAAAAAGCACGCCCACGTTGTTCTCGGACATGCAGGCCACCGTGCATCCACCGCAGCCGGTGCATTTGTCCACGTCGATGACCATGCCGAACCGGTGGTCGCCGGCGCTATACCTATCTGCTAGCGACATGGCTACTCCCTCACGCCTTGGTGACCGCTACCGAAGTCAGGCTCCACACCGGCAGCCCGCTCAGGGGATCGGTGGTGGCCTCGGCCACCTGATTATAGTTGCCTCCGCGCCCCATGGTGTAGGCGTTGGCGATGGCAAAATGCCCTAGGCCTACGGGCATGAAGACCATGCCCGGCGCGGCCCCGGCGAAAAGATGCAGCCTAGCATCGGTGGAGCCGATCTTGGAAGTGACCTTCACCCGGTCATTCTCGACCAGATGTAGCTCGGCCGCCGTCTGGGGGTTCATCTCCACCACCAACTCGTCCTTGTTGGTCAGGGTATCGCCGTCCAGCACCTTGAGCATGAAGGGAGTCAGCGGTTGGTCGCCCTTGGGGGTGCGCGCCGAAGACACCGCCGCCAGCAGCAGGCAGCCGTGCCCGGCCGCAGCCAAGGCCGCAGGAGGCTCCCAGTGGGGCATCAGGGCCGCTGGATTCTCAGCGTTGACGCCCAGAGATTTCAACACCTTGCCCATGCCGCCCTCGCCAGAGAGCTTCACGGCCAAGTTGTGCAGGTTCATGCGAAGAACTCCAGCTACCGCCGGGGGTCTTGAAGGCCATGGCGCCATAGACCGGTTTCTCGGCCACGTGGTAGCTCTTTTTGGCCAGCTCGGCCAACGCGCCCAGACCGGCGGTGCGGACTCTTGCCTCGGCCGAGGCGAAGGGCAAGGCCTTGGCCACCTCGCCGCCCAGCTTGGCCGCCAGGGCCAGGATGACGTCGCCTTGGCTCTTGACCTGCTCGTAAGCCTTGATCAGGGGGCGGTGCAGACCGTATTCGGTCACAGCGCTGCCGTAGGGCGAAAGGCTATCGCCCCAGCTTTCCAGGAAGGTACCGCAAGGCAGCACCACCTGGGCCATGGCCGCAGTTTCGTCCAAGTAGGGTGTGATGGCTACCAGGACGGGCACCGACTTTAAGAAGTCGCGCACCACGCCGGCCTGGGGCACGCCGTAGGCGGGGTTGGCGCCGGCCACCAGGGCCATATTGACCTTGTAGGGGCTGCCGGCCAGGGCCGCCTTAGCCAGAGCCAGATGATCAGGCACGCCCATCGGGCGCTTGGCACTGCCTAGGCCGTCCAAGCGGGGCTTGTCGCCGCGGTAGGCATGGGCCTCGCCCAGGGGCTTGAGCCCCGGGGCTGGCGCGCCACCACGCCGCCGGGCTTGCCGAAATTGCCCTTCAGGGCGTTCAAGGCCAGTACGGCCATAAAATCCAGCAGCCGGCCGGGCTCGCCGCCGTAGCTGGGACCGCACACGGCCACAGCCTTGGGCTCCTTGGCGAAGGCCTTGGCCACGCTAATGAGTGTCTCCACCGGCACGCCGCTGATCTGGGCCACCTGCCCCGGACGGTAGCTCTTGGCCAAGAGGGTCTTGAAGCCTAGCCCCTTGTTACCATCCTCGAAGCCCAGGGCAGCCCCGGTTGCGGGGCGGTCGTAGAGCCCCTCCTGGATCAGCACCTGGCACATACCGAGCGCCACGACCGCCTCGGTGCCCGGCTTGCAGCCCAGCCACTGGTCGGCCTGGCTGGCAGTGACCGAAGCCCGCGGCTCTACCTGCACCAGCGTGCCGCTGCGCTTGAAGTCCTTGCGCCAGGTGGCGAAGGCCTTGCGTACCGCCACCGGCGAGCCGAAGCCCTCCAACAGCGGGGTGCCGAAGGAGATGACGTGATTAGCGCCGGCCAGGTCGAAACCCAGGTTCTCCTCGCCGGCCATAGCCCAGCCGGCCAGCGCCAGGGTGTCGGCGGCGCTGACGTTGAAGCTAGTGTTGGGCGATCCCAGAGCGGTCATGAAACGCGACAGGAGCTCGCCGTCCAGGTTCTTGGCCTCGCCGCCCAAAGCGGCCACCGTGTGGGCCTGGCCGCCCTTGTACAATTCGGCCAGCTTGCCGGCCACCACCTCCAGAGCCTTTTCCCAGGAGACTTCCTCATGCATGCCCGTTCTCTTATTGAGAATAAGAGGAGTCTTGACGCGGAAGTCGTCGAAGTAGAGGTTCTGCGGGGCCGAGGCGTCGGCGGGCACCACGCCGCCCTTGCTGGTGGGGTGCTCGGGGTTGCCCTCCACCCGGATCAGGCGTTGTCCTTTTAGGCGGCCGCTGACCATGCGCACCTTGACACCCGTGCCCGTGGCGGGGTTCACCGTGTTGGCGAAGGCCAGGGCCCCGTCTTCGGGGGTGGGAACCCAGTTCCAATTCTGGGTCCAGATGGCCGAGTCGTCCATCAATTTGGGGACCAGCGGGCTGGCGTGGAGGCCCACCACCGCTCCCACGGCGAACTTGACAAAAGCTCGTCTATCCCAATTCATCGAGATATCTCCTCGGCCTACTTGTGGCACACGAAACAAGCGTCGCGCACGCCGTTTTCGCGGTGGCAATCGGCGCAGCTGTCCATCTTCATGCGTTTGGGCGGCGCCCCCAACCCCAGGATGTTCCAGCCCCAGATGTCGCGGCTGTAGCCGGTGAGCCGGTTGTACTGGTAGGGGCGCAGGCTCTCGGTCTTGCCATGGTCGCCGTGGCACTTGGCGCAGTCCAGACCGGCGTTCTCGGTGTGAGCCGCGTGTGAAAAGAAAACGCAAGGCGGCTGCTTGGCGTAAACCCGCCAGTCGACCTCCTTGCCCTTGTTGAGGTATTCCTTTACGAATACCTTCTCCTCAGGGGTGTCTCCCTGGAGAGAATCGCTGTGGCATTCCTTGCATTTTTCCATATTGGGAATGCCGGTGAATGAGCCGTCCTCGCGGAAGTTGTGGCAGGACTTGCATCCCTCGCTCACCTGCTCCATGTGGACTTTGTGGCTAAACTGTAAGGGCTGGGGTTTCTCGGCGTATAGCAACGCCGGCGTGCCCCAAAAACCCAGCGCCGCGAACAGTACGAAGCCCACCACAAAGAGCAGCCAGTCCGCATGGGATCGTTTGGCCTGCCCTTGCTCATGCGTTGTCATATGACCCGTGCCTTTAGCTTAAGCAAGTGTTAGCCCCCACCAACGGGGCTGCCGACCCGGGAAGCGGCTGAAGCCTCCCCCCCGCGGCCATAACTAAATATGGGATAAATACCCTCTCCCGACCCCGCCGAAGCCGACTCATCCGCCAAAATCTACCGCACCATAGCAACCTCCGGGGGGGTGTGTCAACCCATAATGTAACGTTTGCTGGGCAGACAATTTGCTTGTTGTGCAATGAAAATGGCAACCTTCAGTCAACAGGCGATGGGCCTGACGCGCTGGGCAGCCCTGACCTTTTTGATGCTGGATATCAGTGTTGTCCAAGATAAATTCTCAAAAACCGGCTAAGTGGTCGAAGCGAGATGCCCTCATCCCAGCGTAG
>CBCOTF020000066.1:0-10561 GCA_965112955.2 Desulfarculales bacterium
GCAGATGGTCTACCTGCTGGCCGGGCTGGCCGCGCCGGCTGGCGAGGCCCTGCCTACAGCCGGTCCCCTGGTGCTCCTGGTGGGCGATCGCAAGCAGAGCATCTACGCCTTCCGGGGGGCGGACGTCAGCGTCTTTGGCCAGGCCATGCAGCGCTTCCGGGAGGGCTCGGGGCAGGTTGCCTTTCTGAGCGAGAACTTCCGCTCGCGCTCTGAGTTGATCGCCTTCTATAACCGCTTGTTTCCCCAGGTCTTCGGCCACGCGATTTATCGGACGTTGGCGCCGGAGGTCTACGTGGACTTCGCCGCGGATGACCAGCAGGTGCAGGGGCGGCCTCAGGAGGGTGACAGCGGACCGGCGGTGGAGGTGCTGGACTGCCGCGACCAGGGGCACGAGCGCACTAGCTTGGGCCAGTGGCGGCAGATCGAGGCCCGGGCCTTGGCTTGCCACCTGCGGGGGTTCTTGGAACAGGGCGGGCGAGCGGAGGACGTGGTCATTCTTTTCCGGCGGCTGACCCAGGTGGAGACCTACGAACGTGCCCTCAGCGCCGCCGGCCTGGATTACTACACCGTGGGCGGCAAGGGCTTTTACCAGTGCCAGGAAGTGGGGGACCTGCTCCTGGCGATGCAAACCTTGCTGGATCCTACTGACGGCCTGGCCCTAGCCGGTTTCCTACGCTCACCCCTGGTGGGCCTGAGCGACGAGAGCCTGCTGGCTCTGGGTTTCTCGGACCAGGGGGAGCCCCGCACCCTGGGTCAGGCGCTGGCCCAAGATGCAGACCTACCGGAGTGGCTGGGGCTGTTGCAACGGGAGCGCTGGCAGGCGGTGCGGGCTTGGCTGGCTCACCTGCAGCCCCTGGCCCGGCGTTACGCCCCGGCGGAGCTCTTGGAATGCCTGGTGGAGGCCAGCGACCTGTTGCCGGTGTGGCTGGGCACAAGCGGCGGCGAGCAAAGGGCCGCCAACCTGCGCAAGCTCATCGAGTCGGCCCGGGACCCCCGCTTGGCTGGAGGGGGGGTGGAGGAGTTTTGGCTGCGCCTGCGGGGTCTGATGCAGGAGCTGTCCGAGGACGCCCAGGCCCCGCTCATGGGCGAGGAAGCCCCGGTGATTCGCCTGATGAGCATTCACCAGGCTAAGGGCCTGGAATTCCCGGTGGTGGCTCTGGCGGACTTGGCTTTCAAGCCCCGCCACACCGTCCCCCTCCTGGGGCCGGGCGGTGTGCTTGGTATGAAGAGCCCGGACCCCAAGGGCGGTCCGGCGTGCCCCACGCCCTTCTCCCTGGGCCTGTTGGCCCGTCAGTGGGCCGTGGAGGAGGCCGAAGCCGCTCGTCTTTTTTACGTGGCCCTTACCCGGGCTCGTCAGCACCTGATTTTCTGCTTGCACGGCGCCCCGGAAAAGGAACAGGGCTATTGGGGGTACTGGCTGGCAACCTGGGTGCTGCCCGATCCCGAGACCAGGCTGGTGACTCCGGGAGTGGTCGCAGCACCCGCGTCGGCCCCGGTAGCCTTGGTGGCCCTGCCGGGCGTTGAGGTACAGTTCAACGAGGCCCGTCGGGTGCTGGGGCGTAGCCTGCATCGCCGGTTTACGCCTACGGCCCTGGTGAACGAGTCGGTAAGCGCTTTAGAGGATTGGCTGGCCTGCCCGCGGCGCTATGTCTTCAGCCGGCGGTTGATGTTGAATAGCACCTGGCGGGCTCTCTCCACGGGGCGGGGGGGGGCTGGTGAGGCTGATGCCGCCGTCCTGGGCAGCGCTGTACATCGCCTGCTGGAGTTGACCGACCTAACGCGGGGGCCCGCGGGTCTAACGGAAACGCTGGCCAGGCTTGACCTGGAAGTCAACCTGGCCGCTCGGGCCGCGTCCCTGGCTGTCGGTTGGTGGCATTGCGGTTTGCCCCAACTGCTGGCTGAGCTGGGGCCGGGGGAGCTACGGCGTGAGCAAGGCTTCAGCCTGCTGCTGCCGGCCCAGGACGGGGCTCCGGCCCTGGAGATGATCGGCGAGTTCGACCTGCTGGTCAGGCCGGCGGGCGGCCCTCCCCTATTGGTAGACTACAAAGTTACCGAGGAGTGGAAGCCCGAGAAATACCGTGCCCAGATGGCCCTTTACGCCCTAGCCCTATGGCAGGGGCAGGGGCCGCAAACTCCGCCACCACGAACCCTGTTATGCTATCTGAGCCAAAAGGGAGCGCGGTTGATAGAATTGGCATTGGACGCCGCTGAACTGGAGCAGTGGCGTGGGCGTCTGAGCCAAGCCGCCCGAGATATCGCCGGCTTGCCCGTCCTGGTCAGCCCCCTGGATTTGCCCCCCGGCGACGAATGCCCGGGACGCGGCTGTGGCTTACATCTGGCGGAATTGTGCTTAGGTTATGGCCAATCAGTGCTGTCCAAGGCAGGCGCAGCGGCTAAAAATGATTTTATAAAAACGGCCTATTGGTCGTCATGAGTGGAAATGGGGCGCAATTGGTGTAGTTCCGGTGTCATGATGCAGCGATCTACATGACCGCACTGAAGCAGGAGGCAATCATGGACGCCGGCGAACTTTTGGCCCTTGGCCTGGGATTGCAACCGCCGCTACCGCTTCCGGTCCGCCAAACTACCGCGCCAGCAGGTCGGGGCACTGCACGGCTTGGCAGAAGTTCTGCCAAAACTTGGGCTCCAGGGCGCCTAGAGCCATGTAGCCGCCGTCCTTGGTGTGGTACAGGCCGTAGCAGGGAGCGCCACCGCTGAGCAGCATTCCCGCCGGTTCGTCCTGCGACAGGCCGGCGGCCACTTCGGCGAAAACCATGGTGGCCATGGAAAGCGGTCCATCGAACATGGCCGTGTCCACCAGTTGGCCGCGCCCAGTGGTCCCCCGCTGGATCATCGCTGCCAACAGTCCGATTAGGGCTGGCCAGGAACCTCCCGCTAGGTCTGCCATTTGACCTCGGGCAGGGCCAGGTCGCCGGCGCGGGTGCCGGTCATGCCCAGCACTCCGGTCAGGGTTAGGTAGTTGATGTCGTGGTCAGACTTTTGGCTGTGGAGGCCTTCTTGATCATAGCCAGAATGTAGACCTGGATCAGGCGTGGGTTGCGGTCGCTCAAGGCCTCATAGCCCAGGCCCAGGCGGTCCAGGGTGCCGGGGCGGAGCCTTCCACCAAGATGTCGTGGCTTTCCAGAAATTGCAGACAGATGTCGTGGCCTTTGGCGTGCTTGAGGTTTAGCGCCAGGCTCTTCTTTCCACGGTTGAGGGTGGCGAAATAGGCTGGCCTCAGGCCGCCGCCGATGCCTCTGGCGTAGTCTCCGCCCACCGGGTTTTCCAGTTTTAGCACCTCGGCACCCAGTCAGGCCAGGAGCCAGGTGAGGTAGGGATTGGGCAGGTTCATGGAAAGATCCAGGATCTTGAGGCCGATCAGCGCGGCGGTCATAATTTCCTCTCCACGGTATTGGGGCTATCCGTCAGCCTGTAAGCTCCGATAGCGCTCGCTTGGTGTTCTCCACCGCCACCCTCTGACACAGATCTCCGCCTAGGTAAGAGCGTTCCCCTGGCGCGAGTGCCAGCAGGTGCAGCCCGCGCCTGACCAGGCCGGAGGCGTTGCCCGGGCGGGGCTACCAACTCGGGCTGCCCTACGAGCCAGGTAGCGTCGTCCACGTCGGTGACCAGACAGGGTATGGCGCAGGGCATGGCCTAACCCACCACGTTGGGGAGACCTTTGCCAAAGGCCGAGGAGAGTACGCAGACATCCAGGGCGTTCATAACCGCCGGCATATCCCGGCGCGCCCCGACCCAGATCAGCGCCTGTTCCAAGCCCAGGTCGCGGGCCTGGGTCGCCAGGTCCGTCGGACCGCCGCCCCTGCAGGCGAAGCGCGCTTGGGGTGCTTTTGGCGGATCAGGGCCGCGGCTTAAGGTGGAATGGTCCTTCATGGGGTCCAGGCGGACCGTTAGACCCAACAGCTTGGCCCGCCTCGGGGTTGGGCCGGAAGCGTTCCACGTCGATACCGTTGGCGACGATCCGGAGCTTGCCGGCTGGCAGGCCCTGGCCCTACAAGAGCGCACCCCGCTCCAGGAGTTGACGATGACGGCCTGGACGCCCTGGGCCGAGAGGCCCAGGAACCCGTGGCTCAGGCTGGCGAACCAGCCGTAGCGGGAGAGATTCATGTCGCTGCCCCCCCCCAGGCCACCTTGAAGCCGGGGCAATAGGGGCGCAGCCAAGCCGCCAGCAGATTGGGGGTGTCCAGAAAGCTGAAGAGAACTTGGAGGTGCGCTCGGATCAACCAGGCCCGCAGGCGCAGTGCTAAGCCCAGCAGGTTCCAGTGCCCGTTCTTGTCCAGGTCCAATACCGGCACCCCGGTGGCCTCAAGCCCGGCTTGCAAGGGCCCATCGCCGTAGAAAACCAGTACGTGCACCTGATGGTTCCGATTTAGGAGGCTCCGGGCCAGCAGGCACAGCTGGCGCTCGATCCCGCCCAGCTCCAGGGAACGTATCAAGAGGGCGATCTTCATGAAGCCGCTCTGGGGTACTGCTCCAGCCATAGCTGGAACATCAGGATGGGTAACAGGTAGAGTAGTGCCAGGCTTTGGCGCCGGCCTGGTGTTCTTGCCAGGCCCGGCGGATAGGCGCGGGGTGGAAGAAGCCTTGACGCCGCAAGAGACCCTCGTCTAGAAGCTCCTCGGCCCGTATATGGGTAGGCCGAAACCCATTTTGGGGCGCTCAATCAACTGCCGGGGCACGTACTTGTATAGCGCCTGCCTTAAGAGCCATTTGCCGGTTTCGGCCCGCATCTTCATGGACAAGAGCAAGCACCAGACTAACTCCATCAGATAAAGATACATTATGCGCTGGCGGAAGTCGAGCAGGCCTGGCTACTGGGTCAGGTCGAAGAGCGGCGTGGGCGGCTCCATGCGCACCGGGCACCGGGGTCGCCGAGTTCTCCCACAGGGAACCCAGGCCCCGGTAGAGGGTCTCGGGCGAGCCTGCCCCCAGCATACCGGCCAGCTTGTGCAGGTGGTCGCCGGGGTGCTTGAAGTGCATGCGCCGGAACAGCAGGAAGGTGGCGGCGGCGACAAGGCGGTCCCAGGTCCCGGGCGAGGCGCTCTAGATTATGCCCCCGATCAGGGCCTGGAGAGGGGTGGGCATGTCCCCGGCCCGCTGCCAGATGCAGTTGGCCAAAAAATAGCAGCCGTAGCTGCCGAAAAACTCGTCGCCGGCGTCGCTGGACAGGGCCACGGTCACGCCTCGCCTGGTCATCTGGCTCACCAGGAAGGTGGGTATCTGCGAGAAGTCGGCAAAAAGCTCATCATACATTGTGCTCGGTGCCCAAGTGGGCGGCCACGGCCTTTGCGTGGGGGGCCTCGTCATAGGCCGCTTCGGGGAACCCGATGCTGAAGGTGCCCATCGGCCGGTCAAACTAGGCCTGCATCAGGGCCACGATCAAGAATAAGTTCACCCCACCGGAGAAGAAGGCCCCCAGGGGCACGTCGACCACCGTGTGGCTTTTCATCGCATTCAGCAATAGTTTTTCCAGACGGGCGGCGGCCTCGGCGGGCTTCTGGGTCAAGGGCTGGGCCTGGCCTTGCTCGGCCATCTGGCGGGGCGACCAAGAGGGCTTGGGCTCCGGCAGCACGTCTTGTTCTCCGACGGTAAGGCTTAGGATGGCCCCGGGGCCGAGCTTGTGTAGGCCCTCATAGAATGCAGTAGAGGCTGGGCACGTAGTTGTGGCGCATAAAAAGCGCCAGGCTGTGGTGGTCCACTCGGCCGGCGCAAGCCGGGTGGGCGGAGATCCCCCCTTTAGCTCGGAACCGAAGAGGAACGTACCTGCCATCCAACCGTAGTACAGAGGCTTTTTGCCCAGGCGGTCACGGACCAGATACAGCCGGCGTTCGCGTTGGCCCCACAAGGCGATGGCGAAGATGCGGTTCATGCGCCGGATGCAGGCCTCCACGTCGCAGCAGGCGAAGCCCTTAGGGATTATTTCGCTGTCGGAGTGCCCTCGCCAGGCGATGGCGCTATGGTCTTGCTCCAGGCTAGCCCACAATTTTTGGAAGTTGTACACTTTGTCGTTGTAGACCATGGCCTAGCGTTCGTCGTGGGAGAGCATGGGCTGGTACCCCGGGGCGAACGGTGGGCGATGGCCGTGGCCATGGCCGTAACCCGGCCAGCATCTCGGGCTCGGCCAGGCCGGCGTTAGTGTCCAGGAATTTGCAGGTGCCGCACATGATGGCACTCGTTCAAGTTAATCAATTGCCTCCACCGGGAGCCGTCAAGGCCGGCTTGGGCGAAAACGCCCACCGACCCGTTATGGAAGCCGCGGTCCGCGGCTTAGCCGATTAGTTCGGAGAGCAGGCACAACTCCAAATCCAGCACCCTGGCGAAGCTGAAAGCAGCCTCCATTTGTTGGCGGGCGGCGGCGCCTAAGCGGGCTCGTAAATTAGCGTCGGCTAGGAGGCGGCCCAAGCCCCGGTGGATGTCCTCGGCGCCCAGGCCGCAAAGGAGACCGCTTTGTTCATGGATGATGATGTCGCGGATTCCGGGGGCATCGCTGCCTAACACCGCCGCACCGCAGGCCATGGCCTCGACCAGAGTTTCGGGGTCGTGCTCGACCTTGGAGGGCAGCACGCAGACCGCCGCCTGGCGCATCAGGGCCGGCAACTCTCGGTTGTCCATCCGCCCCAGGAAACGCACCGTCAAGCCGCGCTCCTTAACCAGGGTTTCCAGGGCCGGACGCAGAGGCCCCTCGCCCACCAGGTGCAACTTGGCCCGTAGGCCCTCCATAGCCAGCAAAAGGGATACTAGGTTTTTCTCTGTGTGTAGGCGGCCCACGTAGAGCACCATATCCAGGCACCTGCTCTCAGGACCATTCGGCGTGAAGAGGTCGGTGTCTACATAGTTGGGGATCACCCGGATGCGCTCGGGCTTGACGCCGTAGCGAAAAGCCAGTGTGGCTGCCATAGCCGGCATGGTGACCACGGCGCGGTCGGCGGCGTTCAACACCCGGGCCTCCAGGCGAAACCAGCGCTGGGCTTCCGGCGAGTCTTCGCCCTGGCGCCAGATGGCGATGTTAGAGGGCAGGTATCCGCGGCGGGCCACGAAAGCATGTCCGGATCGGCGGGCGGCCATGAGCGCCAGGTCGGCGCCTTGCATTTGGTTGGTCTTGACCACGGCTGGACCCTTGCCCCGGATGGTTAGCCCGCTCTGAAGGAGCAGCCGGTATAGGCGTCCGGGCAGGCCTAGGCGGTTGTCCAGCACGGTGAGCCCTCCCAGGCTGGGGAGGAGCGCCTGGTCGTGTTTGCTGTAGCTGACGATGCTCACCCCGGCCAGGTGCTTAAGCAGGGCGTGGTAGATGGCCGTTTCGCGTTCCAGGGTGCCAATGTCCCGCCAGCCGGCCAGGGAGGAACCGAGGCTTAAAAATAGATACAGCCGCACCTGCCCTAAGCCGGTCAGCCCTGGGCCGCAGCACACCGCAGGCGCGTGGATTATGCCCACGTCATCACCGCCACCCTAGCCCCGGCGGCCCAGAAGACAAGCCACCAGCTCCAGGTCAAAGGGGGTGTCGATGTCTAAGGACTCTTGCGGGCCCATAACCAAAGGCAGGGTGCGGTCGCCGTAGAGCCGCCCCTGTTTCATTAAGATATCGTGGGTGCAGACCAGCACCGCTGGGCCGTTGCAGACCCAGATTCGGGGCTTATCCTGGCGGTGTAAGATGTGGGCCAGCTGGAGCAGGAAGGGAGGGCACTTGCGCCACCAAGCCCTCCCCGTCTCGGCGATGGTGATAGTACAAGCCATGGATGGCTTTTACTATCAGGCAAGAAAGCATAGCCCACCGGGGCGGTCCAGGTCAAAGGCAACCTAGTACGCTATCTGCTTTTGCACCTTGACGCCCGCCAGGCGGGCTAGGATGTCGGTTATTTGCCGGCCGGCCGTGCCGTTACCGTAGATGGGCTGGCTGGGGTAGCGACCGTTGACCAACTGGCGGCGCATGGCGTCCAGTATTTCGCCATGGTCGTGGGCCACAGCTATGACCGTTGGCTCCACGCTCGCGGCCGTCCTGCCGGGGGGGGGGCCACGTTCACCGAGGGCACGCCCAGGAAGGCACCCCTCGCGCACCATGACGTTGGAGTTTCTGATCATGTAGGCGCATTGCAGCACCAATCGCATGAAGGTCTCCACCGGGAAATTCTTGTAGAATGCGAATATGGGTCGTTTTGATAGCGTTCGCGGAGCTTGTGCGCATACCCTGGTTCAAGTTGTCGCTGTCGGCGTCCACATTGGGTCAGAGCATCATCGTGGACATTTTAGCTCGTAGAGGGCCATCATGGTCTCGGCGATTTGGCACTCGCCCTGGCCGAACTCGGTGGTCACCAGATGCTGGCTGACCACAAGGGAGGGCAGGTCCGGGCCCACGTGACCGCCAACGTCTTCCTTGAACAAGAGGCCCTTGTCCAGGTTTTTGCCATTGTTGCGCACGATCTCGGCCACCAGGCCGATGCGGGGGCAGTCCGCCACATCCACGTTCTTGGAGTCCTCGCTCATCTTGATGATGCGCTCACCAGCTTAGCGGTTGGCGGAAAAGTGTATGTGCGCCAGCTTGGTAACGGCGTAGCGCACCGATTCGTCGATGGTGCCGGCGACCTCGCCGCCTATGGTATGGGCTAAGGGGATGTTTATGTAGGCCGCGGCGATGGCTGTGGCCATGGTCTCGAAGTGGTCGTCCACCGTAACCACTGGGTAACTCCATAAACCCCAGGCCCGTGTTCTTGGCCATGATCATTGTGCACCCTGGCGTCGACCTTGAACCCATCGGCCTCAATGACATCCACCACCGCGCCGTAGCGGTCCAATAGCGCCAAGGCGCTCACGCCACGCAGATTTTGCACATTTGTTTTCCGCCCTCTCCCCGGCGGCGATTTTGCGGCTGAAACTATACTAAATATATTATAATATTGGAGACGGTCGCGCCCCACAACTAGCCTGGCCGATCGGACGATCTTAGTCTATACGGGTTTTATGGTTCGGCCAAACAGCTGTGATCATGGTGCACAATTGATTGATTTCCATGGGTTTGCCAAGATGGGCCATAATGTTACCGTAACGGGGCAGCTTCTCCCGGGCTAGGGGCAAATCGTCGCTAACCACGATGACCTTCACCTGCGGGTCGAGGTGGCGTAGGCATCTGAGGCATTCTTTGGCGCTCATGCCCAGCATCTGCAGGTCCAGGATAACGACGGGCATCGGCTGAGCTATGAACTGACCCAGGGCCTCCTCGCCGCCGTAGGCTATGTACACCCTTGTTGTTTTTCGGATTAATTTGGCGAAAGTTCTCTGATCATCCTGGACTGATTCTTCCTTATCTCATTTGGTCAGATCAATGTTGTTGCAGCGATGCGGACGTGCTCCGGGGAGACGACCTAAGCCTGCTCCTCGGCGGTAGCTATGAGCGCGCCTCGGGCTAGGTGGTTGCCCCTTCGGAAAGGCCGCCGGAACTCTGCTGTATAGCGGTGACGGCCGGATCAGAGAAGAGGTTCTGTTTGACGCCTGCGATCTTGAGGTGGTGCGTTGGTTTTGGTTCTTGCTTTGTTCTGATCTGGCAGTAAGGGAATGTTTCAGATTGGCTTGACCAGATAGGGATTTTATCCCATTATCCTGGACCTTGGGTATGGATCCAGAAATTGAGGAAGTGTCAGAGGGTGGTGGAGCACCCCTGATCCCGAGAGACGGGAATAACTCCCTGCCACTTGGTGGCCATCGTACTTTTCGTTGCAGCCTGCGTTAAGAAAACAATGGAGTTGGGGCTGAGGGTCCCCTGGCCCCGGTCGGAGAGGCCCCCTCGGTATGGAAGCATCCGGCTTTGGGGGCATGGTTTCGTTGTCTGCCTATTTTGATGAAGCCCCTACAGCGATTTGGCTTCGATGTTTCATCTACCCTGACTGCCGGGCGGTGATCCGGCTGCAGCCGCGGGACTACTGGAGCCGGTTCCAGACCCTGGTGGAGATCATTCGGCAAAACCTTCCCAATAAGTTAGTAATCCTAAGCAGATAGGACCCTGGCCTACCGCGCTTCTGCCAGCGCCATTGGCTCAAGGGCTTGCTGCGGCAGGTGAGCCTATCCCTGGGGCCAAGCAGGCCGCCCGACCTGCTTGGCCCCAGGGATAGGCTCAGTAGCCGGAGCTTGGCTGCGGCCAGCCGGTTAGCGCAAAGCGAGAGCCCTTTCCTTCCCTGAGCCGCCTACCCAAGGGTGCCCGTTGTCCTGGCCCGGCCCCCCGGTTTATACATGGGCGAAACGCCCCCATGGAGGACTGACATGGACAAGGACCAGAAAAAACTAGTAGCCATCTTTCGTTTCGGCGTCATCAGCGACGTTTTGTCAGGGACTACACGGAGCGTGGTGAACGGGAGAGGTTACTGCGGGACAAGTGCGTCTAGCGGTGGCAGATTCTCTTCTCCCATCCTGGAATGGGTCAGGCTCTACCGCCAACGCGGCGGCAAGCTGTAATTTCCCTGTCCCATGGGCAGGAATGACCGGTGCGGCAGCAGGGCCTTGGACCAGGTCGCCCCACCTGTCGACCGCAGGCGCTTCGAGGCCAAGCTGCCCAACGACA
>CBCOTF020000067.1:0-1596 GCA_965112955.2 Desulfarculales bacterium
AAACCCTTGTCGCTGTACCCGAAGACGTCCTTGATGGCGATGTCGGTTATCCAGGCATGGGTATAGGAGGGGGTGATGGTCAGAGCGTCCCAAAGCTTGATGGGCCAGCCTAGGGTGAAGTTTATGTCGATGACGCTATTCTTGTCCACTCCGGCGTTATAGCGGTACTTGTTGAAGTCGCTGGAGCCCCAGTCCACACCCGCGTCGACCTGCACCGCGCAGGAAGCGTCCTTGTTGGGCATCCAAATATCCTTGTTATAGGGATTGAGGTTAGCAAACTGGCTGTGAACGTCGCCCACGTCCTGGTAAATTTTTAGGGTGGGGGTAACTATCCACTTGTAAGAGATGCCAGCGTATATCTCGGTGGTGTTTGGCTGGGTGTTATTGGGGTAAAGGTAGTAAACCACGGCCAGGGGAAGCTGAAATCACCGAACTCAAAGGCGTACTCAGCGGTAAGGTCCACCTCGGTGAACTTGTTCTTGCGTTTGATTTTGTCGGTGAGGTTGTAGCTACCCACACGTTAAAGGAAAAACCGTAGCCTGCCACGGTCGTGCCCGGCTGCAGCACCGGGCCCTCCACGGTCAGGGCGCCGCGAGAAAGAAACTTGCTGTAGTAGGGCAGGGTCAGGTCAACGGACCAAGCATTGGTGTCACTTTCCTTGAGGCGGATGCTCTTTTCGGCGGCCTGGGCAAAAGTGGACACCGCCAGGGCGGCGGTCAGATAGACGGCCAAGGCGATTTTCTTACAATTCTTCATCAAGACTCTCCAAAGGGAACGGGTTAGGTCTAGGGCCTGCTGCGCGGGGCGGCCTGGCCAGCTGATTAATCCGCGGCGCCTTTTGTTTCCGTCCGCCCGTCAGGACGAAATTTTGCTCGTGTTATGTGGCTGTAACCGGCGGCTGGGCAAAGCGACAAACGGCTCTGCAAGGAACCAGCAAATAGGCCTTTTTGAGCTTAGTTAGGAGGCTAACCCATTTTTAATTACATCCGCGTCTCCGGTCAAGCCGACATTAACATGATATGCATGAAAGTTAGTCGCCGTCAAGGCAAGACATGGGGGCCCCTGGGGTCAGACGAAGCCAACTAGCCCAGAGAAGGGCAGCCAGCGCAGCCTGGCGGCGCTTCGGTCTGACCACAACCGCAGGAGGAGGCCTCGCTGATATCGCTGCAGCTACAGGCCGGGGCTTGGCCGAAAAAGGTACGCCATCTGCACCGGCCCAACCATAAGGCCGCCACGCTCACCACCAGCACCACGATTAACGTTGCCGCATTGTCAAGCTCCTCTCTAGCAAGGTATCGGAAAAAGCCATCCATGGCCCGCCTAGGAGCCTATCTAAGTATTATTCCGGTCGGCTTCTAGCCCAGGAGCTGGCCGCCTTTGGACACTAACAGTGCCAACAAGTAGGCCACCAGGGAGTGGTGCAGCATGGCGAACAGGGGCTAGCGTCAGCCGCCGGTCTCTCGCGGCGGGTCCCCGCCAGAGTGACCACGCATGGCGAGTAGATCATCATAAAAATTATCATGGCGAAGGTCCCTAGAGGCGTTCCAGCCGGGACTAGCGTTAAGGCTCGTGGCCATGGGCTCGGCGTCCGCGCCC
>CBCOTF020000068.1:0-1791 GCA_965112955.2 Desulfarculales bacterium
AGCAGGCTTAAGGCATCGGGCGAGCGCTGGTATTCCGGCAAGAGCTCCAGGATCACCTGATACTGGTTGTTGGGAGCGTATATGGTGGAAACTTGGCGGGTGCCGAAGGCGTAGTATAGGGCGTCCTCCACCTGCTGGGAGCTGATACCCAGGGCGCTGGCTTTGTCGCGGTTGATCTGCACCGTGACCTGGGGATTGGAAATTTGCAGGTCGCTGGTCACGTCGCGCAGGATCGGCAACTCGCGCATTTTGGCCTCCAGCTGTGGGGCCGCTTTGTACAAGAGGTCGATCTCTGGGCTCTGCAGGGTCAGCTGGTAGAGGCTCTTGGTCAGAGTGCCGCCGATGCGGATTACCGGCGGGTTCTGCAGGAAGCCCATGATGCCCGGCACCTGGGACATCTTGGCCCGTAGCTGGTTGATGACGTCGTTGACGTGCAGCTTGCGCTCGGGCCGGTCCCTGAGTTGCATGAACATGAGCCCGGTGTTGCCGGTGAGGTTGGGGCCGCTCACGCCCACCGAGGACATGAACGCCTTGACGTTGGGGTCTTTGCTGACGACGTCGGCGAGGGCCAGCTGGTGGGTGACCATGGAATCGTAGGAGATGCCCTGGGTGCCCTCGGTAAAGCAGAACACCTGTCCCTGGTCCTCGTCGGGGATGAAACCCGTAGGCATGATGATAAACAGATAAATGGTGGTCGCGGTGAGCCCCAGCATCACTAGCATGGTTAGTCGCCGGTGCTTAAGCACCCGGATCAGAACCCAGTCATAGGCCCTGAGTATGGCGTCGAAAACGCGCTCCGAGGCCATGTATAGGCGGCCATGGCTTTCCTCCTTGGGTGGACGCAGGAAGCGGCTGCACAGCATGGGCACCAGACTCAAGGAAACAAAGCCGGAGACCAGAATGGCCACGCCTATGACCACCGCGAATTCGTGAAGAAGCCGCCCCAGGATGCCATCCATGAACAGCACCGGAATAAAGACCGCCATCAGGGACAGAGTCATGGACAAGACTGTGAAGCCGATCTCTTTGGCGCCCTTGAAGGTCGCCTCCATCACCCCCATGCCCTTCTCTAGGTGGCGTACTATGTTTTCCAGCATGACGATGGCGTCGTCCACCACGAAGCCCACCGAAAGGGTAAGGGCTAACAGCGAGAGGTTGTCCAGGCTAAAGCCCATCAGCAACATGGCTGCGAAGGTGCCCACGATGGAGGCCGGCAAGGCCAGGCTGGTGATGAGCGTGGCCGAGAGGTTGCGTAAAAACAGGAACACCACCAGCACTACCAGGGCGATGGAGAGCATCATGGTGAATTTGACGTCCTCCACCGAGGAGCGGATGGATTGAGAGCGGTCGTAGAGTATGTCGATCTTCACCGAGGCCGGCAGCTGGGCCTCGAAGGTGGGCAGAAGCTTCTTGATGGCGTCCACCACCTCGATGGTGTTGGTGCTCGGCTGGCGCTGGATGGCCAGCACCACCGCCCGGGTGTTGTTGTACCAGCTGGCAACCTTGTTGTTGTCCACGCTATCGATGACCCGTCCCAGCTCGCTTAAGCGTACTGGGTTGCCCTGGCGGTAGGACACGATCACCGGCCGGTACATCGAGGCGTCGCTGAGCTGGCCGGAGGCCTGCACGGTGAAGGCCTGATCCGCACCCTGCAGGGTGCCGGTGGGCAGGTTCACGTTGGCCTTGGCCACTGCCCCAGCCACCTCCTCTAACCCCAGACCGCGGCTGGCCAGGGCTTTGGGGTCCAACAGCACACGCGCAGCGTATTTCTGGGCGCCGGAGAGGAAGACC
>CBCOTF020000069.1:0-1707 GCA_965112955.2 Desulfarculales bacterium
TAACAGAATTGATTTGATCAAACGAGAAAGGAAGAATCAGTTCAGAATAATCAGAGAGCCTTTGTCAAATTAATCCGAAAAACAACACCGGACAAAAACTTGGGCAGCAGCTCGACCTGGCCCCCCAGAGGCTCAAATTTTCCAGGGCCATGAGGGTCACGGTGCCGTGGGCCAAGAACCGCCCCTCCTGATCCTCCACCTGAGTATCTGCCAAGTCAAGGGTCTTTTGCCCATCTTGATGGCCCAGCCCGTGGTCCTAAGCCTGCCATACACGGCCGGCGCAGGAAATTGCGCTTCTCCTTCACCGTGGTCAGACCCAGACCGGGGTCGGTGAAAGTGTAGAGTGCCCAGAAGCCGGCGGCGTCCACCATGGTGGCTAGCACTCCGCCGTACGCCAGGCCGAAGGGCTGCAAGTGATTTTGCGCCAAGTCTATCTCCAGGCCCGAGCCACCGGGAGTTAGTTCCTTGAGATGCATAGATTGCAGCCGGGAGTAGGAGCCGTCGTCCACCAGCCGGCTAGCGGCCGCCACCCAAGCGAAGTCGAGGGCGTTGGCCATGTGGGGATGTCCTCGGGGGCTGGAGGTGAGGTTTGGGGCTTCGTGGCGGTCAAGGCCATAGATAGCCCGCTGGACGGCTTTGCCCAGGAGGCTGGGCAAAATCACACTTTTGCCCAACCAATAAGAGGTCAAAGCCATGGACGGCTTTGACCGACAATATTAGTGCCGAGAGACCTTGCCCTACTCAGCGCAATACTCGGCGCGCTCCATGATCTTCAGAGCGCGCTTCCGGGCCCGGCGGGCCTTCTCCAACTCGTCTTTGGCCTGGTAGAAGCTGCCCAGGTTATCGCAGACGAAGAGCATGAGGTTAGGATTGGCCTGAGGGTCCTCTTCGGCCTGACGGGCCACGTCTCACAGCAGGTCCTCGGGAGCCTGGTCTTGGCCTTGCAGGCTATAGTAGTTGGCCAGCGAGGTGTGGTTGTAGGAGAAGGCCCGGTTCAGCCCGGCCTCCAGGGAGGCGTCGAGTACGTGCGCAGACGCCGGGACAGGGCCAGGAAGACATCCTGATAACCGTTCAGGGCTGCCAGAAAGATCAGATCGCGGATGACCGTACCGGCCTAGGGCGAGTCGCAGCCCCACAGCTCCTCGGCCCGGGCCAGGGCTTCGCCGGCCATCTGGCGAGCCTGGGGTAGACGCTTCACGGCCAGGCTGACCTTGCACAAGGCGCTGAGGGCCGCTCACAAGGCGGTGCGGTCGTCGCGGCCGCGGGCCACTTTCACCGCCTGGGAGAAATAGTCGGCCTGGGTGAAGAGGTTTATGCCCTGCTGATTTATCTTTTGGGCCAGGGAGTCGTTCCATACCTGCCAGATATCCATGCCTGTACTCTCTTTGAGCTAATTGCAGTCCATGTCACCGGCCTGGGATGGATAAAGATATGGAAGTTAGGCCGCCCAACTTCCACGCTTTTTGGGGGCTCATCAATATTTCTAATTTACTTGCCATGCGGCGGCGGGGCAAGGATTGATACCAAGCGGCCTCATTGTTCTTGCCCTTCGAGCCTCCCGTCCGGGATGGAGGCCTTGGCCAAGGGGCCAGGGAGGCCGACGCAACCTGATTGTGACTGGTGGAGCCCGCCAGCAAGAGGTATGATAATTCGACGTCAGATGGGAGAAGCCATGAAGCCATCGTTGTTGCTGGAGCACGATCACAG
>CBCOTF020000070.1:0-7602 GCA_965112955.2 Desulfarculales bacterium
GCTGGAGGGCATGCTTAAGTCCCTCGAGGAACAGCTGAACACCCCCGAGGCCCAGGCAGAAACTGGGCTTTGGGGAAAGACTGGGCCTAATGGTGGACAGTGAGGCCATTCATAGAGAAAACCGCCGGCTCAAAAACAGGCTGACCAAGGCTAAGCTCCGGCATGACGCCTGACTGGAGGACATCGACTACCGGCAAAGGCGCGGCATGGACAAGTGACTCATCATGGCCTTGGCCTCATGCCGATGGATCGCCGAACACCACAATCTGCTCATCAGAGGACCCACCGTCGTAGGCAAAAGCTTTCTCGCCTGCGCACTGGGGGAGCCACAAGGCTTGTCTGGATGGCTACTCGGTCTTCCTATAAGAGGGTGCCAACCCTCCTGCGCGAAATAGTCGCGGCTCGAGGGGACGGGCAGCTATCAAAAGATGATCGTCGCCAGTTCCAAGGCCACCCTGCTCATCCTGGACGACTGGGGGCTGGAAAAATTGTCACGGGAGCAGAGCCTGGATATGCTGGACGTCCTGGAAGACCGCTACGGCCGAGGCGCCACCATCGTCATCGCTCAAGTGCCCGTGGACCAGTGGCACAAAATCATCAGCGATCCACCCTGACCGATGCCATCCTCGATCGCCTGGTCCATAACGCCTACAAGATAAGCTTGAAGGAGAGCCCATGAGAAAAAAGCTGGCAAGCTTGACCGGCGACAAAATCCCTGTGGCATAATGCAGACACCAGCGGCGCCGTGCTCTGACCACCCAGCCCACGTCACCGGATTAGGTGGCCCTCTTCAAGCAGCGCCCATCCAAGCTGGCCAAATGTTCACATGTCGGCTCCAAGCTTTGGCCCGTAAGGGCCGGAAAGGCAGGCCCTAGATTGAGGATACAGTACAAATTGTGGCTGGAGCAAGACGGCCGGGTGCTCTTCGGCCAGGGGCGCCAGGAGCTCCTGGCGGCTGTTGTGGAGACCGGCTCCCTGGCCGGTGCAGCCCAGAAGATGAGCATGAGCTACCGTGCCGCCTGGGGCCGGATCAAGGCTTCCGAGGAGCGTCTGGGCTTCCCCCTGGTGGAACACAGCGGCCAGAGGCGCCGTTCCACCAAGCCCACGCCGGAGGCCTTGCAACTCCTGCGATGGTTCGGCGACATGGAGGCCCGCGCCGAGGCTGCCCTGCGCCAAGCGCTAGAGGAGGTACCCGAATGCCTGTGCGGCCCTGGCCAACTGGCACCGCCTCCCTCCAAGGAATCTTAAGATTCTATTTTAGGGGTTGGGGGCTCCAGGGGGGCGGCTGGGTGGCTCCCCCTGGAACAGCGGGGATTTCAGCGTAAAGCTTGAGCTTGAACCTCTGCGGGGGTTGTCATGTTGAGAGGTTCCGCGTGCGTATAAGTTAAAACGCAAGCTTGAATTTAAACTTCAGCCGTAACTACTTGAGATTAGCTTCCTGGGCCAGATTAGCCCTTATAACCTTCTTGTCGATCTTGCCGACGCTGGTCTTGGGGATGGCGTTAACCACCATGATCGTGTCGGGAATGGCCCACTTGGATATGGTACCGTCCTCCACAAAGCCCAGGAGGAACTGACGTACCTCATCGCCTTGCAGCTTGCCGGCGAACTCGGGCCGGGCCACCACGGTGGCCAGGGGCCGCTCGCCCCATTTATCATCGGGTACGCCCACCACCGCTACCTCGCTAACGCCCTGGTGCTGGCTGATCAGGGACTCCAGCTCCAGGGAGGATATCCACTCGCCGCCGGTCTTGATGACGTCCTTGAGGCGGTCGGTGATCTTGACATAACCCTCGGCGTCTACGTTGGCAATGTCTCCGGTGTGCAGGTAGCCGTACTTCCACAATTCGGCGCTCTTTTCCGGGGACTTGAAATAGCCCTGGGTCAGCCATGGCGCCCGCACCACCACCTCGCCGGCCGAGCGGCCATCGCGGGGCAGGGGCTGGAACTGAGGGTCCACAACCTTCAGGTCCACCAAGGGGATGGGCAGGCCGGTCTTGGTGCGGACGTCCAACTGGTACTCTAGGTCAGCATCTAGCTTATCGGGTTTGACCATGGCCAGGGTGAGGATGGGGCAGGTCTCGCTCATGCCGTAGCCGGTGTAAAGGTCGATGCCCCGCTGCATGGCCGCCCGGGCCAGGCCCCTGGGTAGGGCCGAACCGCCGATGATCACCTTCCACTTGCTTAAGTCCACGCTCTTAGCCGCCTCGGCGGTAAGCAGCATGTGCAGGATAGTGGGCACGCAGTGGGAGAAGGTGACTCCCTCGGTGACAAGCAGCCTGAGCAGCATGGGCGGCTCGTAGCGGCCGGGGTAGACTTGCTTGACACCCAGCATGGTGGCGACGTAGGGCACGCCCCAGGCGTGCACGTGGAACATAGGGGTGATGGGCATATATACGTCGTCGGAATGGAATCGCGCCGGCCCAGCGAAGGCGCCAATGGCCACGGCCGAGGCTAGAGTGTGCAGCACTAGTTGGCGGTGGCTGAAAAAGACACCCTTGGGGTCGCCGGTGGTGCCGGTGGTGTAGAAAGTGGTAGCCTTGGCGTTCTCGTCAAAATCCGGGAAGTCATAGGCCTCCGAGGCGGCAGCTAACAGTTCCTCGTACTCGCCAGCCAAGGGCAGGTTGGTGGCGGGCAGCGCACCCTCCTTGATGGCTACGAACTTCTTGACCGTGGTGAGTTGGCTTTGCACGGCTTCCAAGATGGGCAAGAAGTCCTGGTGGGCGATCACCACCAAGTCCTCGGCGTGGTTCATGGTCCACAGAACTTGCTCAGGGGATAAGCGCACGTTGACCGTGTGCAGGATAGCGCCCATCATAGGCACTGCGAAAAAGGCCTCCAAATAACGGTGGGAGTCATAATCCAGCACGGCCACGGTGTCGCCGGGGGCCACACCCAGCTTGGCCAGCACGTTGGCCAACTGGCTGATGCGGCGGTAAAGGTCGCGGTAGGTCAGGTGCACCTGGTCGCGGTAGACGATTTCTTGATCCGGAGAGTAAACAATCGGCGTGTGCAGCAGTTGCTTAATCAGCAGCGGATAGGCATAGGCCTCGGGGGCGCGGTCGACGATCTGCACTTGTTTGGCCATGGATATTCCTCCGGTGGTGAAAAAGGCCGGGTGCCCCGGTGTTGCGGCAACTAGGTCGGCTTGGTGACCTGATCATCCCCGCCGGCGCCCCTGGAAGTTGGTTGGCTATCGCCAGGGATTGCGGTGGCGCGGTTGCCTCCCAAGGGCCGCCTGGCTCGGTCTGCCGGCCAGCCTACGGACGCACCGCGTCTCGCTGATCTCGTCTTCCCCAGCCCGGGGTTACGATGGCGTCGCCCTCATTACTTTCCCTACCAAGACAAGAAGCGTGCCAGCCAAGTATGGCCGGCTCCGGCAGCCAAGGGCTAGGATTGTAAGGGCATTTGCTCTAGCGGGCCAACGCCTTCACTAGCGCGTGTCCGACAAATAAGACAAGATCGTGGAAGCGCTGTACGAAAAAGTGGAAGCGCTGTACGAAAAACAGGATAATCCGCCAATGCAGACAGGTTCTACTGCCCAGCGCCGCCAGGTCGAGGCAGGCCGTGTTTTTTGAGCAATTCGTAAAGCCGCGAACGCGATAGCCCCGAAACCCGGCAGGCGGTCGCCACCTCGCTCCCGGAGCCCAGCATCAGCTCCTGCAAATAGTGACGGTCCTGGGCGCGGCGGTAGTCACGGTAACTAGGCAGATCCGTCGGCAGGGACGGGGCCCCCGGGCCTAAAGCCTCCCCGTTGGAGGGCGGGGGCATGGCTGCCGAAGCCGCACCTTCGCCGGCCGCCGCCCTGGCCCAGCACACACGCACTTCCCCGGGCAGGTATCGGGGGAAGAGGGTGGGGGCCTGGCCAGCCCGGGTCAGCACCTGCTCCAGGGTGTTCACCAACTCGCGCACGTTGCCCGGCCAAGGGTAGGTGGCCAGCGCCGCCAAAAAATCTGGGGACAAGCCCTTAATAGCCAGATTGTAGCGGGCGCACAGGCGCTCCAAGTGGCTGTCCACTAAAGCGCGCAAGTCCTCCGGCCGCTCCCTCAGGGAAGGCAGCGGTAGGCTTAGGCCCCGCAGGCGAAAGAGCAGGTCCTGGCGGAAGCGCCCCTGGTGGGCCATCTCCTCCAAATTGCGGTTGGTAGCTGCCACCAGGCGGAAATCGCTAACCACCTCGCGGCGTCCGCCCAGGGGGCGGAAAGTGTGATTTTCTAGCACCCGCAGAAAGGCCTTTTGCACCGACAGGGGCAACTCGCCCACCTCATCCAAAAAGAGGGTGCCCTCATGGGCCTGGCGGATCAGACCCTCGCGGGCCTCACTGGCTCCGGTGAAGGTGCCGCGCTCGTGGCCGAAGAGTAGGCTCTCCACCAAGTTTGCGGGCAAAACGCCGCAATCCACCACCACCCAGGGGCCGGCAGCTCGAGCGCTGTTCTGGTGGATGGCCTGGGCAAACAGCTCTTTGCCGGTGCCCGTCTCGCCGCTGATCAAAACGCTCTGCTCCGAGCTGGCGGCCTGGGCCAAGAGGTCCAGGCAGGTCTGCAGAACCGGCCCGTCTCCCACGATGGTCTCGCGCCTGAGCGCCAGCCGCTGGCGGCCGGCGGCCCGCTCCTGGCGGTACTGCAAGGCCCGCATCAGAGCCAAGGTCATGGCCTGTATGGAGGCGGGCTTCTTGATGTAGTCCCAGGCCCCGTTCTTGATGGCCAGCTCGGCCCCATCGGGGTCGCCGGCCCCGGTGATGATGATCACCTCGGGGCGTCCCGGGGTTTCCCGCAGACCGGCCAAACCGGCTAGGCCGCTGCCGTCGGGCAGGCGCACATCCAGAAAAACCGCCTCGTAGGGCTTGCGGACGGCCGCCTCCAGGCCCCGTCTCAGGCTGTGGAAGGAGTCGGCCTGGTGCCCCAGCAGGCTGATCTTCAGGGCCAGCATTCGGCACAACTGCTCGTCGTCGTCGATGATCAGCACTTTGGCCATGGCCTAGCTTCCCTCCAACGTCAGGCGCAGGGTCAAGACCAGCTCCTGGCGCATGATGGATTTTTTCAGGAACAACCGGATGCCCAAGACGCGGGCCTGCTCCTCGATGATCATCTCGCTGTAGCCCGCGCAGAGGATAGTGGGCAACTCGGGACGCCGGATCAACAGGCGCTGGGTTAACTCGACGCCGGTGAGGTGGGGCATCGCCTAGTCAGTGAGCATCAGGTCCCAGGCTTGCGGGTCTTGCAGGAAGGCGGCCAGGGCCTTTTGGCTGTAGGTGAAGGTCTGCACCCGGTGCTCAGGTTGGCCAGCATGGTTCCGGCCATGGCCGCACTTCGGGTTCGTCCTCCACTAAGAATACCTGCTCGCGGCCTCGGGGGGCCTGGACGCCGGCAGGGGGAGCCGCTCCTCGCCTCCCTGAACCAAGGGAAAGAAAACCTGGTAGGGATCGAAGATGCGCTCCAGCACCCGGGCCGACATGCCCTGGCCGCTGTCAATCACGTTGAGCTGGGCGTGAGCCCCGGGCTCTAGTCCGGGGCAGGCCCACGGCCTCGGCCTGACCCAGGCCTAGCGCTCCAGGCTTACCCTCAGCACGCCGCCGGCCTGATTCATAGCCTAGGCCGCGTTGGTGCAGAGGTTGATCATCACCTGGTGCACCTGGGCGGAGTCGGCCAGAATCAGATCCGCGTTCTTGTCGATACGGGCCTGAATCCCGATGAGGGCCGGCAGGGAGGCCCTGAGCAGCCGGGGCGCCCCTTTGGTTGCCGACGCCAGGGACAGCGGCAGGCGTTCCTCGGCGCGGCGGCGGCTGAAGGTCAGTATTTGGTCGGCCAGGTCGCGGGCTCGCTGGCCGACGCGGATCACCGCCTCCCAGGGACCCTGGGACGGGCGCCCGAGCTCCAGGAAATCGTGCAGGGCTATCTCGGTGAAGCCGAACACCGAGGCCAGGATGTTGTTGAAGTCGTGGACAATGTCTCCGGCCAAAGTGCCGATAACCTCCATCTTCTGAGTCTGGCGCAGTTAGGCCTCTAGGCGGGCCTCTTTGGTGACGTCCCGCTGTACCAGCACGAAGTTGGCGATCTGGCCGTCCTGGTTGCGCACCGGCGAGAGGCTGGTCTCTAGTTCCAGGGAGGCTTCCTGTCCTCCTCCGCCGGAAAAGCGGCTGGACCAGGACTCGCCCCGAGTCGAGGCCATCCACAGCTGGTCGGGAAAGGCCAGCTCCTGGCCTAGCAGACGTAGGTTCCGGCCCTCGATTGCCTGGCGGAGGCAGCCGCACAGACGCTCGAAGGCCGAGCTGGCGTATTGCACCAAGCCCTGACGGTCGCTGACCAGCACCGCCTCGGCAGCCTGTTAGATGGCCGTGGCCAAGAGCGCCCGCTCGGCCTCGGCCTGCTTGCGCTCGGTGAGGTCCAACAACAAAGCCTCGCTGCGCCGGGTGCCAGGGACCACCGCCACGGTGACCAGGCAATCGCGCAGGCCCTCTTGGCCGTCCTTGACCTGGGCATCGTAGGCTCGCGGGGCGGCCTTAGGATCCACCCGCCTCAGTCGGTGGTAGCCCAGCATGCGTTCCACATCATAGGGGGCTATGAACTCGGTCCAGCTGCGCTTGCCCTCCAGGTCTTTCTTGCGGATGCCGATGAGTCGGGCAAACTCGCTGTTGGCTAGCAGTATGATGGTGTCTTCCTCCATGATGATTATGGTCGAGCCCGCGGTCTCGAAGATGGTGCGATATTTCCCCCCGGACTGGTGCAGCGCTTTCTCGACCGCCTTCGGCTGGGCGATGCCCATGAACAGGCTGATGACGTGTCGCAGCCGTCCCTTTTGGTCGCTGACCAGGATGGACTTGACCAGCACCCAAAAAGCGTGGCCGTAGCGGTGTACGAAGCGGCATTCTTGCTGCATCACCCTGGGCTCCCGCGGCAGGTTGCTTAAAAGCCGCAGGGTAGCCTCCAGGTCGGCGGGATGGGTCAGCTCGCCGATCCCCATAGCGCAAAGCTCGTGGTCGGAGTCCCCCAGCATTTCGCATAGGTAGCGGTTGGCTTGCAGGGAGCGCCACTGGGGCTGACCAGAGCCATGCCCAGGGCGGCCTGGGAGAAGACCTGGCGGTAAACGGCATCGGTCCCAGGACTCGGGAGGCTGGACCGGCCGCTGGCGCAGCCGTTCCAGTTCGACGATGAGCTGCTGTTTGGTCTTGGCCTGATCTCTCACCAATCCCCCATTTTGTCCGGGCTGGACAACCCAGATAATAAGTTTAAATTTTACTCCCCGGCCCGCCTGGTCTCAAGCGCGGGGCCATTGGCCCGGCAATATAGTTGCGCCGAATCCGGCGGCTTTGACAGCCTCTGCGACGGGGCCAAAGTTAGGCTGCGCCCAGGCTCATCCGAACCTGGCTGCGGTTTCCAAGGAAGTGGGCCATGCATTTCATTTGGCCTTTTCGTCGTCATGAATGGAATTGGGATGGTTCCGGTTCATGATGCAGCGATCCATATGGCCGAGTTGAAGCAGGAGGCAGTCATTGATGCCGGCGGACTTCTGATCCTTGGCCTGGGGTTGCAACCGCCTTGGCGGCTGGTGGAACAGCGTGTGGACACCGATAAACAGCCCCACGAGATCTTCTTGGAGGTTGCCGCC
>CBCOTF020000072.1:0-8669 GCA_965112955.2 Desulfarculales bacterium
TCGAGGTAGAGCTTGCGTGGTAGCCCCTGTTTGAGCAGGGCCTGGCGCAAGGCCTGTAGATACGTGGTCAAGCCCTCGGAGAGGTAAAATTCGGCATAGACGATCAGACGGCTCATGTCGTCGATGAAAGCGAAGAGGTAGGCCTCGCGCCGTTTGTCGCCCACCAGGAGCATCTGCCCATCATGCGTGGCTTCACTCTGCCAAATGTCGTTTGGCAGATCGGCCTCGAAGCGCCTGCGGTCGGCAGGTGAGGCGACCTGTTTGCCCATCATCCCCTGCTGGTGTAGAAAGCGGTAGACGGTGGGCGCCTTGAGGACCACGTCGAGCGAGGTCAAGCGTCGGCGCATCATCTCGCTGATGAGGGTAATCCCTGACGCAGTGGGCAGTTCCCTGCGCAGGCGGACCAGGGCCTGGGCGGTGTCCTAGTCCAAGGCCCTGCTGCCGCCACGGTCATTGCCTAAGGTAGAGGGAAGCTTGCCGCCGCCCTGGTGGGACCTGACCCATCCCAGGATGGTGGAGCGCGAGAGCCTGGTGCATTGAGGGGGATCTGCCACCGCTGAGAGCACTTGTTCCACAGGAACCTCTTCCGTTCACCATGCTCCCTGTAGTCCCTGGCAAGAAAATTGCTGATGGCGCCGAAACAGAAGATGGCTATTCGTTTTTTCTGGTTTTTGTTTATGTCGGCCCTCCATGGTGGTGTTTCGCCTATGTGTAGACCGAGGGGCCGGGCCAGGACAACGACATCCTTGGGTAGGCGGCTCCGGGGGGGCTCTCGCTTTGCGCCGACCGGCTGGCCGCGGCTATTGAGCCAATCGAAAGCCCCAAGCAGGTCGCCCGGCCAACTTGACCCCAGGTATAGGCTCATCTGCTACAGCAGGCCCTTAAGCCAGTGGCGCTGGCGGGAGCGTGGCTGGCCAGGGTCCCATCTGCTCCGGGCTAGCTTATTGGAAAGGCTCTGCCGAATGGTCCCCCTCCAGGGCCTGAAACCGGCTCTAATAGCCCCGCGGCCACAGCCGGATCACCGCTTGTCAGGTAGGGCAGCGGAAACGCCGAAGCCAAATCGCTGTAGGGGCTTCATCAAAATAGGCAGGCACGAGGCTGTGCCTCCAGAGTCGGACGCTCCCATACCGGGGACACCTCTATCCGGCCGGGACCAGGGGAAATGCCATCCCAGCTCCATGATCTTCTTAACGCAGGCTGCAACGAGCAGTACGATGGCAACCAGATGGCAGGGAGTTATTCCCGTCTCTCGGAGTCTGGGGTGCTCCACCACCCTCGGACACTTCCTTATTCCTGGACCCACACCCACGGTCCAGAATAGTGGGATAAAAATCCCTACCTGGTCAAGCCAATCTGAAAAATCCCCTTACTTCCAGATCAGAACAAAGCAAGAATTAACAACTCTGGAGAGCATGCCCATCTTGATCCTAAGCCGCTGAACCTCCAACCATTCCAACACCCGTCTGGAGGGGCTTGCCGGCATCTTCCAAGCCGCCAAGGCAAGAGCCAGAGGCTACCGTAAACTGGTGGGGAGGGGCCAGAACAAGCCGGCGCGCGCGGCTCGACGCAGGTAACGGGACACCGCTATCCCGCAACTCTTGGCAATATCCCGATTGCCGCAGCCGGCCTCGTGCTTCAGCCGAAGTATTCCTTGATCTTATGCATGGATAACCTCTCCGCCGGCATATATGCACCCTCCGAGTTGAAAAAGCGCAGCATAGCCAATCAGGTGTTACCCAGCGTCACCTACTACCCCAAGGGGCCCACATCCCGTGGGACCGGTGGCCCACATCGGGTAGAATCACTGGACCGCTTGAACCGAAATCCGCACATTGACCCCGCCCTTGGTCCGCTTGTACTCGAACCAGGGTAACAAGCGCAGGGTAATGGTGGAGGAATCCAAGCTCAGGAGCTTGTTCTTGAATTTGAACTTACCCTTTTTCCTGCCCAGGAAGCCTTGGGCGCGAAAGCGCTCCATAGCTTTGAAGAACAGGGCTCGGAACAAAGCCGAGGGCCTGTGCTGGTTGGTGTAGGACAGTGTGGACCTTTTGGGGGCCGCGCTGACCCCAAGGTGAGACAGCTTGCCCAAGCAGCAGACAAGACCCTGGCAGATCTCCCTTAGGAAGTCGGCCCTGGCTAGGTAACAGAAGGGCATGGCCACGAACTGGGTCCAACAAGGCCATCCTTTGGTCCTGACCTAGGCACCGTACTCCTTGACCAAGGCGGAGAACCCAGTGCGGGGGACGTGATGCAGCAGGTGACTGAACAAGCTGGCTACTCGTACCATAGCCTTACCCTCTCTTGGTCGCGGTATTGTTGGCTTTTGGCATAGCAACACTACTACGCTGGGGTGAGGGCATCTCGCTTCGATCACTTAATCGGTTTTTGAGAACCTATCTTGGACAATACTGCTTTGGCAATAACATTGACGCCCTGGCCACCAGACTGGTGACCTCGAGTAGATTGCGGCTCCTTGCCGCTTTGTGCAAATCTTCATTAACACTAGCAGCCGCCACGGTTGTCCATAAGCAAACTACCGCCAGCAGTGCCGTCAGCATGAACGCCTTTATGACAGGCTTGCTCGACATTAAACCCCCTTTACCCATATTTAGCAATTAATTGACACTTTGCGGGTTACGCTACTCTAACCCGCCCTACGTGCTATTTCACTCCCTTGGGACAGCCAGCGCCGGCATATACAACGCTAACCGACCCGGTAATGCCTGACCAGAGGAAAGACACCCGGCCCGACACGTTATTGCCCAACCGAGGGCACCGGGCTAACCCATTTTGTCGCTTAAGTCCTGGTCGGCGGCCAGCACCTGAGCGGCCATCTTGCGGCGCTGTTCGATGAGGCGCGCCGCAAGCGCGGTGTCACTAAGTGCCAAGATCTGAGCGGCCAAGATGCCGGCGTTCTTAGCACCGCCCGAGCCGATGGCCAGGGTGCCCACCGGTATGCCGGGAGGCATCTGCACCGTGGCCAGCAGGGCGTCCGGGCCGGCCAGGGACGAGGTGGCGATGGGGACCCCAGGACAGGCAGGGTAGTACCGGCGGCCATGGCCCCGGCTAGGTGGGCGGCCCAGCCGGCCCCGGCGATGATCACCTTGAGCCCGCGCTCCTTGGCCGTGCGGGCGTACTCGCCGGCCTGCCCCGGTGTGCGGTGGGCACTGAGCACCCGGGCCTCGCAGGGAATGCCCAGAGACTTAAGCATGTCCACGGCGCCCTTCATCACCTCCCAGTCCGAGGCCGAGCCCATGACCATGCCCACCTTGGGACGGGTGTCACCGCTTTTGAGGCGGGCCAGAGCGCGGTAGCCGATATCGCGGCGCAGGTACATGCCTTCCCAGGAAATGTAATCGCAGGCCTCATAGGCCTTCTCGATGGCGTCCTTTACTGTGTCGCCCACGGCGGTGACACTCAGCACGCGGCCACCGTTGGTCACCAGCTTGCCGTCCTTGATGGCCGTGCCGGCATGGAACACCATCACGCCGCTGCACAAGGCTGCGCTTTCCAACCCCTTTATTTCTTTGCCCTTGACGTAGTGGCCCGGGTAGCCGCCCGAGGACAGCACCACGCAGACTGTGGGCTTGTCAGACCATTCCACCCTGGCCTCATGCAGCTTACCCTGAGCCAGCAGGTAGAGCACCTCAGCCAGGTCGGACTCCAAGCGCATCAAGAGAGGCTGACACTCCGGGTCGCCGAAGCGGGCGTTGAACTCCAGCACCTTGAAGTTGCCGTAGGGGTCGATCATCAGGCCAGCGTAGAGGATGCCCTTGTATGGGGTGCCGTCAGCGCGCATGCCGTCTATCATAGGGCGGATCACCTGCTTCATGACCAGCTCGGTCAGCTCGGGTGTCACCACCGGGGCCGGAGAATAAGCGCCCATGCCACCGGTGTTGGCGCCAACGTCGCCCTCGCCGATGGTTTTGTGGTCCTGGCTGGTGGGCATGGGGATGATGGTGTCGCCGTCGGTGAAGACCAGGAAACTGGCCTCCTCGCCGTCCAGCCACTCCTCCACCACCACCTTGCAGCCGGCCTGGCCGAACTCCAGGGCCTCCATCATCTGCACGCAGGCCTGTTCCGCCTCCTGGGGGGCCTTGCATAGCAGCACGCCCTTGCCCCCGCAAAGGCCGTCGGCCTTGACCACCAGCCGCCGGCCGGCCTGGCGCACGTACTCCTTAGCGGCCCCAGGGTCTTCGAACTCGCGGTAGGCCGCCGTGGGCACCCCGTATTTTTGCATAAGGCGCTTGGCGAAGGTCTTGGAGCCCTCCAACTGGGCAGCATACTGGTTGGGTCCGGCCACCAGGATGCCTTGTCGCTCGAAGACATCAGCCAAACCCAGGGTCAACGGCAATTCCGGCCCCACCACGGCCAGATCGATGCCCTTGGCTAGAGCCAGGTCCAACAGCGCTTGGGTATCGGTGGGATCGATGTTCACGCACACGGCCTCGCCGGCCATGCCAGGGTTACCGGGTGCGGCGTAAAGCGCCTCCACCGAGGGGCTGTGAGCCACTCCCCCACACCAGCGTGCTCACGGCCGCCGCTACCGATCACCAAAATTTTCATACTTGTCCTCCCTGACCCCGCCCGGCTGGGGACAGGGTCCGGCTCAGGGGGTCACCAGGCGTCCGCTTAGGTCGCTATCTAGGGCACGTCCTAAGGGGCGCCACCAGACCCAAGACCTTCAATTGCTTGTATAAGCTCTTTTTGTTCATCGGCTTGACCAGATAGGCGTCGCAGCCATAGCAAAAGGAGTCCAGGATGCTATTGGAGTCACTAAGGGCCGTGATCATGATGATTTTGGCACAGTGACCCAGGGGCATGCCGTTATGCTCCTCCAGGTCGCGGATGGCCGCCAAGGCGGTATGCCCGTCCAGGTTGGGCATCATGGTATACAGGCTGATCATGTTATAGTGCTGCCCAGCCTGCAAAACGGCGAAGACCGCCTCCACGCCTGCTTGCCGTTCGGCCAGGCTCCACCTGCCCCAGGGCCGAAAGCCGGTGCAAGGGCACTTGGCGGCTCACCGGCTCATCCTCGGCGATCAAAATACGCAATGGCATAACCGGTCCTCTACATGATCTGACCCTGGCTCTCCAGGTAATCGGCGATAGCTCCGTCGTAGCGGTTGGTCAGACGGAGGCCTTGGCCGCCAGGCGCTGCCGGAGGCCAGAGAAATCTGGCCGCCGTTGTCCCGCATTTCCTGTAATATAATAGGATAGTCTACCGGGTCAGTGACCACAGTCACGTCCTGGTGGTTCTTGGCCAGGCCCGGATCAGGCAGGACCACCGATGTCAAGTTCTCCACGGCATCCGCCAGTGTGCAGCCGAGCATCGCCACCGTGGCCTCAAATACGTAGAGGTTGACGCAGACCAGATCGATGGTGGCGATGTGATGCTCGGTCAGCTGGGCGTGGTGGTTGGGATCGTCGCGGCGGGCCAGGATGCCGCCGTGAATGCGGGGGTGCAGGGTCTTGACCTGGCCATCGAGTATCTCGGGGTGCCCGGTCACCTCGGCCACGTCGACGACCTGCAAGCCACCCTGCCTCAAGGCCTTGGCCGTACCGCCGGTGGATATGAGCGCCACACCCATATCGCTGAGCCCCTTGGCAAAGTCAACCAGCCCCCCCTTGTTGGTCACGCTCAGCAGAGCGCGCATAACTTTGCGGTCCATACCTAAAGCTCCTTGGCAATGCTGCGTTGAAAATATTTTTTATTTTTAGCAAATGGTGCGCCCCGGGGCAAGGCCGCACTGGGGTTAGGCCTCCGGGCTGCGAATTTTTTAATTCCCGCCTAACCGAAACCTGCGGCCTTGACCCCTTGCGGTCCCCTCGTCTATGCTGGGAAAAACCTCGTTCGTGGCATTATGAATTTCAGCCAGGAGCGCCCATGCCTCCCCTGCTGGGCTTTTGCGGAGCCAGCAACAGCGGCAAGACCACCCTGCTCAGCCAGGTGGTAGCCGAGCTTAGCCGCCGAGGCCTAGCCGTGGGGGTGTCACACCACGGCCACCGCAGGCCCTACCCCTGCCCGGCGAGCAGGGCAAGGACACCAGCCGCTACCAGCGGCCAGGCCGGCGGGTGGCCCAGCACGCCGGCGAGGTACGCTTGACATCCGCTGACGGCGGCCAGGACAGCCCAGCCGATCTGGCTCGACGCTACATGCCAGACCTGGATCTGGTGTTGGTGGAGGGCTTCAAGACTGCCCCGCTGGACAAGATCGAAGTGGTGGCCCAGGGCGCGCCCCTGCTGCCCTCCGGGGGCGCCTGCTGGCGCTGACCGGGCCAGTTCCGGGATGGAAGCCGGCCTGCCGGTACTGGACGACGATCAGCCCAGGGCGGTGGCTGACTTCGTGCTGACCCATTTGGACCTGGCCGCCGCGGCATCGCCGGCCCAGGAGCGGGTGAGCGTTTGGGTGGACGGGCGGCCTCTAGGGTTGAACCCCTTTGTCAGCCGCCTAGTGGAACAGACCCTGCGCAGCCTGCTGGGGCGCCTCAAAGGCGCCGGCGGCGCCAACAGACGCATTGAGGTGCGCCTTGACTGAGATCGGGTTCCCCAGCCGGGGAGCCGGCCCACCCTTGCCGGACCTAGACGAGATTACCCGCCTGTGGGACACCCACGCAATGCTGACCAACATCCGCCGGCATTCGGAGGTGGTCTGCGCCGTAGCCCTGTTGCTGCAACGCTGGCTGGAGCAGGCCGGGCTCTGCCTGGACCGACAGGCGATCCGGGCCGGGGCCTTGCTGCACGACCTGGCCAAAACCCCCTGCCTGGGCTCCTCCCGCCGTCACGACCTGGAGGGTGCATCCCTGCTTAGCCAGCTTGGCTACAGCCAGTTGGGGTCCATGGTGCAGAACCACGTCACCCTGCCCCCTGACAACCTCCTGGACGAAACCATGGTGGTATACTACGCCGACAAGCGGGTCAACCACGATAGCCTGGTCAACCTTAACCAGCGCTACGCTTACATCGCCAGCCACTACGGCAAAGGAGACCCCCAGCTTCTGGCCCGCATCGAGCAAGGGCGCAAGCGGGCCCTGGAGGTGGAACGCCTCATCTTTGCCAGCATGCTGCAACGTCACACCCCCGACGAGGTGACCCGGCGCTGGCAGGAAATGGAACCGGTCTGGCGGGAGGATTGATCCCGGACGGCGGCGCTGTCCTGGGCAGCCAAAGAGAGAGGGCCATGGCTAAACTGCGGGTGGCAGTACTAATGGGAGGCAACTCCAGCGAGCGTCCGGTGTCGCTCAAATCCGGGGGCGCGGTGCTAAATAACCTGGAGCCGGCCCGCTACGAGGCCATTCCCCTGGACCCCAGCACCGACTTGGTGCGCCTGATACAAGAGGCCCCGACCATCGACGCCGCCCTGGTGATGCTGCATGGACGCGGTGGCGAGGACGGCAGCGTGCAAGGCCTCCTGGACCTGTTGTGCATCCCCTACCAATGCGCCGGGGTGCTAGGCTGCGCCCTGGCCATGGACAAGCCCATGGCCAAGGACCGCTACCGCCTAGCCGGCCTGCCTGTAGCCCTTGACCTGGTGCTGCGCCGGGGCCAGCCCCACCCAGACGCCCGCGTTCTGACGGAACTGGGGCTGCCGGTGGTGGTAAAGCCGGCCCGCGAGGGCTCAAGCTTCGGGATTACCGTAGTGCGCGACGAGCCAGCCCTGGCCCCGGCTCTGGAGGCGGCCTTCAGCCTAGACAACCTGGTGCTGGTGGAGAGGTTCCTGCCCGGCCGCGAAGTCACGGCAGCGGTTTTGGGCAACGACCAACTGCAATCCCTGCCATTAGTAGAAATCATCCCCGGCGATAAGTATCTTTTTTTTGACTATGAAGCCAAATACACCCCCGGGGCTTCCCGCGAGATCTGTCCCGCGCCCCTGGATGAGGCCACCACCCGCCGCGTGCAGGAGCTGGGCATCCTGGCCCACCAAGCCCTGGGGCTCAAGGGCTACTCCCGCTCAGATTTCATCCTGAGCAGCCACGGCCCGGTGATCCTAGAACCCAACACTATCCCCGGCATGACCGAGACCAGCCTGTTGCCCCAGGCCGCCGCCGCCGCCGGCCTGGACTTCCCGGCCCTGGTGGATCGCCTGATCCAAATTGCCCTAGAAAACCGCGGCGTGCCCGCCGCAGGGCAATGACGAATCGGTTGACGCCTCGCCCCTAGCCAACGCTGATGGCTCTCTGGAGGGGGCCTCCGGAGGGCTTATATAGATCGGTTGACGCCTTGCCCTTGGCCACCGACTCCCATTACAAATCATCCTCCGAAATCCTGGGGCCAACAGGGCCTGGCCGTTCACTTCAAACTAGACCCCATGCCCTGACTCTAGCCCGGACGGTGTGCCCGCCACGCTGTATGGCGATGACGGCCTGATCAAAGAAGAGGTTCTGTTTGACGCCTACGATTTTGAGGTGATGCAGGAGGTAGGCCTGCATGTCCTTGAGGGAGACCGACGAGATTATTCTGGCCGGCCAGGATGATGGGTAGGATTGGCTTGGAGCCTCCCTGAAACTTAGTGATGGTGTACAACTCGACCAGGACTTGAAGTCTGAGGAGGGAGGCTCCATCGATGATGAGGACGGGTCTCTTCTTGCGGTCCTGGGCGATTTCCAGGACCTGTTTTCTGATGAATTTGGTGAGGACGGCCCTGGAGAAGCTGGCGGGAACGCGGCAGG
>CBCOTF020000073.1:0-2574 GCA_965112955.2 Desulfarculales bacterium
CCTACTTCCGCCTGACCATTGCTGGGGGTAACCACTCCATGCCCCCGCCCCCCCCCATTACGGGTATAACGGCAGCCAATAGGCCCCGCCTGCCGGCCTCTTGCAGGAATTCCTTGGGGAACTGGATCTTATCCTGGTCCATGTCCAGAATCATCTGACGGGGTACCCATTTGACCAGCTCGCGCACCTCGCCCTGCAGAGCCAGTTGCTCCCGGCTCAAAAGAAAATCGAACATGACTAGACCTCTTGCTGAGGGTGGGGTTGGCTGGCCTTCAGCTGGGCCAGACGGTGAAGGAGCTTTTGGCGTACCGCCAGGATGTCCTGCTCCAGCAAGCGCAGTTCCTCAATACGCTGGCTGATCTCGGCCAGTTTTTCCTGGCCGTAGGCCAAACCGCGCTGTATCGGCTCGGCCTTGTCCATGTCCACCTCGGCGGCCATGCCGATCGTCTCGGCGATCTGCGTTAGGCTGTAGCCGAGGCGCTTGCTGCGCAAAAATTGCTTGGGGCTGGAGCGGTCACGGCGGCTGTAGCGTCGCTGGTTGCCTTGGGGCAGCGGAGGCGGATCAGTCCATTTTCCTTGTAGAAGCGGATGGCGCGGGTGTTAATCTTAAGCTCCCCCGCTAGATCGGAAATGGTGTAGGAGCGCGGGAGAAGGCTGGATTTCATGGACTTTCTCCCAGTTAATGTCAACATAAAGTATGCGCGACTCGCTGATCTCCTGTCAAGGGTCTGGCCGTGGGCGCCCAAAAAATCGGGTGGGGGTTAGCCCCCCGTCTTGGCTAGGTTCCGATTATAGCCCTCTCCGGCAGGGGCGATCTTGGCAAAGCCGATTATTAGGCGCAGCGCAACATGACCTCGATGCCTCCCATTTGGTCCAAGGCTGAAAGGCACTCCACGACTTTCAGGCCGCGCCCGATTCCAGGGTACAGGCTAGGGCCAGGCTCACCACGTCATCCACGCGGGTCATTGCCATGCGGCACAGGGAGCAACTCCCGGCCTTGGCACATCAGCAGAGTGCGCACCTGACCGTTGTGCAGGGCGGCCAACACCTGGTTCAGCCCGGTGGCGGTCTGACCGCCGGGCTGAACCAGGTGTTGGCCAAGTTGGCTAGTTAGCGCTTCTGGCGCTGGCGGCCGGCCAGGGCCTGGACCTTGGCCACCTGGGCAAGAAGTTTTCCACGCGCACCCGGGAGTCGCCCCCACCAAGAGTTGCGCATTTACGCTACTCAAGCTGATCACGCAGGCCTTGGCCGATCACCAGCAGTAATACAAGGCCTTCTCGGCCTTGCGGGTGCGCGCTTGTCGCCGGCCCGGCCCTAGTCTCCGTCGCGTGTTTGCGGCTAGGCAGCGTTGGTCAGCTCCAGCTCCGTTAGCTCGCTGACCAGGCCTAGGAACCCCTCGAAAAATCTGGCTTTGCGGCGGTCCAGAAGCACGGTCAGAGTGCGGCAGTAATCGCCGGCCAGGACGGCGAAGGGGCGGATATAGGGCGAAGCGCTCGCTTCCAGCAAATTCGGTACGCGCAAGGACAGAATGAAAAATTCCAGGAATCCCTGGGAACGCAGATGAATAGGGGCCGGCCCCGGTGGGCAACTCCTCCACGAGTCGCGCCACTCTATCCTGCTCGGAGGCTAGGGCCTTCCAGGACTCGCCTGACCCGTTGTCAGCCTTTTGCTGCTCTTTACGCTTGAATATTTGCCCCAGAGGCAGCAAAGGGGCGTCAGTTGGTCAGGGCCGGGTACAAGCTCAAAGTAGAGTGGGAACGGTTGTCCCGGTCCGTCAGGCGACGCAATACCAGGCTGTCAAGCATACAACACCTCCGTTGGGGTTATTAGGGCGGAATAAACGTCTAAAAAGCGCGAGAAGGGCTGGGCAGGACTGCCAGAGTGACAGAGCGGGGTGCGGGCCGTCGGTGCCGTCGTGACCCGGGCGCGCAGCGGCTACTACGACCAGGCGGCCCGGGTGTACAGTTTCATGGATCTAAACCATGATCTGGAGATCCTGGCCCTAATGGGCAACGTCTTGCTCAAAGATGGCAAGCCCTTCGTGCACGTCCACGTCACCCTGGGCAACTACCAGGGCCGGACTTTCGGAGGCCACCTGGCCGAGAGCTGCGAGGTCTTCGCCTGCGAGTTCGAGATCGAACAGAACGCTGGCGACAAACCCCTGGAGCGCGGCTGGGGTGAGCTCACAGGTCTGATGCTCTAGACCCAGGGGATAGACCTAAACGTCCGGGAGATCGCCCCTCAAGCGCCTGAGGGGTTGACTGACGGTCACGCTCCGCTAAGCCCTGGCCCTGGAATGCGCCCCAAAAGCACAGCGAGGAGATTGGAGATCGGGATGATAATCAGGCGCGAGATAGAAGCAGACCATGCGGCGATATCGGAGATAACCTTGGCGGTTTTCCAGGACCACCCGTACAGTCAGCAAACGGAGGTGTTCATTATCAGCGCCTTGCGGGCCACCGACGCGCTGGCCGTCTCGTTGGTGGCTGAGATCGGGGGCCAGGTAGTGAGGCACGTTGTCTTTTCTCCCGTGATTATTTCCGGCCATGGCTGCGATTGGTATAATATAAGGTT
>CBCOTF020000074.1:0-2157 GCA_965112955.2 Desulfarculales bacterium
CCTATATCTCTAAGCGCCTCGCTCTGACCCTCTATGACTTCGCTATGCCCTTCAACGGGCGTCGGAGGGGTTGGCCAGAACTATAGAGCCTACCGACCCGTTAATGGGTACCGAGGCACTCGGCCCCGTTAATGCCCAACCGGGGGCACCCGGCCGCACAGGTGCAGCAGCCAGCCGAGAATCAGCATCAAAAGCCACAGCGCCCGCACCTTGGCGTTGGTCAGCTCTTGCCACTGGCGGGCCAGTTCCAGGCCTTAGCCCCGGGCGAAATGGGCGTAGTTCAGAGTCGAGCGCAAGAAGTAGGCTGGATGGCGGCTAAGCCAGGGCATCTCCAGGTTGAGCATCACCTGGTGCCAGAGCATCAACCCCGGTAGGTGGCTCTCGGGCACACCCGAACCGATGAGGCGATCGTGACCCTCGGTGTGATAGACGCGCAGGCGCTCGTCCACGAAGCGAGTGAGGTAGCGGGCGGTGATGGGGCTCCACACCAGGTCCTTGTATACGAAGCGCGCGTTCGGAGGTTCGGGGTAGGGAAAACCACTGAGCACCAGGGTGCTGGTAAAGCCCCACAGCTCGCTCTGGTGGCAAAATCCGTGGCGCAGCTCCAAGGCGCTTATATCCAGGATCGGCGCCGGCAGGGGACGCTGACCCCCACTAACTTCTGGCGAATTTTTGGAGGGATGTCCCGCCAATGGTGCTGCGAGCGTTCTTGGGCCTGGGGCAGGTAGGCGTGGTCGGAGCCCAGGGTGAGAAACATCTCTCCCCGGGCCGCGGCCACCTCCCGGTTGAAAGCCACGTGCTTGCCCTGGTTGGGCTAGCTCAGGCAGCGGATGGAAAAAGCAGAGCCAGCCGGCCAGCAGTTGGGCGGTGCTGTCGGTGGAGCTGTCGTCAACCACCAGCCACTCGAAATTCCGGAAGGTCTGGGCCTTCAAGCGCTCATACACCCGGGACAGGGTGTGAGCACGGTTATAGACTGGAGTTAAGACCGTGAAGGCGAAGTCGAAGCCCATTGCGGTCCCCCTCTGGGGGCTTTAGTCCTTGGCCGGGGCAACGGGCTTTTTCAGGGCCTCGCTTAAGCGCATGACCTCCTGGGTGGCCTGCATCAGGCTGAGCTGGGGGTTCCCTTGCACACTACCATGTACTTGAAAAGTAGGCTCTCGATGAGAGCCTCGTCAAAGCGCGGGATGAAGGACTCGTCCTCGCCGCATATGTAGCCGTAGCCCCATAGGATGGCCAGGCCCAGCGACTCGGGGCTCTGCTTGCTTTCCACGTCGCTGATGAACTGGCCGGCGGTGTGCTGGCTGGGGTCCAGGTCGGGGATGCCCTCGGCCAGGGCCGCGGTGGCCACGAGGCCCAAGGCCAATAGGGCAGGATCAATGCCGTGATCTGCTTCTTCATGGCCATGGCGCTCCGCTTGGGGGTGGCTGGCATGGAGCTACCTCTGTTCACGGGCAAAAAAGACGCAGGCGTAGTAGCTCGCGATCACCTCCACCACGCGCTCTTTCTGCTCCATGGTCCGCTCGGGGTAGATGGGGATGGCCAGCACCTCGGCGACGGCCTGCTCGGTCACCGGCAAATCCCCGGGCGCCCCGCCCAGACCGATGAAGCATTCCAGCAGATACATGGATATGGGGTAGTACACAGCCTTGCCGATCTTGGCCTGACTCAAGCTCCACATCAGGCCATCGCGGTCACGCACCCGAATGATGTACTGGTTGAAGACGTGGATATGGAGCGCTTACGGTCAGGCCTGGTGGGGCAAGATCACCAGGCCCTTGTCCACCAGGCCACTGTCGCTGAGCAGGCAATCGTAAACGGCGTCTAGGCGAAGATTGCCGCCCACGTGCATGTAACGGTATTTCTCAGCGGGGTGGAAACCGCGGGTGCGCTTGGAGCGCAGGTGGGCGGCCAACTCCGGGTCCAGGCAGGTGGTCAGCCCGCCGTCGCCGGCCCCGCCCAGATTTTTGGGTTCTTCGCCATTAACTGTGGAATTTGATGAGTTCCCCCAGTAGTGCAGCAATGAAATAGATCTGGGTGATGAGCCACTGGGCGGCCCCTACATGAGACGGCCTTCTGATCCAGCGCAGCATCTCCTTCAGCCACCAAGCGGTGGCGGTGGCGAAGCCGCCGGTTTCCAGTTCGGTCAGGGCCTGCTGC
>CBCOTF020000075.1:0-2420 GCA_965112955.2 Desulfarculales bacterium
CTAGCTTATTGGAAAGGCTTTGCCGAATGGTCTCCACCGGAGCCTGGAACCGGCTATAGTAGCCCCACGGCCGCAAAGCGGTGACCCTCCAAGGTCTAGCGCAGCTGGCCTCGCACCTCCGAAATCGACAGGTGCACGTCCTATAGGCGGCCGGCCACCAGGGGGCGCAGGGGTTGACGCAGGCAGATTGGGTTGACCCGTTCCCAGGAATTGTTGATGGGGAATACCCGGTGCAACAGCAAGAGGTCGGGGCTAATCAGGTGGTCATCCACCTCCACGCCGTCGCTGGCTATGGGCTTGAGGTAGCCCACGGCGATATCCCTCTGCGCCAGAATCAGCAGCAAGGCAGCGCTGACCACGGCCTTGTCCACGTCGGTGTCAGTGCTGGTGGTGAAGATGCCGGGTGCAATTTTCATATTCCAACCTCCTGGGCCGCAGCGGCGATGGCCAGGGTGTCCTGATCCATGTCAGCCATCTCGTAGGCCGCGGTGACGGTAAGGCGGACGCGACTGGTGCCCGGAGGCACCGTGGGCGGTTGGAAGGCCTGTGTCAATGCGCCGGCAGTGGGTAGCGCCTGGCCTATGGCCAGGGACTTTTCAGCCCCGCCCATCAACAGAGGTATTATGGCGCCATCCTGGAAGAGCACCCGCAACCCCAGGTCGCCAAGCCGGGCGCGCAGGTGCGGGCCCAACTGGTGCAACTTGTCGCGCCACCAGGTCTTCTCGTCCACCAAACGCAAGTCGGCCGCCGCCACGGCGGGCAGGGGCGGGGCGGTAGTGCACAAGAAAGCCCGCGCCTGGTTAATCAGGCAGTCGATGACCGGGGCCGATCCGGCCACGAATCCGCCCAGCCCGCCCAGGGCCTTGCCGAAGGTGCCCACCATCGCCACTTCGGGGGTAAGGCGCGGGCCGAAATGCTCCAGGCTGCCGTAGGCGTTCCAGACCCCGGTGGCATGGGCGTCGTCGATGACCAAAAGGGCGCCGGCCTCTGCCGTCAGGGCCAGCAGGCCCGGCAGGTTGCCGTCCATGAAAAAAACCCCGTCATTGACGATCAGCGCCAGGGGCCCTCCGACAGGGCCTCTTGCAGCAGGCGGACGGCGGCCTTCATGTCGCCGTGGGGATAGACCTTGACCGTGGTCCGCGAGAGCCGGCAAACGTCTATAAGGCTGAAGTGGTGCAGCTGGTAGCTAACTATCAGGTCGCTCGGGTCGGCCAGGGCGCTGATCACCCCCAGATTGGCCATGTAGCCGGTGGAACCGGCAGAAAAAAACAGGGTACGAATTTCGTTTCAAGCGAGCCAGTGATTCATGCGATGTGGGCCACCGATTCCACGGCAAGCGGGGACCATTTCCATAGGACGTGGGTTACTTGGGGTAGTAGGCGACGCTGGATAACACCTGATTGGCTATACTGCGCCTTTCCAACACGGAGGGTGCATATGCGCCGGTGGAGAGGTTCTCCATGCGTAAGATCAAGGAAATACTTCGGCCGAAGCACGAGGCCGGCTGCGGCAACCGGGACATTGCCAATAGTTACGAAATAGGCCGGACCACGGTGTCCCGCTGCCTGCGTCGAGCCGCGCGCGCCGGCCTGTCCTGCCCCCTCACGGATTTTCGCCCGGAGCCTGACTGACCTCAGGTCCATCAATAGCTGAGGCGCAAGGATATGACCCTGGCGTTGTTGTGGGAGGAGTACAAGGCAGTCCATACATTGGGCTACCAATATCGCTAATTTTGCGAGCGTCACCGGGAGTGGTCGGGCAAGCTGGGGATGGTCATGCGCCAAGAGCACTGGGCCGGCGAGAAAACGTTTATCGACTATACCGGTCAGACCATGGACGTGGTGGTCCCTCTGACGGGTGAGGTTAAGGCGGCCCAGATCTTCGCGGCAGTTCTGGACGCCAGCAGCTACACCTCTCCCGAGGCCACATGGATCCAGAGTCTGCCCGACTGGATCGGCTCCCACCAGCGGAACTTACAGTTATTTGGCGAGGTGACGGAGTTGATGGTGATCGACAACCTCAAATCCGGAGTGAGCAAGGCTTGCCGCTACGAGCCCGACATCAACCCGACCTACTAGGAGATGGCCGCCCCCTATCGCACGGCGGTTTTGCCCACCCTGGTACGAAAGCCCCGTGACAAAGCCAAGGCCGAGGTGGGGGTGCAACTGGTGGAGAGGTGGATCCTGGCCACCCTGCGCAAGAAGTCCTTCTTCAGTCTGGTTGAGCTTAACCAGGCGTTCCGTGGGCTTCGAGACCGGCTCAATAACCAGCCTTTCAAAAAGCTGCCCAGCACCCGACGCTCCATGTGCGAGTCCCCTGGGTAAACCAGCGCTCAAGCCTCTGCCCGCCACGGCCTATCAGCATGCCCAATGGAAGAAGGCCAAGGGTTACATCGATTACCACGTGGAGGTGGACCGCCA
>CBCOTF020000076.1:0-4013 GCA_965112955.2 Desulfarculales bacterium
GATGAAGTAGATCATGGTCATGAAGGTGAAGACATTACGGTAGCCTCTGGCTCTTGCTTTGGCGGCCTGGAAGATGCCGTTAAACCCCTCAAGGCGGGCGTTGGAATGGCTGGAGGTCCAACGGCTTAGAGCATGCTCTTCCAGAGTCATGAGCGCCTTGAGGACCGGGGCCAGGGTTTTGGTGCCGGGCGCTATGCACTGCAGGGCATGGCGGAGTGAAATGGGTGGTGCGCCACTGAGCGGTCCGTACTAGAGGTGGCCTTTCTGATCCAGCGCAGCATCTCTCCTTGAGTCGCCAGGCGGTAGGGGAAGCTTTCGCCGCTGGCGGCCAGGAAGGTTGGCGACATGTCGCAGACTACCTCGGCGATATTGTTGTGATCGCCGCCATACCAGATAGCCCTTGCCTTTGCCGGGGGTAACGAAGATGACCGGCTTTTGCTTGCGGTTTAGGTCGATGAAGGTGGTGACGTAGTTGTGGCCCCGCTTGGAGGCGGTTTCGTCCAGAGCCACGGCCTTGACTCCGCCCAGGTCCATTTTGGACAGGGCCTGAGCCACGTAGAACTGGACCACCAGCCAAAGTCGCGTGTCGCTGACCCCGATGATACGGGCCGCAGCCAGCACGGACATCTCCCGCACCAGGGTCATGATTACCTGCTCGAACAGCAAGGTGAACCGGCTGCCCTCGCGGGTTCAGGGCATCTTGACCTGTTTAGTCCCGTGGTCAAGGCAGTCTACCCGAGGCATCCGGGCGGTTGCGTAGCAATGATGCTGGAAACTTTGAGGTGACGCCTGGTAAATTTGTGTAAGTCGTGAGCCTTGCACAACCTGCTACACTCTGGGCAGGGGTACTCGGCTCCCCGGTCGACGGCAACCTCCAAGAAGACCTCGTGGGGCTGTTTATCGGTGTCCACACACTGCCCTACCAGCCGCTAGGGCGGTTGCCAACCCCAGGGCAAGGGCCAGAAGCTCGCCGGCGTCCATGATTGTCTCCTGCTTCAATTAGGCTATGCGGATCGCTGCATCATGACACCGGAACTACACCAATTACACTCATGACGACGAAGAGGCAGATGTTGGCCTTGACCAGCGATTTCTATGACAATTACGAGGGCCAAAATTACTTCCTCAATTTTAGGGAGCCGTGGGTGACGGTGCCCTCGGGGTTGCATCAGTTCTTCCAGAGCCAGGCCGACGCGCCCAGTATGCGGCGGCTTGAGCAGGTCTGAGTGCTGCTCTCTGACAACGGCTACGCTCGCATTATGGAGTTTTGGGTGAATTCTGGCGACCTGTTCCGCCCCAGCCCCGACCCCGAGATCACCAACACCGTGGCGGAGCTGAACTTCCCCCAGGGTAGCCGCACCAGCGTGGCCGACGACTACAAGTCCTGATTCGCCAAGAATAAGCATGACCGCTTCGAGACAGACAAGCCCTATCCCTGAACCCAATTAGGCTACACCTATGACTGGGGCAGAAGCAACCATATGGGGCCGAGCGAGTTCGTCATAGAGCAGGTCCCCACGGTAAGCGTATCCAGGGTTTATGCCCCCAATGACTACTTCAGGGCACGGCCTATGTAGGGCCCTGACTGCGAAAGGACCTGGACATGAAAAGGACCATCTTGTTGTTGATTCTGGGTTCATTTTGCTGGCTGTGCCGGCCCAGGCCGGCGACAGAGGCAATTTCGCCCAGTTGCTCAAGCAGGGGCACTCCAATTTCGGTGTATCCGCTGACTACCTGATCGGGCATCGGTTCCAGGACTACGCCCTGGGGAGACGCTATCCCAATGACGGCACGGAATGCGGCTACAGGAGCAGTCCACCTTCATAGCCACCGCCACCTACGGTGTGCGTGATTGACTCAACTTCTTAGACCGTTTTGGAGTGGTTATCGGTGGCAAGTACGTGGACCACGACCTCAAGACCAGCGCCGAGTGGCAGGCTAAGGTCCAAAATGATCTCGCGTGGGCCGCTGGGGTCAAGGCCCTGGTGTGGGAGATGGCCGGCGGACACGGCCTGCTGCTAACCAACCAGTACCTGGGCTACGACGACCGTAAGGTCGAATGAGTGGAAGAACACCTCGGATGGGTCCGATTACAACGGCCAAACCTTCTACGAGATCGAGGAAAAGCTCAACTACTACTGGCAGACCGATCTGGTGGCCACCGCTTACTGGACTTGCGGCAAGTTAACGCCCTATGTCGGCAGCAGCGCCTCCTACAACGAGGGCAAGTTCACCGGCCAGTGGATTAGCAATGGTCCCAATCCTACCCGCATCGACTACGAAGACAGCCTGCGCAGCGAGGACATCGTTACCGCCCTCTTGGGTTGCAACCTCAACCTGGGCCACAATTTCCTGCTGAACGTGCAGGCCGATTTCATGACTTGCAATGAGGTGGGCTTGGGAATTAGCTATAACTTCTAGAACCTCGCGGGGTTTTTGGCGCGGGCCGGACGCAAGTCCGGCCCGCTTATCTTGGGGGCCTCCTACAAGCCCGGCCATGCCGGCCCTTGACAAGCCGCACTAAGGCATCATCATTTAAAAGCGACCCTCATTTAATGGCAACCCCCAAATGGAGCGACAATAGCATGCGCATTGAGGTAGACCCCCAGGCCATAGCCTTCATAAAGCAGAAGGGCGGGCAGGTTACGGTGACCCCGCCTAGCTCGGGCGGGGGATGACGAGGCGGGGTGCCGGCGCAGGTGGCGCCGCGAGCCCCGGAGGGCAGGATGGCCAAGACCTTCCGCCGGTACGAGGTGGAGGGAGTGGAGGTGTTCCTGCCGCCCGGCCTGATGCTGGTGGGACCGGCCCTGGTCATCGGCCTGGGGGGCTTCTGGCGCTGGCGCTGGCTAACACTGGATGGCGTGGGCCAGCCCTTCACCTGCGTAGGCTAAAGGCCCATGGCCGACGAAAAACCCTTGGCCATTTACACGGCCTGTTATAATTGTTAACAATGGTCCTGGCCACGGCCCGGGCAAACTCCTAATCAGTCAAAGAGCGGAGCACCCATGAACCAATACTATCAGCAGCCTTACCCCTCCCGCACCATGGGTGGCACTGGGGAACTCACCCTGGTCAACGCCTTCATGCGCCGGGTTTATAATTGGATGGTCGCCGGCCTGGCCCTGTCGGCCTTAGTGGCCTGGTACATGACCACATCCCTGCCGGCTCTTAGCCTATTCATCAACCTGCGAACAGGCGCGCCCACCATGTGGTTCTGGGCGGCTATCGTCGGTGAGTTCGGTCTGGTCCTTGCCATTTCGGCGGGCATCAAACGCATGCAGGTGGGCACCGCTGCCAGCATGTTTGTGTTGTACGCCGCCCTGAATGGTGTCACGCTCAGCATGGTGCTTCTGGCCTACACAGGGGCCTCGGTGATGAAGGCCTTCCTGGTCACCGCCGGCACCTTCGGCATCACCAGCGTCTGGGCCTCCACCACCAAGAAGGACCTCACGGCCTGGGGTTCCTTCCTGTTCATGGGCCTCATCGGTATCGTCATCGCCTCGCTGGTCAATATGTTCTTTTGCTCGCCGGTGGTGGACTACGTCATAAGCATGATTGGCGTGGGGGTTTTTGTGGGGCTTACCGCCTTTGACACCCAGCGCCTGCGGACCATGGTCCTAGAGGCAGCCAACGAAGTGACGGTCTCCAAGATGGCTATCTTCGGGGCATTGCAGCTTTACCTGGACTTCATAAACTTGTTTCTGATGCTGCTGCGCTTCTTCGGCGATCGCCGCTAAGTCACACTAAGCATATTGCGTTTGCTTAGGGGTGTTGTTTCTCGAATTAATTTGACGAAAATTCTCTGATTATTCTGGAAGGAGGTTTCCTTTCTCATTTGATCAAATCAATTCGGCTGCGGTGATGCGGACGTGCTCCGGGAAAACGACCTGAGTCTGCTCCTCGGCTGCAGCTATGATCGCGCCTCGGGCCAGGTGGTTGGCCCCTCGGAAGAGGCCGCCGGAGCCCTGCTGTATGGCGGTGACGGCCGGATCAGAGAAGAGTTTTTGTTTAAC
>CBCOTF020000077.1:0-5297 GCA_965112955.2 Desulfarculales bacterium
GAGGCAGGTCACAAATCTGCCCGGGATCTTCGCCGCCGGCGACATCTGCGGCTCCCCCTGGCAGATGGCCAAGGCCGTGGACGAGAGCTGCGTGGCCGACCTGGAGGCGGCGGCATATATTAAGCGCTGACGTTGAGCCCATCCGCGGGCTGAGGCTTGATTTGCCGCCGCCCGTCAGGGTATGGACCTGAGTAGGTCCCCCGGGATCTTTCACGTCTAAGCCTAGCCTTAAGGAACAAGCCATGTCCCACAAATCGCCCCTGCTGGAGCGCCAGAATTGCGTTCTGGTGGTTATCGACGTCCAGGAAAAGCTGACGTATCATATCCGAGTAAGGACAAGATGGCCGAGAGCGTGCTGAAGCTGGCGTAGCTCGCTAAGATCGTCGGCCTACCGGTGGTCTTCAGCGCACAGGAGAAGCTGGACCCCACCCTACCGGGCATATACGCCGAGGCCCCGGGGGCGCCGGTCATCGGCAAGATCACCTTCGACTGTCTGGCCACCCCCGAGTTTGTCCAAAAGCTGGGCGAGTTGGACCGGCGCACTTTGCTTTTGTGCGAGGTGAAGTCGCATATCTGCGTGGCCCAGACAGCGCTCAGTGCCCTCAAGGACTACCGGGTGCAGGTCCCATAAGCGACGCAGTCTCCTCCCGCTCCCTGCGCAACTGGGTGATAGCCGTGGAGCGCCTGCGCTCCAGTGGCGCGGTGATCACCTCCACCGAGATGGTCATCTATGAGCTTCTGCGCCAGGCAGGCATCGAGGAATTCCGGGCCACTCTGCCCCTGGTCAAGTAGGGAATAGGCGTCGGGGCTAGGTCGCGGTCCAGCCGCGAGGAGGCAACCATGACCGAAGCTGAGATCCAAAATCTGGCGGGCGAGCGGGTCACGGCGGAGTTGGACCGCCGCCTGACCACCTTCGGCGAGGCCCGGGCCATGACCATGGTGGCCTCCAAGGGAGCCTTAGATATGGCCGACCCGGTGCTGATCCTGGCTACCACCGCCGAGGCCATGGACTTGGAAACCACGATCTCCTTCACCATTCTACGGCCTGGACATCATCAATAAGCGCAAGTACGCCAAAGTATCGCCCGTGGGCAACCCGGCCATGCCGGTGCCGATGCCCAACATCATCGGCATACTGCCGGGCATGACGGCTATGGCCACTAGCATAATGAAGGGCTGGCTGGCTACGGTGAGCGTGCCTAACATTCCCCGAGTTGATGGAGGCGGCGTGGGAGGCCGAGGTTAAGCTCATCGGCTGCCAGGTGATCATGGACGTGATGGGCGCCAAGCAAGAGTACCTGCTCGAGGGAGTGCAGGCGGGCGGGGCGGTTACCTACATCGCCGCCGCGGCCAAGGCCTAGATCAACCTGTTTGTTTAGCTGAGGCTCCCTGGCGGTCCCGCGAAATTGGGCCGCCAGGTTAATTTTTGGAGCAAGTTCGGCGCTCAAGGTGACGCGAGATGGACAATTAGCGTTAATAAAACGCATGATTGTAAAAGTAGCCTTCGCCGAGGCCCTCCCAGGTCATAGGGGGGGGCCTCGAGCGCAAGTAACGTTGCAAGTCACCGCATTGGATTAAAAAACCTCCTTGACTTGCCGCTCAGCCTGTGTTGAACTAGATAAATAATGATGTGATATGGTGTGGCTGTGCGGTAACGTGACGCTGTACGGGCTTTGGGGTATGCGCTCCCGAGATCAATATTGAGCTTTAACGTCCGTGAGGGCGTTTGGGCCGAACCGGACCGAGAGGGTCCTGGGGTGATCATGGATGGTTCGGTCAAGAATATGGCTCGGCGGCGACGGTAGGGAAAGCTGGTTGTTATAATCCGGCGTCGCCTGGACGAAAACTGAAAAGGAGCAAAGGGAATGAAGAAATTTTTTGTGACCATGCTGGCGGTGGCCGCTCTAGTGGCCTTCACCGCACCGGTTTTTGCGGCCGATGAGCCCGGCCCCAGCTTTGTTGTTGGCGGTCGTATGCTGACTGACGTCGGTTACAACCAGTCCAGCAAAGAGCTGACCACTAACAAGAAGGAAGACGTCACCACGGCTTTCGTTAGCCTGGCTGGCCACTCCTACTTGAACGCCAAGTTCACCAGCGTCGACAAGACCACCGGTGGTCTTGTCGAGCTGGGCTTAATCTCCACCTCCAACGCCAACAGCCCCGCCCTCAAGAGCGCCAATAGCGAGAGCGTCCTGCTGCGGTACGCCTACGGCTGGTGGAAAGTTGGCAACTGCAAGCTGATTGCTGGTCAGGACGACGGCTGGGTGGGCTCCTTGGTCCACCATCCCAAGCAGTACTTCGGCATAGACCAGGACGGCAAGCTGCTGCTGGCCAACTGGGGCTACATCTACAGCGGCCGTGCTCCTCAGGTGCGCTTTGAGTGGCAGTCTGGCATGTTCGGCTTCGCCATTGCCGCCGTGCAGCCCGGCGCCGAGAACCTCGGCTACTACGGCGCTGATGCCACCGGCCTGACCGCTGGCACCCTGAACACTATCCCCGGCACCGATGCCTATGCCAACTTGCCCCGCTTCGACATCGCCGCTCAGTTGAAGGTAGGCGGCTTGTGGGTGCAGCCTGGCTTCGGCTGGTCCCAACTTAAGCTGGAGGGCGTGGCCGACAGCGCTGACAACATCTCCACCCAGTATATGGCCATCCTACCTGTGAAGTTCACGGCTGGACCCTTCACCGCCAAGGCCGAGATCCACTACGGCCAGAACAACGACCTGGAGTGGTCCGGCAACCTGCTGGGCGTAGGCGTGCTTCGCACCGCCTTGTCCAGCATCCCGGTGGTCAAGTCCAATGGCAAAATCGAGGACTCCAAGCAGGTGGGTGGCTTCCTGGCCCTAGAGTATAAGATCCTTCCCGTTCTGGAGATCACTGCCGGTTTCGGTATGGAGCAGGTTAGCAACGACGCGTGGAAGCAGTCCGTGGCTAGCGACGACGGCGAAGCCGGCTATAAGGATGACAACTATACACGCAAGGCCTACTTCGTGGGTCTGCCCTACGCCGTCACCAGGAACTTTTTCCTGCATCCCGAATTCAGCTACTTTGACTACGGCGACAATCCTAAGGACAACTCTGACCGTGGCAACGAGTGGTTGCTGGGCATGCAGTTCCGCTTCATTTTCTAGTAGTCTGAACGCCTAAAGCACCCCAGGGAGGGCCGGGGCCTTTTTAAGGCTCCGGTCTTCTTTTTTGGTATCAAGGGCATTGCATCGCAGGGTTTTCGTGGGGGGCTTAGTGTGTTCCTTGCCCACATGCAAAAGGGAGGGGACAAACCCCTCCCCCGCGAAATCACAAGCTAAGGATCAGAGGATCAAATCCCGCCGGCCTTGAGCGCCCGCCGCGGCGGCCCTGGTAGCGTGCGAGCCCCAGTTCACTGGCCAGGGGCTAACGCAAATCGTTGGGGCCGGCCAGGGTCGAGACCCTGTAGGGGCGACCGCCGCTGATCTGGCTGATCTCCAAAAATTAGGGCTGGCTGTAGGGCACCCCCACCACGAGCATGCCGTGGTGCAGCAGGGTGGTGTGGAAGCTTACGGTGGTGGACTTCTGACCTCCGTGCTGTGGGTACCGGGTGGAGGTGACGACGCTGCCTACCTTGGCGCCCTTGGTTCACAGCCCGCCGGTGCAGTCCAAGAGGCTGCGCATCTGAGCGCACATCATGCCGAAGCGCGTGGGCGTGCCGAAGACTAGGGCGTCGGCCTAGGCTAGGTGCTCCGCCTGGACCACGGGCAGGCTGGCAAAGGCCTGGCGGGGGGATTCCACGGCCCCCATTTTTCCTAAAACCTCGGAGGACAACATCTCCTCCACCTGAAACAACTCCACCTCGGTACCGGGGATCTTCTGGGCGCCTTGGGCTACGGCCTAGGCCAATTGGCGGATATGCCCGTACATGCTATAAAAAATCACCTGCACTTTGACTGGCATAGCATTCTCCTATTAGGATTTTTTCGGTGAATAAAGCCTATATTATTTAAGCCTCTTCGTCGTCATGAGTCGAATTGGTGTAATTCTGGTGTCATAATGCAGAATGATACGCATGGCCGAGTTGAAGCAGGAGGCGATCATGGGCGCCGGCGAGCTTTTGGCCCTTGGCCTGGGGCTGCAACCCGCCCTGGCGGCTGGTGGGACCGTGTGGACACCGATAAACAGCCCCATAAGATCTTCTTGGAAGTTGCCGCTGACCGGGGAGCCGAGTCCCCCTGCCCGAAGTGTGGCAGGTTGTGCAAAGCTCACGACTTCCACGAATTCACCTGGCGGCACCCCAATTTTTACCCCAATTTTTTCCAGCATCATTGCTACGTAACCGCCCGGGTGCCCCGGGTGGACTACCCCGACCACGGGATTAAACAGGTCAAGAGGCCTTGGACCCGCGAGGGCAGCCGGTGCACCTCGCTGCTCGAGCAGGTAACCATGACCTTGGTGCGTGAGATGCCCGTGCTGGCTGCGGCCCGCATCATCGGGGTCAGCAACATGCGACTTTGGCGGTATTGTTTTTCGGATTAATTTGACGAAAATTATCTGATTATCCTGGACTGATCCTTCTTTTTTCATTTGATCAGATTAATTCTGTTGCGGCGATGTGGACGTGCTCCGGGGAGACAACCTGAGTCTGATCCTCGGCGGCAGCTATGATCGCGCCTCGGACCAGGTGGTTGGGGCCCTTCGAAAAAGGCCGCCGGAGCCTTACTGTATGGCTGTAACAGCCGGATCAGAGAAGAGGTTTTGTTTGACGCCTGCGATGTTGAGGCGGTGCAGATGGTGCAGGAGGTAGGCCTGCATATCCTGGAGGAAGACGCCGGCCAGATAGCTTCTGGCCACGACCCTGGAGGCCAGGGGCAGGGAGGGTTTTTATATGAGGAGGTCGGCAAGGTTGTCCTGGCCAACCAGGGTGGTGAGCAGTGTTGGCTTAGAGTCTCCCTGAAACTTAGTGATGGTGTGCAACTTGGCCAAAACTTGAAGCCTGAGGAAGGAGGCGTCATCGATGATGAGGACAGGTTTCTTCTTGCGGCCCTGGGCGACCTCCAGGACCTATTTTCTGATGAGCTTGGTGAGGATGGCTCTGGAAAAGCTGGCGGTGCCCACTTCGAGCTCGACGCAGATTTGCCTGTAAAGTTCCAGGATGGAGCCCTGTGCGATGGTGACCCAGATGATCTGATACTCGGATGGGTGCCGCCTGCTGGCGGCCCAGCGCAAGGCGGTGGATTTCCCGCTGCCCACATCTCCGTTGACCAGGGCCGGCGCGCCGAGGCGGATGGCGTATTCGAAGCGTTTGGCCACGCCGAGGACCTCGGCGG
>CBCOTF020000078.1:0-7052 GCA_965112955.2 Desulfarculales bacterium
CTGTTTATCGGTGTCCACACGCTGTCTCACCAGACCCTATAGCGGTTGCAACCCCAGGCCAAGGGCGAAAGCTCGCCGGCGCCCGTGACTGCCTCCTGCTCCAACTCGGCCATGCGGATCGCTGCACCATGACACCAGAGCTATACCAATTACACTGGAGCTACACCAATTACACTCATGACGACGGCGCGGCTAAGATATCTTTCCTTTTCTAGCTTTATAGTAGCCATTTTATAGCTACGGCACAATGGCTTTTTCCTGCTTTACAAAAGAGAGCATGGCCCGGCAGATCGGTGGCCAACTACGCGTCCAAAGCCACTATCATGCGGATTACAGATGAGTTGCCTTACAGCGCGGCAGATTGCTCTGCACGGGAGAGCTTCCTGGCCAGGACCTTCAGGCCGAACCGAGCTAAGCCCTTCCCACCGACATGAAGCCCAGCACGATGCTGGCCAGACCCAAATATTTGAATGGGGTTCAAGCTTTCGCCAAAGACCAGGGCCGCCTCCAGCAGCATCACCACGAAGTTGGTGCTGGAGCCGCGGGGGCCGCCATAGATACAGGCAGGCTGTCCAAGGAGTTAGCCAACAGAAATACGTCGGCCAAGAAGAAGGCCATCGCCAGCAGGAACCAGAGTTAAACCAATAGGCTGGCTAGGCCGCCGTCAGCCACGTCCATAGCGAGCGTTTCACCTGGAGGTTGCCGATGCCGGCGTTCACCCCGGATGCCAGCACCTGAACCCACCAGCCCAGCAAATTGGCCTTGACCACGGCCTCGCTTTCTTACCCTTGGCCCCTAGGGGTTGAGGCCACTGGCCCGCGGGCCGATCGGAAACAGCCTGCTCACCAAATCGCGCATCTCCTGCAGCCAAGCGGCACGTTGAGCAGGCTTGCTGGTCAAGACGACCCCGAACATGCGCCGCTTAGGCCACCGCACCCCACACAGACCGCAGACGTAGTCGCGCCAGATGCGCTCCAAGGGATCGCCGAAGACCTCTTGCTCTTGTCGGGCCTCGGTGTTGGAAGTGTTGAGCACTCAGGCCGTCTCCACCCGCAACAACCCCCGCGGCACGCCCTCGCCTTCCAGTAACTCATAGGCCACGCTGAGACGCAGCACCAGGTTCAGCAGACGGCGAGGATGGCCGACGGCATGCCTTACCAGTTGGGACGCATCACGATCAACCCCTGGACCTAGGCCAACTCCTGGCAGTGGGCCGTTATGCTGGCCGGCAAAACAGCCTGGCGGGGGATCTCCGCCGCCGACAGCAGGGGATCGAAGCCCTCGGCGTAAAAGTCGTGGAGCTGCACCCGGTGCCCCAGGTCCGCCAAAACCTGGCGAGCCGTGCCGGCGATGGCCGCATTGAAGCTGGCGCCACCGGGGTGGGCCAGAATCAGTGCAATCAACATGGGCGGGGAATTTCTAATTGGCCGGGGCTGGAGCCGGGGCCGGCTCTGACTTGGACTGCTCGGCGGGCTTGACCAACTCCGGCAGCAGATGCTTGGAGACCAAGGCGCGCAGATCCTGGGCGTCGATCTGAACCACCCGCCAGTAGCCGTCCTTGGCCCGCTGCATGCCCAGGCGCAACCGCTCGCCCCGTGCCTGATCGCTCAGCACCACCAAGGCGTTGTCGCCGTTGGTGGTGACGTTGGCCGCCGCTAGCAAGACCCAGGAGCTGGCAGGTTCTCCCGCCCCTGGTCGGCTATGACCCTCGACAACTTGTCGCGCACCTGATCAATGATGGGGCCCATGAAGGTGTTGAGCAACTGCCGCACCATGTCCCGCTGATCCCGCTGCTCTTGGTTGGGCAGGATTAGGTCCAGGATGTCGTCTTTTTGGGATTGCAGGATCTGGCCCACGTCCACGTAGGCCATGAACAGCCGGGGATCGTAGTTATGAATGGCCCTGCCCACCTGGTACAGCGACCAGTGGGGGCTGCGCATAAAAAGATAGGTAGACTCGAAACCGGCTCCGGCCAGGGCCACCAACAACAATACCAGCCACAGACGGCGCAAGGCTTACTCCTTCTTCAGAGGCGAGGAGGCATCCCCCACCGGGGCCATTCCCTCCTGGCTGAACAGCACCTGACCCACCACCTTGTCGACCACGTCGGAGGCTACCAAGAGCTCCTCGATCTTCTCCAGCATTTCCAAACGCAGCCCCTGTTCGGCGTGCTTGGGCGGCCGCCGAGTCTAGAAACTGTTTGAATCCTTGCAGGTCCTTGAGCTTGAGCATGAATGTAGTATAGGCAGCCAGGGTGTGGCTGTCAACGGAGGCTGGCCGGCGAGCAGGCCAGCCAGGTCCTCCGAGGCAGGACGCTTTGCCTACAGCGGCCTATACAAGGCCTTTCGCATCAGGCCCTTCAAGCCCTCGAAGGCGGAGTGTCCACCTGGATGCCCAAAAAGGGACAGTTGAAGAGCACGCGCTTGCCCTTTTTCTGTGTTACCAGGTTGAGCACGCCCCTGCCGCGCAGGTTGCTGGCGACATCATCGCCCAGGCCAGCAATATCCAAGATGGTCACGTCCTCCGCCGGAGTGCCGGAGGCCTGGCAGGCCGGCCCATTTTTTTCGCTCAGGCTCACGGTCAGCTAGGACAGTGTCGTGCCCTGAAAAATCCAGGCGCAGCCCAAGAAGGTATTGTCCCCCAGCTCCACCTGACCGCCCAAGAAGGCCTTAACCTCTTGCTGGGTGAACAGCCAGCAGTGATCCTCTTACTACGCCCCAGGCGGAATGAACCCCCGCGCCCAGGGTCAGGGTGCAGAGCAGCAAGAGCAAGGTCAGCGCGCGCTGAGTCCCCTGGCAGGCATATCAAATTCTCTCCTGAACGATGACTATTGCAGGATGGCCGCCGGAATGCTACTCATCCTCGGCCCGCACCTTCACCTCCAGACCGTAGAGGCTGCCCGGCTCCAGCCTCAGATGGGCGTCTAAATCTCCCTGGTTCATGGCCAGCTCCAGGCGCTCCAAGGAGTTGAAAAGTGCCACGACCTGGCCGGCGGCAGTCTGGCCGTAGGCCTGACTCAGACCCCGCACCTTCAAGTCCGCCACCTCCACCAAGGCCGGCCTACCTCCCAGGAAGCCCTCCACGGCCGCGCGATCCAGATTAGTAACAAGGTTGCCGAAACGATCGGCGCCAAGAACCTGCCCCACCAGGGCCGCGCCGCGTTGGCGAGGCCTGGGCCAGTCCAGCAACAGGGGGTCGTCCACCTGCGGCCCCAAATTGGCTGGGTCCAGGCCCTGGGCCAGGCGAGCGGCCACCGGCGCGAAAACGTCGCGGCCATGAAAGGTCTGTTGCACGGGTTGACGGAAGTAGGCGGTCTCGGTGAGCCAATAGGCCCGGGCTGAGGCAGCCAGCCATACCGGTGTAAACAGACCGTTGTCCCGCCCAATTGGCCAGGGCCGTAACGGCCAGGCCCCGGCGGCGATGCCCCACGCCGGGTCCACCACTGCCAGGTGCACCGTGCCCGCCCGGAAAACGGCCAGAGCCTGCTCAACACCAGGCCGCCGCGCGTCCTGGGGGGCAATATTATGGCACAGATCACAAGCGCGCTCCGGGGCACAGGCTCAAGATCACGCCCTTCATCAGGCCGAAAACGCTCTGGCCGAAATCGCTGTAAAGGTGATGATGGCGGCCGGTTGCGCGGAGCTGGCCGTCATGGGGATGCCATCAGCTGGGGCAGGATGTCGCCGGCCAGGCCTAACAAGGAGACATCCACCTGCCCAAGTGGGGCGTGGCCTCGGTTCACCTCGGTAACATGGGCCCGGCCGGCAGCTGGGGAGGGCGCGAGCACCGCCGAGGTGTCAAATACCAGCATCACCTGCAGGCCTGGGCCGCCCGCCAGGCGCGGTCCAGCAAGCCGGCATCAGGTTTTCGCCGAACCAGACCACGCCAGAGCAGAGCCCGCCGCAGTCCGGGCAGCGCGGCGGCGCCGACAGGTCCAGGCGGCGCTGCTCATGCTCACAGCCGCAGCCCAGGCGGCTAACCCGCCGCAGGCTACCGTGAAACTCCTGCTGCTCCCGGCTGCCGGTCAGGGAATGTAGACCGTCCACGTTTTGGATAATGAGGGTGCACGTGTCGCCCAAGCGCCGCTCAAGGTCGGCCAATGTTCGGTGGGCCGGATTAGGCTGGCAGCGGCTGATAAGCTGCCGCCACCAGTGGTACCACCGCCCGACCAGAGTCGGGTCACGGGCAAAAACCTGCGGTGTGGCAAGATCCTCGGGGCGGTGGTTTTCCCACAGGCCATCCGCCCCCCGCAAGGTGGGAACCCCCGGCTCCGCCGATATGCCGGCCCCGCACAGAGCAGCCACCAGCCCGGCCTGGGCCAGGCGCTGGCAGGCCTGGCGAAGCTCGTCGACTATTAGGGCTAAAATTCTAAAATTCCATCATAATAGATTGTTCCATCTCGGCGAAACTGAGCTTGCCGAAGACCGATGCCCCACTTAGGTCCAGAATGCTAAAACCCTCGTGGCCGGTCTACCTCTTGAGCTGTTCGAACACCTCGCCGTAACGCTCCTCAACCTAGAAATAGGGGAATCTCCATCAGGATCATCTGTGAGACACCGCTAGCCTTGAAGCGCTGCACCAGGGTGGGATTGGTGAAGGACTTGAAGGTGGAGAGGACCAGCATGGTCCCAGCGCCGGAAACCACCACGAAGCACCGCATGGTCTCACCCCATAGCAGGACCCCGCGGGGCGTCGCTGGCGCCGGCGGGTAGTGATTTAATGGCCGCCCCTACGTCCAGCGCACCGGCGGCCAAGGCCTCATTTTGACGATAGAGCCCTCCATGGCCGCCTGTCAAGCAGCCAAGAGGAGAACGCTGCCAGGGGACTCCACCCAACCATGCTTCGGCCTGACTGTGGGCCCCGAGGCTGGCTTTGATTGCCTCCACAACTAAAGCCAACCGACGGGCTTCCCGCCGGTTGGCTGAGCCATCCTCAGATGAGGGCTATCACTTGATCATGGGCACGATCAGCAGGGCCACGATGTTGATGACCTTGATCATCGGGTTGATGGCCGGGCCAGCGGTGTCCTTGTAGGGGTCGCCGACGGTGTCGCCGGTAACCGCGGCCTTATGGGCGTCGGAGCCCTTGCCGCCATAGTGGTTATCTTCGATGTACTTCTTGGCGTTGTCCCAGGCGCCGCCACCAGAGGTCATGGCAATGGCCTGGAACAGACCGGTCACGATGGAGCCGATGAGCACGCCACCCAGGGCCTCCTTGCCCAAGATCATGCCCACGATGATGGGAGCCACCACCGGGATCAGAGCAGGAAGCATCATCTGCTTGATGGCGCTCTTGGTCACGATGTCCACGCAGGGACCGTACTCGGGCTTAGCGGTGCCTTCCATGATGCCCGGAATCTCGCGGAACTGACGGCGCACTTCCTCGACCACGCCGCCGGCGGCCTTCCCCACGGCCAACATGAGCAGCGAGCCGTAGTAGTAGGGCAAGAGCCCACCGATGAACAGGCCCACGAGGACCATAGGGTTGGACAGATCGAACAGGACCGTGGTCGGGAAGGCACGGGAGTACTCGGCGAAAAGTACCAGGGCGGCCAGGGCGGCGGAGCCGATGGCGTAGCCCTTGGTCACGGCCTTGGTGGTGTTGCCCACTGCGTCCAGGGGGTCGGTGACGTTGCGCACCGCGTCGGGCAGCTCGGCCATTTCAGCGATGCCGCCGGCGTTGTCGGTGATGGGACCGTAGGAATCGATGGCCACCACGATACCGGTCATGGAGAGCATGGCCACGGCGGACAGCGCGATGGCGAACAGGCCACCCTCAGCAGCCTTAGCCGCGCCGCTAAAGCCACCGCCCAGCCAGTAGGCCCACACGATGGCGCCGCAGATGACCAGGGCGGGTAGGGCCGCGGCCTCCATGGAGACGGCCAAGCCGGCGATGACGTTGGTGCCGTGGCCGGTCTGGCTGGCCTCGGCGATGCGTTTGACCGGGCTGTAACTCGTGCTGGTGTAGTATTCAGTGATGATCACGATAAGACCGGTGAGCACCAAGCCGATAACTGCGGTCATGAACACGCCGGTGGCGGTGAAGGCTTGCTCGACGCCCTTAGGCCAGGAACCACGAGGAGACAAAGTAGAAGGTGATGGCGGCCAGGATGCCAGCCACGGCCAGGCCCTTATACAGGGCGCCCATGATGTACTGGCTTTTGCCCATCTTCACGAAGTAAGTGCCCACGAGAGAGGCGATGATTGAGATAGCGCCGATAAGCAGCGGGAACTCCACCCACAGGCTGGCGGCACCGAAGACCGTCTTAGCCAGCAACATGGCGGCGACCAGGGTCACGGTGTAGGTCTCGTACAGGTCAGCGGCCATGCCGGCGCAGTCGCCCACGTTATCGCCCACGTTGTCGGCGATGACAGCGGGGTTGCGGGGGTCGTCTTCGGGGATGCCGGCCTCGACCTTGCCCACCAGGTCGGCGCCGACGTCGGCGGCCTTAGTGTAGATACCGCCCGCAATACGGGCGAACACGCTCATCAGGAGCAGCCGAAGCCCAGGCCCACTAAGGCGTGGAAGGCGTCGTCAACGGGGGCCATGGACTTGGTGATCACGTAGAAGCACGCGATGCCCAGAAGGCCCAGGCCTACCACCATGATGCCAGTCACGGAGCCGCCCTTGAAGGCCACGGATAGGGCGGCCTGCAGGCCGTTGAAGGCGGCCTGGGTGGTGCGCACGTTGGAGCGCACAGTCACGACCATGCCGATGTAACCGGCCAACGCCGAGCCCACGGTGCCCACCAGAAAGCCGAAGGCGGTCCATTTGCCCAGGAAGAACAATAGGACGAACAACACGACGGCCACCATGGCCACGGTTTTGTACTCACGGGCCAGGAAGGCCTCGGCGCCCTCTTTGATGGCGTCCGAAATTTCCTTCATGCGCGCGTTGCCCGCATCCTGTTTGACTACCCAAGCCGCGGTAATCAAGGCGTACACCACGCCCAGGGCCCCGGCAACCAGGGCCAAGCCTAGAATTTGACTCATTCCCACCTCTCCTCCGTTAAAGGGTCCTTACTGAAGCCCAGTTACTAAAAATGATGGAAC
>CBCOTF020000079.1:0-2101 GCA_965112955.2 Desulfarculales bacterium
AGTACCCTTGTCCGGAATGTAGCAGGTTGTGCAAGACTCACGATTTCCACGAATTCACCTGGCGTTACCTCAATCTTTTCCAGCATCATTGCTACGTAACCGCCCGGGGACCCCGAGTGGACTACCCCGACCACGGGCCAAACAGGTCAAGATGCCCTGGACCCGCGAGGGCAGGCGATTCATTTTGCTGTTCGAGCAGGCGGTCATGACCCTGGTGCGGGAGATGCTCGTGCTGGCTGCGGCCCGCATCATCGTGGTCAGAAGACACGCGACTTTGGCGGGCGGTCCAATTCTACATGACCCAGGCTCTGTCCAAAATGGATCTGGGTGGGGTCAAGGCCGTGGCTCTGGACGAAACCGTCTCCAAGCGGGGCCACAAATACGTCACCATTTTCATCGACCTAGACTGCAAGCAAAAGCCGATCATCTTCGTTACCCCCGGCAAGAGCAAGTGCTGCCTGGTCCTGCTTCGCCGCTTCCTGCGTGAGCATGGTGGCGATCACAACAATATTGCCGAGGTGGTCTGTGACATGTCGCCAGCCTCCTTGGCCGCCATCGACGAGAGCTTCCCCGGCGCCAACGTTACCGTGGACTGGTTCCATTTAATCCAGCTCTCCACAACCGCTGTGGACGAGGTCCGAAAGGCCGAGGCTAAGGAGCGTAAACTGCACAAGGCCGCCCGTTGGGCCGCGCTCCAGGCCGCTGACGGCGGCAGGCTAACCGAAAAGCAGCAGCAGACCCTGACCGAACTGGAAACCGGCGGCTTCGCCACCGCCTAGCGGCTCTCTGTACGGGCCGCCCAGTGGCGCAGTACCCATCCAATGCCCGCTTGGAAAAGCTTAACGCCATCTTCCAGGCAAGAGCCAGAGGCTACCGTAATGTCTTATCTTTATGGTCATGATCTACTTGATCGCCGCATTGCTGGGGGAACTCATCAAATTCCACAGTTAACGACGAAAAAATTGGATAGAAAATCCGGCCAGGTGGTAGTGGGCCGCCACGCTGTGGCCGAAGCCCTGCAAAGTGCTCCCCAGCGTGCCCAGGAGCTCTTGCTGGCCGCGCCGAGCAGGGGGGGGGCGTGGCCCGCATTCTGGAATTGGCCCGCGTCATCGGGGTCAAGGTGCGTCGGGTGGAGCGCCGGGAGTTGGACCTACTGGCCGGCGGCGCGGCTCACCAAGGACTGGGCCTGCGCCTGGCCGCCGCGTCCTACGTGGATTTCAGCCAGGTGCTGGAGAGGGCCCATGAGGCCGGGCCGCGTGCCCTACTACTGATGGCCGACCACATCCAAGATCCCCACAATTTGGGGGCCTTGGCGCGTTCGGCCGCTGCGGCCGGGGCGCAAGGCCTGGTGGTGCCCAAGGATCGGGCCTGCCCGCTTACCCCAGCTGTGGCCAAGGCCGCCGCCGGCGCCATGGAGCGTCTGCTGTTGTGCCGGGTTACCAACCTGACCAATACCCTAGAGGAGTGCCAGGAGGCCGGCCTGTGGTCGCTGGCCGCCGCCACCCAGGGGCACCCCGCGCCCTGGGAATTAAGTCTGAACCTGCCCTTGGTACTGGTGGTGGGCGGCGAGCACAAGGGCGTGGGTCAGCGTCTACTGAAGGCCTGCGACCTGGCCGCCAGCCTTCCCTTGGCTGAGGGCGTGGAAAGCCTCAACGCCTCGGTGGCCGCCGGGGCCTTTCTCTTTGAGATCGTGCGTCAGCGCTCGCTGGTCCAAACATAGCCCGGCCCATGGGCGGAGCCAATCCCAGCCAGTAAGGGGGCCACATGCCCGATAGAATACGCGCATTGACCGGCGTGGGCTTGGTCCTATGTCTGGCCGGGGACCTGCTGGTCTCTACGCCGGCCTTCTTTAGCCTCTCGGACCAGGACTAAAGGCTTTTCTGGCCGAGTCGCCGGAGCTCACAAGGCAGCGGGCCAGGCCCTCAATCAAATCTATCGCAGCAGGCTGGCGGGGTCTGGACTAGCGGGGCGGGCCCCTGTCTCAAGGCCTCTCAGAAGGTCTGGCTGCGGATTTTAGGGAAATAGGACCTGCATTTCATTTGAAGGGGGCCACCTAATCCGGTGATGTGGGCCTGGTGGCCGGGGCACGGCGCCGCTGGTG
>CBCOTF020000080.1:0-3033 GCA_965112955.2 Desulfarculales bacterium
CCTCGTTACGCCCATCGATGAAGCGATCCTTTTCAGCCATCGCCTTGATTAAGCGGTGGAGGAATTTGAATACCCGTTGTTGCTCCGTGTTGTGCGTCCTGTACAGCAGATGCTGGATAAACATTTGCTGACCGTCTGCGCCCTCCATCGCCAGATCAACAATGGCCCGTACCAGTTCGCCTTCCGAAACATCTCCTGACTTGTAAGTTCCCATCACATACCTCCGTTGACGGCTGCTTGCAGCTTTTGGTAGAGATCACGGGCCACGGCTTTCGATAAGGCAATGGTCGGCCCCGTCAGCCCCCTGATCTCGATGGGGTTGTTCCTCGCCGTGGCGGTCTTGGGTTCCAGGTTGACCCGTACCCGCAGCCCTGCGATCCGGGCCAGATCCCGCTCGACTTGCCGGGGATAGGTGCAACTCACGCACCCGTGATGTTTGCGTCCCTTGCGAGCCGCACAAACCTCCTGGCTGGTGACCATCTTGTTCCTGGGGCAACGGTAGCTCATCACTCGCCCCCTTGAGGGTTCTAAGGACGAACATCCTGTGGATCACCCGGGAGACCTTGCCACCAGCCTCAGCAACGGCGCACCTGAGTTCTCGGCGCAGTTCCTTGTCTTCGATGGCTCCGCAGTCCTCCAGTAAGCGACTCAGGCCGTTTTTGATGTTCTCAATAGTGATCCGATCCTTCATACCCGCCCCTCCCCTGCCAGCCCCAGGAAGTCCCTGGACTGCCGCTGATCCATGATCTGCCAACGCCGCTCGTTCTCCCCGTGGAGATACCCTTGGGCATATGCCGCGGCGAACATCTGATCCATGCGGGGAAAGTTGCCGCCCCGTCCATCCTCCAGGCCAAGGCTGTACGCCCCGGCGATCTCATTTGACCATGTCATGGCCTTCATCTCCTTTTGCCAAAGGATCAACTGCTTACCTCACGCCCCAGTTGCCTGGGAAGTGGAGGAAGCAGGGGAGGTCACCCTCCCCTGGGATGGTTAGAAGTAGGACTCCAGCACGGCCCCGGAGATGCGCTCCAGTTCCACGCTGCGGTCAATGTCCTGGCAGCTATGGGCCCGGAAGCTCGCGGCGTTGACCAGCCCCCGGCGTTCCAGCGGCCTATACAGATTACTGGGTTCCTCGGCCTCGGGGAGGGACAGGCTCTGACTCATCCGCACCTTTCTCTACCGTCCGGGCCAGTTCCTCTTGAGAATCCAGATGCCCTCGGCGTTACGGGCCATCGTGATCTTTGGTGAACTCGCCGGGGAGGGCCACCAGCCGATCACGGGTGTATTCGGTCAGCACCCGCATATCGATGCCGCGGTGGAGCGCCCAGCTTCCACTCGCCCCGGCAGAGAGATCATGCCGTTGGTGCAAGCCAGAACAAACAGCAACGCCTCGACCCGGAACATCCCCAGGCCCACCTCGGAGTTGCTGATCGCCAAACCCGCCTGAACTACATCGCCCACCTTCGGGTTGACGATGCCCTGGAGCTTCGGAAAGAGAAACTGAAAGGTGAGCCGCTTCTCGGTGCAGAGGACGCTGCGAACCTCGCCGCCCAAAGCTGGGAGATTGGCCCCTAACATCCGGGCCACATCGATGTGATCCAGAACGCCGTAACGGGTGGAAAGAAGCGCACGAACCTTCGTGCCGATAGTCCGCACGAACCGCTGTTCGGGGATGCCCTCATCGTTATGGAGGTGCATCTCGATCAGGCCCGCCAGTTCCTTGGGGTGATGGTGCAGCATCTTCTGATAATACTGCCGGGGAATCCCGGTCAAGGTAGACAAATTGTCATGGGCCACGCTGCCGATCCGGTAGGTCTGGTTTTGACGTTCCAGGTGCAGCCCCAGGCTTCCACCGTCCAGGTAGACGGCGTGGACTTTGGAGGTCTCAACCTCATAGTCGCGTTTCAGTTGCTCTGCGCGCTCCGCTACGGCCATGAATTCGTTGAAATGCATACCAGTTCTCATTTTAATGCCTCCTGCTTGGAATCTGATAGGTGACCCTCATCAGGCCCAGGCTCCCACCTGGGCTTCCGGCTCCTCCAGGGCCGGATTCGGGTTGGTTACTTACCCGCTTTAATTTTATCGATCTCGGCCTGGATGACCGCCCGTTCAGCCGGGTCAGTCTCATCGTCCAGGGCCATCTGTAGGTCGCACAGGCACTCATAAGCAGGGTCTACCTGACCCCGGTCTGCCACGCCGTTGATATTGCCCATCATGTTTCTCATGCCACGCCCTCCCACCCCATGATGAAGTGGGTCATCGCTGCGCCCAGGTCGCTGAGATTGCTCCTGCCGTCAAGCTCCACAAAGGAATCGATGTCCTCGGCCTTGCGGCCCTCCTCTCGAAAAGGTCGATGATCTCCGTCTGGAGAGCTACGCCCACGCTCCACGATCCAACGACCTCCCCTCGTTATCGACCAACATCACCTTATAGATCTTCATCCCCTCACCTCCTGACATTTGAACCAGGTCACGCCTGAGCCATGTAGATGTTTCAACGCCGATAGGGCATCTTGCGATCCAAAAAACCACCGCCAGCCGGGTGGATTCCACCCGCCCCTGCACCTCGGCCCTGCGCTCCTGGGCCATCATGCGCTCGACTGCGGTCATCATGGGGTTACCTCCCAGGCTCCTTTCCGGGCCAGTCTACAACGCTGACAAGTGTCCAGGTCATCTCCGCCCAACGCTTTTGTTATTACCCCGTCATGGTCAGAAACCAACTGGCCGCACAAGGTGCGCCGTGATCCTTGCGGGATAGAATGTGGTGCTTAGAGCGGCTGTACAGCCCCCTGGCGTTGCTCCGTCCCACGAACCAGCTAACCGCCTTGATCTCTCTCATTTCCCGCTCCTCCCCTGGTCAGGCTGCGCCTCGACCAGGACTCGTTTAGTTGGCACTCCATCGAGCCGCACTCCTCAAGTGCGGCCCACGCAATGTCAACCCTTCGCTGCGGCCTTGACCATCTTACGCCATACCAGGGCCGATCCCAGTAGGCATCCGGTCAGGATGCCCATCACATAGGTGAAAGCTCCAAAT
>CBCOTF020000081.1:0-3327 GCA_965112955.2 Desulfarculales bacterium
CGCCAAAGTCGCGTGTCGCTAACCCCGATGATGCGGGCCGCAGCCAGCACGGGCATCTCCCGCACCAAGGTCATAGCCGCCTATTCGAACAGCAAGATAAATCGGCTGCCCTTGCGGGTCCGAAGCATCTTGACCTGTTTGGCCCCGTGGTCGGGGCAGTCCACCCGAGACACCCGGGCGGCTACGTAGCAATGATGCTGGAAAATATTGCGGTGACGCCAGGTGAATTCGTGGAAGTCGTAAGCCTTGCACAACCTGCCACACTCCGTGCAGGGGTAGGGGGTACACGGCTCCCCGGTCGGCAGCAACCTCAAGACTTAGTGGGGCTGCTTATCGGTGTCCACACGCTATCCCACCAGCCGCCAGGGCGGTTGCAACCCCAGGTCAAGGGCCAAAAGTTTGCCGGCCTCCATAATCGCCTCTTGCTTCAACTCGGCCATGTGAATCGTTGCATCATAACATTGGATCTACACCAATTCCATTCATGACGACGAAGAGGCAACAAAAAAACAGCCCGAAAACGGCGGCCTTATCTCAAAAACTGCTAAATTTATAGATAATTAAAATCCTGTCCATCCGCGGTTTGGTCCAGGCCAAGCTCCACCTGGTCTGGGTGGTAAAGATGTTCAACTTCGGCGGCGGCGAACCGCCCTAGATCGCATGCGTCGCCCAGGCCCACCCGGGAGTGAACTTCATCGCCGCACACAACGGCAGCCTCTACGGCTGGGAGACCCTGGAGTCTCTCATGGGCCTGGACAACGTCTATTTCGACATCTCCTACCTCATAGGGTTGTGGGCTCCGGAGACGCTGGCGGGCATAATCCGCCAGAAGGGACCAGAGCGTGTCATCTACGGCAGCGACGCCCTCGGGCGCGACGCTACCGCCTTCAGGCAGTGGTTCGAGGATCTGCCGCTCACCCCCCAGACGAGCGCGAGCAGATTGCCGCCGGCACCTTGCTTCCCCTGCTGGGCCAGGGCTGAGACGCGCCCGAGACAAACCCTGGCCTCGCAGTAGTTATGCGGTCACGCCCAAGAGCTCGTATTTTGCCGTAAAAAAATCACCTATAGCACCCCGCTGATCTACTCTAGTCACGGGGACATTTTTAAGCCCTAGCCGGCCGGCTAGCACACGGCTTTTTCCTTGACGCTAGGGGCGTCGAGAGGTATATATATTATATTATGGACTTTATAGAGGCAGAATCAAGTGACGATCCAGGCGGTCAGGGGCATGAAGGACCTGTTGCCCGGCGAAGCGGGCAAGTGGCGCTTCATTGAATCAACGGCCCGCGAGGTCTTCCGGGCCTTCGGGTTCCAGGAGATTCGCGTGCCTATCCTGGAGCACACCCAGTTGTTCGCCCGTTCCATCGGCCAGGCCACCGATATTGTCGAAAAGGAAATGTACACCTTTAGCGGCCGCTCAGGCGACTCATTGACCCTGCGCCCCGAGGCTACCGCCGGCATCTTAAGAGCCTACGTTGAGAACAAGCTCCACTCTAGCCCCGGCCCCCACAAACTTTTCACCATGGGGCCCATGTTCCGCCATGAGCGCTCTCAGAAGGGTCGCCTGCGCCAGTTTCACCAGCTGGACGTGGAGGTGCTGGACGACCAGGGCCCTCAGGCCGACGCCGAGTTGGTGGTCATGCTGGCCCACCTGCTGGCTAAACTAGGCCTGCCCGATATAATCCTCAAGCTCAACTCTCTGGGCTGCCCGGGGTGCCGTCCGGCTTGCCGCCAGGCCCTTACTGGCTTCTTGAACGACAAGGCGCAGCAACTCTGCGAGGACTGCCAGCGCCGCCTGGCGACAAACCCCCTGCGCGTCTTGGATTGCAAATCCCAGGGCTGCCAGGAAACGGCCCAGGGCGCGCCTAGCATGGGCGACTATCTCTGCCAGGGCTGCCGGAAGCATTTCGCCGAGGTGCAAAGGCTTTTGGGTCTGGCGGGGGTGTCCTACCGGCTGGACGACCGTCTGGTTCGCGGCCTGGACTACTACGTGCGCACCATCTTCGAGGCCGTGACAGGCAACTTGGGCGCTCAGAACGCCGTGGCCGGCGGCGGCCGCTACGACGGCCTAGTGCAAGAGCTGGGCGGCCCGCCCCAGGGCTGCATCGGTTTCGGCGCGGGCATTGAGAGATTAGCGCTCTTGATCGAAGACAAGCTGGAGTGGCAGTCCAGACCTGAGCTGTTTATCGCCGCCCTAGGCGAGGAAGCCCGGGCCTGGGCTTTCGGCAAGGCCTTGGAACTGCGCCAGCAAGGCCGCTGGGTGGAGCTATCCTACGAGGCCAAGAGTCTCAAGGCCCAGATGCGCCGGGCCGACAAGCTGGGCGCGGGCAAGGTGCTGATCGTGGGCGAGAGTGAGATGCAAGTCGGCGCGGGAGTACTCAAGGACATGCAGGATGGCGGCGAGCAGCGGGAGATAAGACTGGAGCAGGTGGGAGCGGAGTTGTCCTAGCCATCTGGTGAGAGGCCCTCCCCCCATGCGCCAAGACGGGCGGGGATAAACCCCGCTCCTACATTAACGAGGTTTTTCGTCGTTAGCTGTGGAATTTGATGAGATTCCCCAGTGGTGCGGCGATGAAATAGATCATGGCCATAAAGATTAAGACATTACGGTAGCCTCTGGCTCTTGTCCTGACGGCCTGGAAGATACCGTTAAACCCCTAAAGGCGGGCGTTAGAATGGTTGGAGGTCCAGCGGCTTAGGATTAAGTATGGGCATGCTTTTCTAGAGTCATGAGCGTCTTGAGGACCGGGGCCATAATTTTGGTGTCAGGAGCTATGCCACTTTTCAGGGGATGGCGAGTAAAGTAGGTGATGCGCCACTGGGTGGCTCGTACAGAGGTGGCCTTTTTGATCCAGCGCAGCATCTCCTTGAGCCGCCAAACGGTGGCGGTGGCGAAGTCGCCGGTTTCCAGTTCGGTCAAGGCCTGCTGCTGCTTTTCGGCTAACCTACCGCCGTCAGCGGCCTTGAGCACGGCCCAGCGAATGGCTTTGGGCAGTTTACACTCCTTGCCTCGACCTTTCGGACCTCACCCGCAACGGTGATGAAGAGTTGAACTACGTAGAATCAGTCCACGGTGACGTTGGGGCTGGAAAATCTTTTGCCGATGGTGGCCAGGGAGGCTTACGACCTGTCGCAAAGCATCTCAGCGATATTGTTCTGCTCGCCTCCATGCTCACGCAGGAAGCGGCGGAACAGGACTAGACAGAGCCTTTGCCTTTGCCAGGGATAACGAAGATGACCGACTTTTGCTTGCGATCTAGGTGGGTGAAAACGGTGACGTATTTGTGGCCCCGCTTGGAGACGGTTTCGTCCAGAGCCACGGCCTTG
>CBCOTF020000082.1:0-1463 GCA_965112955.2 Desulfarculales bacterium
GCCATCGACGGTGACTTCCCCGAAACTCAGGTGGTCTACCTGGGGCAGCGTCGGCGCCCCCCCCGTGACCCTGTCCCGCTTGGAGAGCCTAGCGGGGCGGCGCAACCTGGCCGGCTGCGACCGTGGGCTCCTGGCCGGCTACAAAGACTCCTTGAGTTACGTGCTCAAGGTGCTGAGCATCCTAGATCAGATTCGGGCGGGCACCTTCATGGCCCTGCCCGGCCTGGAACTCTCTCGCCTGCGCAAGCCCTTCGAGCAATCCAACCGTCACCCCCAGACCTCCGACGTGCTGCGGCTGATGGACATGACGCCGCACCTCAGGCGCCTGCAGATGCTGCTAAACCCCCAGGAGATCATGGGCCCCTGCACCCCGGTGATGGACAACCTGGAGAAGCTTTCGCTGCTGGGCTTGGACGAAGGGGCCCTGGGACAGATTTATTTCATCGTGCTAGGGCACTCCACCATGGCCCGAGTCACCTTCGGCAAGCTGCCGGAGACCACTCTGCGCCCCTTGACCGACCTGTCGCGTTACCAGGATCTGGAGGAGGCCTTAAGCGTCATCCGTCTCTACCGCCTGCTCTCGGTGGCCGAGGCGGCGGCTGCCGCCGAGGGGCAATTAAGGCCCGAGCAGGTGGAGGAGCTTTTCAATCTCTATGACAACGCCATCCGTGTGGTCACCGACCCCGACCTGGAATGGGACAACATCCTGGCCGACCAGATCCGAAGCATGGGGGGGGTGCAGACCCAGGCCACGCGCAAAATGCTTAAACTCTTCGACCTTTTCGACTTCCTGGAGATGTGGCGCGACTTGGAGCGGGCCGGTCCCCGTCAGAAGGAGGCCATGGCCGACTTCGATCTGGGCAAACAGGAACGTATCCAGAGGGTCATCGACCTGTTGCAGCAGGTGCGCCGCTTCGTGGGCCACTTCTACGCCGGCGGTTCCTCGGCCCGCCCCTATTTTTTTTGTGCCCTCCTGAACAGCGAGCTGTACGGCACCGGCCGCCTGCTCAGCGGCCTGGGCACCCCCGCGGGCTTCATCCTTTTGTGGATAGGCGTGCACACCAGTGAGCGCCGGCTTTTGAATTTTAATCGCCTGGTGGAGGTGGACAGGCCCGACCTACTGCCCCAGCGCATGGAGAAGCTGCGTCGCGCTCTCCTGGCTCTCACCCCCGACCAGCTCAGCCCAGAGTGGTTGGCCCAGCTGCGCGAGACTATGACTCAGCGCGGCGAGGCCTATGTGCACGGCTCGGGCATCTACCTCACCGTGGACGGCCGCACCGGAGCGCTGACCCCGCGCTTCGTGGACGTTCTGGACGAGCTGGCCAATTTGAAGCGCGAGCTGAACCTCACCCTGGGCCGGCCCCTGTCCGACATACCGGATTACCGCCTCAAGGCCATGGACCGCCGTGCCCACACCATGGCCCGCTTCGTGTGCGCTCTGGCCCCGGAGCGGCGCCGATCGG
>CBCOTF020000083.1:0-11769 GCA_965112955.2 Desulfarculales bacterium
TCCTTGGGCGAAGGGATGAGCACGCGGTCCTCGCCGGGGAAGGATTCCTCGCGGCCGCCGTTGAAGAAGAAGGTGACGTGGGCGTATTTTTCGGTCTCGGCGATGTGCAGCTGCCTTAAGCCGGCTTGGCTGACCACCTCGGCTAGGGTGGCGGAGATGTCCTGGGGCGGGAAGGCCACCGGTACCTCCAGGTGTTCGTCATATTGGGTCAGGCAGACGTAGTCGGCCAGGCGGGGGCGGTCGCTGACGTCGAAGCCGCTAAAGTCCGGGGCATTGAAGGCCCAGGTCAGCTCGCGGGCGCGGTCGGCGCGGAAATTGAAGAAGATCACCGCGTCGCCGTCGCCGATGGTCAGGGGCTCCTGCCCCGGTCCGGCGATAACCATCGGCTGCACGAACTCGTCGTACTCCTGGCGGGCATAGGCCTCCTCCACCGCCGTTACGGGGTTGGCGGCATTGGCGCCGTGCCCCCGCACTAGGGCGTTCCATGCCTTCTCCACGCGCTTCCAGCGCTTGTCGCGGTCCATGCCCCAGAAGCGGCCGCCGACCGTGGCCACGCGGGCCTGGGGGAAATCCTTGAGAAAGTCCCGCAACTGTCGAAGATAGCCGACGCCGGAGTCGGGCGGGGTGTCGCGGCCGTCCAGGAAGGCGTGGATGGCGATACTTTGTAGGCCCTGGCCGGCGGTCAGGCGGATCAGGGCGTAGAGATGTTCCTGCAGGGAGTGCACCCCGCCATCGCTCAGCAGGCCCAGCAGATGTAGGGTGGAACCGTTGTCCCTGACCCGGCTGATGGCCTGGGAGATGGCGTGGTTTTGGGCCAGCTCGCCTCGGCGCACGGCTAGGTTGATGCGCGTGATGTCCTGGTAGATCACCCGGCCGGCGCCCAGGTTGAGGTGCCCCACCTCGGAGTTACCCATCTGCCCCTCGGGCAGGCCCACGGCCTCGCCGTAGCATAAAAGCTCGGTGTGGGGGTAGCTCGCGAAGAGGGAGTCCAGATAGGGTGTACTCGCCAGGCTCACGGCGTTGCCCGGCCCCGCCGGGGCCAACCCCCAGCCATCCAGGATGATTAGGGCTACCAAGGGATGCTTGCTCATGGCGGTCTTTCTAGGCCTCGACGGTTAGGCTGTCGGGTGGCAGTAGGCTTTCTAACTGGATCAGGTCCACTTCTACCCGGGGAGCGTTGGACCACAGCGACTCCAGGTCGTAGAACTCGCGCACCGGTTGGTGGAAACCGTGCACCACCACGTCACCGAAGTCTATGAGCGCCCAGCGCCCCTCCTTGATGCCATCCTGCCCCAGGGGCTTGATGCTGGCTTTTTTAAGGGCGTGTTCTATGCCCTCGGCGATGGCCCCGGCCTGGCGGGTGGAGCGCCCGCTGGCCAGGAGCAGGTAGTCTGTATAGCCGCTGATGGCTCTGACGTTTAGCAATAGAAGATCGGTGGCCTTCTTGCGTAGGGCGGTTGCCATGCACAACAGGGCGATATCCTTGGTGTCCCGGGGCTTCTGCGGCCGGGATCGTGGGCGGGTGGTCATGCTTCCTCCCCACCTGGTGCGCCATAAAGGTTCATTTTACAAATATAATTCTCTACCGCCGCTGGCACAAGGTAGGTCAGCGAGCGACCCTGGGCGGCGCGGTGGCGGATGTCGGTGCTGCTAATATCCAGCAGGGTGGTGGTCAAGAGCCTCGCGCCGTGCCCCTGGGGCAGGCGCACCCAACCGCGGCTGGCCGGGGCGAAGGCAGGATCTAGATAATGCGTTAGGTAGGTGAGCAGGTCGCTGCCCGGGCCGGGGCGGTCATGACCACGAAATCGGCCAGGCCCAACAGGCGCTGGGGCTGATACCAGGTGTGCAGGTTAAAGAAGGCGTCGGCCCCGATCAGCCAGTACAGGGGTCGGTAGGGGTGCTGGCGGGCCATTTCACAAAGGCTGTCAACGGCGTAGCTCTTGCCGCCGCAGGCCACCTCCAGGTCGCTGATCGCGAAACGGGGGTTATTCATCACTGCCAGATGGGCCATCTCCAGGCGCATGGCTGCCGGGGCGCGCACGACCTTGGCGTGGGGCGGGTCGGCGCAGGGCATGAAAAGCACCTTGGCCAGCTCCAACTCCTCGGCCACTTCCTGGGCGGCCCGCAGATGCCCCATGTGAATAGGGTCGAAGGTGCCGCCGAAGATGCCCAAGCTGCCCCGGTCCCGCTTGCCCGCGCTCATCAATCCCCCAGCCTTCTTAGGTCTACTGCCTGACCTGGCCGTCGCCGTAGACGATGAATTTTTGGGTGGTAAGCTCGGTTAGTCCCATGGGACCGAAGGCATGTAACTTGCTGGTGTTAATGCCGATTTCGGCGCCCAGGCCCAGCTGCGCGCCGTCGTTGAAGCGGGTAGAAGCATTCACCAGCACCACCGAGGAGTCCACACCGTCGATGAAAGCGCGGGCGCGGGCGTAGTCCTTGGTGATGATGGCTTCGCTGTGGGCCGAGCCGTAACAGGCGATGTGTTCCAGGGCCTGGTTCCTCCTTGACACCTTCACCGCCAGGATCAAGTCCAAAAACTCGGTGGGCCAGTCCTCCTCATGGGCTGTCACGGCCTGGGGGAGTAGCGCACAGGTAGCGGGGCAGCCCCTGAGCTCCACGCCATGGGCCAAGAGCGCCTTCGCCATCAGGGGCAGGAAGGTCGCGGCCTCTTGCTGGTGCACCAGAAGCGTTTCCATGGCGTTGCACACGCCCGGGCGCTGGCACTTGGCGTCGACGCAGATATTCACGGCCATATTGAGGTCCGCGCCCTGGTCCACGTAGACGTGGCACACGCCCTTGTAGTGCTTCAGCACCGGGATGTGGCTGTTGGCCGTGACGAAGCGGATTAGCCCCTCTCCGCCTCGGGGGATGATGACGTCCACCAGGTCTTCTTCTTGCAGAAGGGCCAGGGTGGCGTCGCGGTCGGTGGTGGGGATGAGCTGGACCGCCGCCTCCGGCAGACCGGCATCCTTAAGGGTCTGGGCCACCAGCCCGGCCAAGGCCAGATTGGAGCTGAGCGCCTCCTTGCCGCCTTTGAGCACCACGGCGTTGCCGCTCTTGAAGCACAGGCCGGCCGCGTCCACGGTGACGTTGGGGCGCGATTCGTAAATGAAGCCGATCACTCCTAGGGGGATGCGCTGACGCCCCACCAATAGGCCGTTGGGCCGGCGCCACATGCCACTCACCTCACCCACGGGGTCGGGCAGGGCGGCCACTTCTCTTAGCCCCTGGGCCATGGAGGCGATGATCGTGTCGGAGAGCGTGAGCCTATCCAGCATGGCCTTGCTCATGCCTGAGCCAGCCGCTGCGGCCAGGTCGGTCCGGTTGGCGGCTTTGAGCGCTGGGGTCTGGTCCAGGATGGCTTGGGCCAGGTTAAGAAGCGCCTGGTTTTTCCGGGCGCTGCCGGCCACGGCCAATTGGCGGGTCGCCGCCCGCGCCGATTGGCAAAGCTGGTGCACCAATTCTTCGGCTAGGCGTTGAGTAGACATGCCACCTCCTCCTCTTCCTCCAAAGCGAAGACCACCAGATCGTCAGGGTGTTGCGGGCGTTCTCGTAGCGGGTGCGGTCGCGCAGGTCGTTGGCCGTCAAGAGCACCTGGGCCACCTTCTGGTCATGGGCTTCGAAGGCGGCCTCGTAGGCCTGCATCAGCCCGGCTTGGCCCAGGGCGGCGGCAGCCTGCTTCTGGGCGGTGCTGAGCTTGGCGTCCAGGAGGCCCATCTTGGCCCTCCCGGTGGCCACGGCGCCCGAGGAACCCAGCAGCACCTGGCGCTCCGGGGACCGCAGGCGGGCCGTCTGGGCGGTCAGGAGTTCCACCCGGTAGCGGTCTAGCCCCTCGGGGCCGGCCAGCACCCCCGAGCCCACCTTGACCACCAGGCGTCGGCAGGAACGTATTAGATCAGCTCTGTCCAAAGCCATCCCATTCGGTCTCCTGATGGTCGTCGGCGGCGCATAGGCGCTTGGCCAGTTCTTCCAGCAGGGGCCGCACGCCCTGGCCGCTCACGGCGCTCAAGGGCCACATCTCCAGCCCCATTGCTTGAACCTTTTGCTTGAATTTGTCAAGTTGTTCCGAGGCCGCCGGCAGGTCTAGCTTATTGGCTGCCACCAGGCTGGCGCGCGGCCAGGGTCGGGTCATAGGCCACCAGTTCGGCACGCACGGTCAGGAGGTCGGCCAGGGGATTGGCGGCACTAAGGTCCACCACGTGCAGAAACAGCCGCGTGCGCTCGATGTGTCTTAAAAAGCGCAGGCCCAGCCCGGCCCCTTGATGGGCGCCAGCCACCAGGCCGGGTATGTCGGCCAGCACGAATGGGTGCTTGTCGCCCAGGTCGGCCACCCCCAGGTGGGGGGTGAGGGTGGTAAAGGGATAGTCGGCCACCTTGGGCCGGGCTGCGGTGGCGGCGGCGATGAGGCTGGACTTGCCGGCGTTGGGCAGCCCCACCAGACCCACGTCGGCCAAGAGTTTCAGTTCCAGGCGCAGGGTGCGCACCTGGCCGGGTTCGCCGGGCTGGGCGAGGCGGGGGCTGCGGTGGGTGCTAGAGACGAAATGCCGGTTCCCCTTGCCGCCGCGGCCGCCTTAGCGGCGATAAACATCTGGCCGTCGTGGGTGAGATCGGCTAACACCTGGCCGGTGCCCAGGTCGTGCACCAGGTGCCCACCGGCACTTCGAGGTTTTATCCTGGCCGGCGGCGCCATCCTTGTCCGCGCCCCGGCCGGGATCCCCGGCCAGCCTTTAAGTGGCGCAAGTAGCGTGGTCGGCCAGAGTGGCCACACGGGTGCTGGTCCGCAGTATGACGTGGCCTCCGCGGCCGCCGTCGCCGCCGTTGGGGCTGCCCTTGGGCTGGAAGCGCATGCGCAGAAAGCTGACGCAGCCCCGCCCACCGTCCCCGGCCGCCACTTCGATGGTAGCCTCGTCAACGAAGCGCATGGCTATTGGCCTTTAAATCTCACGTTTGGTTTGGAAGGCAGCCGGGGCTAGATGGCCCTTGCCTGTTGTGGCCTTAAGCACAATAAAAGAAGACGGCCCGGCGGCGTGAGCACCCCGCAGGCCGTCTCTGGTGCGCCGCCGCCCGGAGGGAGGCTTAGGCAGGGTATACGCTGACCCGCTTCTTGTCGCGGCCCAGGCGCTCAAATTTCACCTTGCCGTCGATCTTGGCGAAGATGGTGTAGTCGCGCCCCATACCCACGTTCAGGCCAGGATGAATCTTGGTGCCCAGCTGACGGATGATGATGTTACCGGCCAGGATCGGGTAGCCATCGCTACGTTTGATACCCAGCCGCTGCCCTGCGGAGTCGCGTCCATTGCGGGAGGAGCCGCCTGCCTTTTTGTGTGCCATCTTGAAGGTCCTCGCTTTGCTCTAAGACAGTGGCGCTGAAAACAGGCCGGCGTCGGTCAACTAGATCTGGATGCCTTCCACGCGCACGGCGGTGAAGGGCTGGCGGTGGCCACGCTTGACGCGGTAGCCCTTGCGGCGCTTCTTTTTGAAGACCAAGATGTTGCGCATACGCCCCTGCTCGATGATCACCGCCGAGACCTGGCCCTCCAGGTAGGGCCGTCCTACTTTGGGTTCACCCTCGCCGCCTACCATTAGCACCGGGGCCAGACCAATGGCGTCGCCCACTTGGCCCTCAAGCTTCTCTAGGCGGTAGACCTGGCCCGTTTCCATTTTATATTGCTTACCGCCCGAGGCGATCACAGCATACATGGTTATCCGACCTCCCAGAAATAAAAAAACTATACGAGACGCGGACTGACCTGTCAAGACCTGCCAGGGACGCCGCGTCATTAACTGAAAGTAACAATACCATGACTCTGGCACTATGCAAGTTTGTATGCGGACCTTGGACGGCGTTGATTGCCGCTGACATTGGCTTCCGGCGGCCCTGGCTGATGCCGGGCCGCCGGAGATGCAGGCTCTAGTTGGGGCTGGGCACCTTGCGCAGGAACTTGAAATAGTCGCTGTCGGTGGACAAGACCAACTCGGTCTTATCGGACGGCAGGGAGGTGTATGTTTCCAATGTTTTGAAAAGGCTGTAAAATTTGGGGTCTAGCCCGAAAGCCTGACCGAAGATGGTGGTGGCCTGGGCGTCGGCCTGGCCTCGGGTCTCCTGGGCCTTTTTGTAGGCCTCGGAGCGGATGCGCGCCAGTTCCTTCTCCATGGTGCCCAGGATGCGGGCCTTCTCGCCTTCGCCCTCAGAGCGGTACTGGCTGGCGATGCGCTTGCGTTCGCTGATCATGCGCTCAAAGACACGTTTTTGCACGCTTTCCACGTAGTTGATGCGCTTGATCTCCACGTCCACCAGCTCGATGCCGTACTGAGGTACCAGCTTGGCGGCCTGGGCCACGATGGCCCGGGTGATGAGCTTGCGTCCCATCTTCACTTCCACGGGCTCGGCGCCTGTATCCGCCGGGGCATGCCCGCTGCCTGGCTCCACCAGCTCTAAGGGCGTCGCCGCTTTGGCCAAGGGCGAGTCGCTGGGGGGCGTGGGGTTCCAATCGGTGGAGCGCACCAGTTCCACTAAGAGATTGCTGGAAACCATGTCGCGCACCACCGAATCGATTATGTCGTCCAGGCGGCTGGCGGCGCCGGTTTCGGTGGACACGGTTTGCAAAAAGCGTAGGGGATCGGTTATGCGCCAGCGGGCGGTGGTGTCAACCCAGATATATTTCTTGTCGCGGGTGGGGATCTCGTTGGGCTTGCCGTCCCACTTCAAGAGGCGCTTGTCGAAGATGTATACTTCTTGGATAAGCGGGATTTTGAAGTACAAGCCGGCCTCGTTATAAGGGCCGCCCACGGGTTTGCCGAACTGGGTAATCAAGGCTTGGTGCCCCTCCTGCACCGTGAAGAAGCAAGCGAAGGCCAGGGCCAGCAGGATGAGCGCTGCGGGTGCTATCAGGCGCAGGCTTTTCATGGCTTCACCTCCTTGGGGGCACCCGGTTGCGTTTGGGGCGCCAGCTCGATCCAGATTGAGGGCAGTACACCCTTGAGATTCTCGTCCACCACGTAGATCTTGCCGGCGTTGCTCAAGAGGCCTGCATGGCATCAGGTAGAAGCGCCGCAGGGTGACGCCTTTGGCCTGGCGGTAGGTAGCCGGCACGTCCGAGAAGCGCTTGGCCTGACCCTGGGCGCGGTTGACCTGTTCCAGGGCGTAGCCCTCGGCCTCGGTGATCACGCGTTTGGCCTCGCCCATGGCTTTGGGAATCTCGCGGTTGTAGGATTCCTGGGCCTCGTTGATCAGGCGCTCCTTTTGCTGGCTGGCCTCGTTGACCTCGTTGAAAGCCGGCTGCACCGGTTCCGGCGGGTTGACGTCCTTAAGCTGCACGGTGACCACCCGCACGCCGGTCTTGTACTCATCCAACAGCGCTTGCAACTCCTTCTGGGCTAAAGCTGCCACCTCCACGCGCTGCAGGGTCAGCACTGCGTCGGAATAGCGGTTGCCCACGATTTGGCGCATCATGGACTCGCTCAGGTCGCGGATGGCGGCCACGCCGTCGCGTACGGCAAAGAGCCACAGCTTGGGGTCGCGGATCTGGTATTGCACGATCCACTTGACGTCGATGACGTTAAGGTCGCCGGTGAGCATCAGCGATTCCTCGTCAAAGCCCTTCTCGGCGAAACGGCTGCGCACTCCCGGGCTAACCCCCCGGAAGCCGAACTCCTCCTTGAACACGCGGCCGGTCTTCACCGGGATCATGGACTCGATGCCCATGGGCAGTTTGAGGTGCAGGCCGGGTCCGCTCTCGCGGGCGAAGCGGCCGAAGCGGATCACCACCCCGGTCTCCTCGGGCCCCACCGTGTAATAGGCCGTAGAGCCGAGGATAATCGCCAGCACCGCCACGACCACCACCCACAGGCTCTTGACATGTTTGAAGTTGGGCAGGCGTTGTTTGACCTCGTTGAGGACCTGGTTTAGATCGGGCTCGCGTCCGCCACCCTTGGGGGGCGGTGTCCAGTCCATGGGCATGGTTCAGCTCCTCTATGGGGAAAATAGGCAACTAATCATTAAATTCTAGCAATTGCGCAAACATTTCGCAAGACGGCGGGTTTTGTTACACCGGTGCGGGGAGGGTCGCTTGGCGCCCACGGTCTTCGCCTCGCTTCGGCTACCGTTCAGGATCACGGCTGATCGGGCAGGGGTTAGCAGAATTAGGATGCCGTCTCCGGCTGTTCTTTGCCCGGGGTTAACTTGAGCAGGAGCAGTAGTCCCGGCAGGGCCGCCAGGGTGCAGAAAATGAAAAACCAGGACCAGCCCAGGTGTTTGGCCAAAAGCCCGGTGGGAGCGTTGGCTAGCACTCGCGGTATGCCCATGAGGCTACTGAGCAGGGCGTACTGGGTGGCGGTGAATCGCTTGTTGGTTTGCTGGGCTATGAAGGCCATATAGGCCGCAGTGCCCATGCCGGCGCAGATATTCTCCAGGGTGATGACTGAGGCCAGGCCATGGCCGATGGGCTGTGGTGAAGCCCGCGGTGGCCAGGCCTCAGGAGCTGAACCCCATAGGGGCGGCTGGTGCCCACGTGGCATCAATAGGCCCCCAGGAGCTTGGGGAAGAGCTTGACTACCGTCCCGCTCTGGCCTTTCCAGGTCTGCAGGTCATGGAGATGGCCATGGACTCGCCGATTTTGTAGGTGAGGATGAAGCTCAGCACCAGGAGAGCCTGGGGGCGGCCAAAATACTCCCGGAAGGGCTCCACCACCGCCTGGCCTAGGCTGCGGGGTCGGTCCGGGGGCAGGGGAGGCTCCGGAGTGAGCAGAGTGGCCAGGATGCCCGGCAGCAGGCAGGCAGCCAAGATGGCAAACACGGCGCTGAAGGGCAGCCGGTCGGCTAAGAGGAACCCCGAGCCAAGAGCATTCCCACCCGAGAGCCGCTGACGTAATAAGATGAACCCAGGCCCAGCTCCTTGTCGCTTAGGTCTTCGCGGCGATAGGTGTCCACCACGATGTCCTGGCTGGCGCTGAAAAAGGTGACCAGTAAGGCCGCCGCCGTCATGAGCCAGGGGTGCTGGGCGGGGTCGCTCAGCCCCAGGGTGACGATGGCGGCCATGAGCAGCACCTGGGCCACCAGCATCCAGCCCCGGCGTCGGCCCAGGAAGGGCAGGGTGTAGCGGTCTAGGAGCGGCGCCCACAGGAACTTTAGGGTGTAAGGCAGTCCCACCAGGGCCATCAGGCCGATAAGGGTCAGGTCGATGCCCTCTTCCTTCATCCAGGCCTGCAACAAAGTGATGGTGAGCAGAAGCGGCAGGCCGCAGGAAAAGCCCATTACCATCGAACCCAGCATGCGCCGGTTGAAAAAGGCCTGCCACAGGGTGGAGCTGGGCGGCGGGGGATTTTCCTGGGCGAAGGGCATGTTCATGGTCCGGGGCTAGGAGTAGTAGGCCCGTTGGTCCCGGGTGTGCGCGGTTGGCCGGGCTCGCCCCGGTGGCCGATGGTTCAGTCGGCTGCCCTAGTCGGCGGGCATTATCTCGACTATCTCCAGCACCCTCAAGCCCCCGGGGGTTTTGATCCGCACCTCGTCGCCCTCCTGGCGGCCGATCAGGGCTTGGCCGATGGGCGAGGAGAGGGAGATGCGCCCGCAACTGGCGTCGCCCTCGGACTGGCCCACGATCTGGAACTGGCTTTCCTCGTTTGCTTCGGGGTCGTAGACCTTCACTTTGGCTCCGAAGACCACCCGTCCGTTGGGTGGGAGAAGAGGGTCGATCACTTCCACGCGGCCAGGATGCTCTCTATGTCCGACATCTTGGCGGCGATGATGGCTGGCGCTCCTTAGCGGCGTGGAGTCGCGTTTTCAAACAGGTCACTGTGGGCACGCGCCTCGGTGATAGCCTGCGTTTTTAGGCAGATCCACCTTGCGCAACTGCTCCAGCTTCTGCAACAGCTTTTGGTGCCCCTGACGGGTGATGAGGTGACGTTCCAAGTTATCCCCCTTAACAAAAGCGCAACAGAACCCTGCCCAAATCCGGGTTTGGGAAGAGGCGCCCTACGGGATTTTGTGGTATCAAGGCCGTGATTACGCGGCCGGTCCATAAATAAAATATAGCACCCTGCCGGACCGGCGACAATCGCTTGCGCGGGCTGTTGAATATGGTTTAGCCCGACGGGGCCGGCCTTTGCGCCGGTGGGCAAGCCTTGCCGGCCTGGGGCCGGGGTGGTATAATTTTTATCTATTTTTTGGAGGTCCGCGCTAGGAAATACGCCTTCCCCCGAAGGGGTTACCTGGGGCGGGGCTTGACAGGCCTGGTGTAATCCTATACTAACCCCTTGGTTTCGTGGAAGGGCTGACCCATGAAGGTTCGCGTGGAGGACATACCCCCCGAGGGCCTGGAGGTGGAGTTCGGGGACGCCCGGACGGGGGCCAAGGGCCTGGGACCACAGGTGGCTGGCCTGGCGAGCGCGCCCTGGGCCTGGGTACGTTTGGAGCGCCGGCGCAGCCTGGTGCTGGCCCGCGGGCGCTACCAGGCCCTGGTGGAGCTGGAGTGCAGCCGCTGCCTCCAAGGCTTCACAGAAAGTCTGGACGGCGCCCTGGACTGGGCCTTCCGTCCCCCGGACGCCTTTCGAGGCGAGGAGATGCGTCTGGCCGAGGACGAGCTGGACGTTATTTTTTATCAAGGCGGCGAGGTGGATCTAGCCCAGGCCTTGAGGGACGAGTTGAGTCTGTCCCTGCCCATAGCTCCTCTGTGCTGCCCCGACTGCCCCGGGCTGTGCCCGGTGTGCGGCAAAGAACAACGAGACGGTGCCTGCGGGTGCCGTTCTAAGCAGACCGCGTTCCGCTGGGCTAAGCTGGCCAATCTGGCTAAGCTGGAATAACACCATAAGCGGCGGGCAGGCGCTCGCAGCCCTTATTGAATGGAGTTGGTCACATGGCCGTTCCCAAGAGACGTCAATCCCCGACCCGCGGGCGCAAGCGCCGCGCCCACGATGCCATCACCTTGCCCAATCCTTCGGCCTGCCCCCAGTGCGGCGAGACCAAGATGCCTCATCGGGCCTGCCCCTCCTGCGGCACCTACCAGGGCCGCCAGACGCTGGACAAGAAGGAAGAGTAAGGCCTAGGCCATGCGCATAGCCCTGGACGGCATGGGTGGCGACCAGGCTCCGGCCGTGGTGGTGGAGGGGGCCATGGAGGCCTTGACCCAGCTTCCTGATGTGGAGCTGGTACTGGTAGGGCGTTCGGAGGCCCTGGAGCCTCACTTGCCCCGCCTTTTGCTTCCGACCGGACGCTTGCGCGTGCACGCCGCCTCACAGGTGGCGAACATGGAGGACGCGCCTAGCCATGTGCTTAGACACCTGCGTGACTGCTCCATTCGGGTCTGTTTCGATCAGCACAAGGCTGGCGAGGTGGAGGCCGTGGTCAGCGCCGGCAACAGCGGTGCCGTCATGGGCCTGGGCATGGTGGTGATGGGGCGGTTGCCGGAAGTGGACCGCCCGGCTCTGGCCTCGGTTTTCCCTGGGCTGATGGGCCCAACAGTGGTGGTGGACGTGGGCGCCAACGTGGACTGCTCGGCCACCATGCTTTTGCAGTTTGGCTACATGGGCGCCGTCTACGCTGAGCAGGTGCTGGGCATAGCTCGGCCCACGGTGGGACTCTTGTCCATCGGCAAGGAGGACGTTAAGGGTAACGCCGTGGTCAAGCACGCCCACGAATTCTTTAAGACCAGTGGGCTGAACTTCATAGGCAACGTAGAGGGGCGCGACCTCTTTGCCGGCCAGGCCCGGGTGGTGGTCTGCGACGGCTTCGTAGGCAATGTCTGCCTAAAACTGGCTGAGGGCATGTTCGCTT
>CBCOTF020000084.1:0-7406 GCA_965112955.2 Desulfarculales bacterium
CCTTTCCCTCCCTGAGCCACCTACCCAAGGGTGCCGTTGTCCTGGCCCGGCCCCCGGTCTACACATGGGCGAAACACCCCCATGGAGGACCGACATGGACGAGGACCAAAAAAACGAGTAACCATCTTCCGTTTCGGCGTCATTAGCGACCTTTTTGCTAGGGACTACATGGCGTGTGGTGAACGGGAGAGGTTCCTGCGGAACAAGTGCGCCCAGCGGTGGCAAGATTCCTTCTCCAACCGCGCCAGGCTGTCGCGTTCCACCATCCTGGGAAGGGTCCGTCAGGCTCTACCGCCAGGGCGGCGGCAAGCTGGAATCCCTCTACCCCATGGGCAGAAATAACCGGGGCGGCAGCAGGGCTTTGGACGAGGACACCGCCCAGGTCCTGATCCGCCTGCGCAGGGAACTGCCCACTGCGTCAGTGACTACCCTCATCAGTGAGATGATGCGCCGATGCTTGACCACGCTCGACGTGATCCTAAAGGCGCCCACCATTTACCGCTTCCTGCACCAGCAGGGACTGATGGGCAAGCAGGTCGCCCCCCCCTGTCGAGACCGCAGGCGCTTCGAGGCCGAGCTGCCCAGCGACATTTGGCAGAGTGACGCCATGCATGGGCCGATGCTCCTAGTGGGCGACAAACGGCGCAAGACTTACCTCTTCGCCTTCATCGGCGACATGAGTCGCCTGATCATCCATGCCGAGTTTTACCACTCCGAGGGCCTGGCCACTTATCTACAGGCCTTGCGCCAGGCCCTGCTCAAACGGGGCCGCCACGCAAGCTCTACCTCGACAACGGCCCAGCCTTCCACTCATACCACCTGGAAGAGATCATCGCCTCCCTAGGCATCGCCCTGGTCCACTCACCGCAACGCCTCCCTGGCCGATAGACTATACAAGGCCCCAGTGCCTCTGATCGGCAAACAAATCATCCTTCTTTACCACAATCATGACCCCAACCGCGTAGAGATCCTACTGGAAAATCGCTTCCACGGCTTGGTCAGGCCGCTGGACCTCGCCGTCAATTGCAGGGTCAAGCTCGACCACCATCTACTGCGCTTGGAATCCAGCTCCACCACGGCCCCCACTGGCGGCTCCCTTTTCTCGCAAAAATCAAACCCTGAGGTCAGCAACTCATGAAACCAAATTACCGCACCTTCTTTGCCCTCACCAGGGAGTCCTTCGACTCTGACCTGGCGCCCGAGGAAATAATGCAGACTGCCGAGGTCCTTGGCGTGGCCAAATGCTTCGAATACGCCATCCGCCTCGGCTTACTGGCCCTGATCACCTGAAATGTGGGCGGCGGGAAAGCCACCGCCTTGCGCTGGACCGCCAGCAGGCTGCACCTATCCGAGTAGCAGATCATCTGGGTCACCACCTCACAGGGCTCCATCCTGGAACTCTACAGGCAAATTTGCGTCGAGCTCGAAGTGGACACCGCCAGCTTCTCCAGGGCCGTCCTCACCAAGCTCATCCAAAAACAGGTCCTGGAGATCGCCCAGGATCACAAGAAGAAATCCGTCCTCATCATCGATGAAGCCTCCATCCTAAGGCTTAAAGTCCTGGCCGAGTGCACATCATCACTCAATTTTAGGGAGGCTCCAAGCCAATCCTGCCCATCATCCTGGCCGGCCAGAACAATCTCGCCGACCTCCTCATATACAAAACCTCCCTGCCCCTGGCCTCCAGGGTCGTAGCCAGAAGCCATCTGGCTGGCGTCTCCCTCCAGGGTATGCAGGCCTACCTTCTACACTACCTCAAAATCGTAGACGTCAAACATAACCTCTTATCTGATCCGGCCATCACCGCCATATAGCAGGGCTCCGGTGCCCTCTTCCGAAGGACCAACCATCTGGCCCGAGGCGGCGTGGTCATAGCTGCCGCCGAGGAGCAGGCTCAGGTCGCCTCCCCGGAGCACGTCCGCATCGCCGCAACAGAATTGACCTGATCAAATGAAAAAGGAAAAATTAATCCAGGATAATCAGAGAATTTCCTCAAATTAATCCGAAAAGTAACACCGGATTGCTTCGTCGACTGCGGTTCCCGGCCATGACCATATTGACCTCTGGCTTGCAATTTTCATGATTATTCCTGCGCCCTACCAGTCCCCACGCCGCCATCTTCCTGATATATTTGCCCCATGTCCATAGAGGTCATCAAATCCGCCCTGGCGCACATCCCCCAGGACCCCGGCGTGTACCTGATGAAGGATGCCAAGGGTAGCATCATTTACGTTGGCAAGGCCAAGCGGCTTAAAGCCCGGGTGTCCTCCTATGCCCGCGAAGACCAGGCACCCACCTACTATTTCCACAAGGTCCGCGCCCTGGTGAGCAATGTGACAAGCGTGGACTACGTGGTAACGGCCAACGAGAAGGAGGCTCTGATCCTGGAATCCACGCTGGTTAAACGCCACCGGCCGCGCTACAACGTGAACCTCAAGGATGACAAGTCCTATCCATACTTCCGCTTAAGCCTGCAAGACGATTTCCCGCGCTTCTGCCTAGTACGCCGGCCCAACCCCAAGGACGGCGCCAAATACTACGGCCCCTTTGAGAACGCCAGCGCCGCCCGCCAGACCATGCATCTATTGCAGCGCATCTTTCCCCTGCGCCGCTGCTCCGACCGGTCGCTGAATAACCGCACCCGCCCCTGTCTGGACTACGATATGTCTCGCTGCCCAGGGCCCTGCGCCGGCAAGATAAGCAAGGAAGATTACGCGGGCCTAATCAAGCAAATCAAGGCCTTCTTCGCCGGTCAGGGCGAAGCTGTGGCTCATGAGCTGGAACGCGCCATGCGCCAGGCCGCCCGCGATGAGCATTTCGAAAAAGCGGCCACGCTGCGCGACCGCTGGCAGGCGCTGACCAAGACCCTGAAGCACCAGCGGGTGACCAAGGCCGGCGGCGAGGACCTGGACGTGCTGGGGCTCTCCGAGGACGACCAGGGACTGCGCTTGGCGGTGCTCAAGGTACGCAGAGGGCGCGTGATGGACAGCAACCTGCACGACCTGGGGCAGCCGCCCGAACCGCCCGAGGAGGTGATGGCCCAGGCACTGGTAATGCTCTACGGCGCTGAGACGCCGGCCCCGAAACTGCTGCTGGTGTCGCACATGCCCAGCGAGCCCGGCCTAGTGGCCGAGGTACTGGCCGAAGCCAGCGGCCAGCACCTAGACCTGCGCAAGCCCCAACGCGGCGACAAAAAGGGGTTACTTGACCTAGCGCTGATTAACGCCGCACGCCCGCGAGAGGCTGCCGGCCTCAGCCCGGGGGAGGTGCTGGCCGGCCTGGCCCTTAAGTTAGGTCTGGCCCAGGCCCCCCGCAGGCTGGAGTGCATGGACATCTCCCACCTGGGCGGCAAGCTCACGGTGGCCAGCCTGGTGTGCTTCGTGGACGGCCTGCCCTATAAGGCCGGCTACCGGCGCTATAAAATTCTGGGTGCCGAGGGCGCGCCCGACGATTTCGCGGCCCTGGCTGAGGTGGTGGCGCGCCGCCTGGGCGGCGAGATGGAGCCTCCGGACCTTTTGATGCTGGACGGCGGCAGGGGGCAGCTCAGCGCGGGGCAGAAGGTCTTGGAGAGCGTGCCCGTCCAGCGCCGGCCGCCCCTGATCGCCCTGGCCAAGGGGCGGAACGGCGAGCCGGATCGGGTCTTTGTACCCGGGCGCAAAAATCCCGCAGCGTTCAAGCTCCGCAACCCCGGCCTGCTATTACTGATGCGCCTGCGCGACGAGGCCCACCGCTTCGCCATCACCTATCACCGCGCTCTGCGCAAAAAAGCCCTAACCAAGTCCATTCTGGAGGAGGTTCCCGGCGTGGGTCCGGGCAAGCGGCGCAAGCTGTTCAGGGCCTTCGGATCCCTGGCCGGACTCAAGTCGGCAAACGCCGAAGAGATGGTCAGCTTGGCCGGCGTGGACCTGGCCACCGCTCGCCGCGTGGAGGCCCTGCTGACTTCCCTGGGGGCTCGCCTTGACACTAACCCCCTGCCAGAGTAGACTTCTCGCCACTCGGGGAGGGTCCGACAACTCCGGCGGGGCAGCGTTTGCCGGGCTAATCGACCCCTTCCCCCCAAGCCTTGTTCTGCTCCCCCGGTGTGGTTTGTCTAATCACAAAAGGACCCACATGCTAGGCGTCGGCTTCCAAGAGTTGCTGCTTATCCTGGTGGTGGCGGTGGTGGTGGTCGGCCCAAAGAAGCTACCCGACCTAGCCAAGAGCCTAGGCAAGGGCTTGCAGGAATTCCGCAAAGCCACCGACGGTATCAAGTCCAGCCTGAACGAAAATGAAGCCTACAAGGACCTTCAGGGCCTCAAGGGCACGATGCAGGACGCTATGTCCTCACTCAAGCCCTCGGGTCTATTGGACCTGGACGCTAAGCCCGCACCCTCGCCAGCGCCGGAGCTAAAAAAATACGAGACACCTTTGACCGCGGCCGAGGGCGAGGCTCCGGAGCCGATCCTGGAACCCAAGAAACCGGTGGAGAATCTGGAGGGGCGCATCGTGCTCATAGACGGTATCGTTAGCGAGCATCACCAGCCCGCGGCCGAGGCCCTAGCCCCCCTCTCCAGCCAAGACGATCAGCCCGCCGGCCAGCCTCCGACCGTCGCCGACCCGCAGCCGGGCACCCCCTCACAGTCTGCCGAAGCGCCGAAAAAGACCTATGCCTGATAAAGACGAAGCTCCCCCCCACGGCTCCCCTGAAGAGCAGAAGCCCAAAGGCGAGGAAGCCCCCAGCAGGATGTCCTTCCTGGAACATTTGGGCGAACTGCGCAACCGGCTTATCTACTCCGCCTACGCAATGCTAGGCGCCTTTATGGTGGCCTTCTGCTTCAAGGAACACCTCTACGACCTGCTGAAAAAGCCTCTGGAGCCCTACCTGCCCGCCGGGGCCAGGCTCATCTATACCTCGCCGGCCGAGCTGTTCTTCACCTACATGAAGGTTTCCCTGCTAGCCGGGGCCATCGTGGCCTCGCCTGTGATCTTCTACCAGCTCTGGAAATTCGTGGCCCCCGGGCTCTACGAAAAGGAACGCAAGCTGGTCTGGCCCTTTGTTTTCACCTCCTCGGGGCTGTTCATCGTCGGCGCGCTGTTCTGTTACCTGGTGGTCTTTCCCTTCATGTTCGATTTCTTCATGGGCCTGTCCACCGCCGAGATCGTGCCCATGCTCAAGGTCAACGAGTACCTCTCCTTCAGCTTCACTATACTGATGGCCTTCGGCCTGGCCTTCGAAACGCCGCTCATACTCTTCTTTCTGGCCAAGTTGGGTTTGATCGACGCCAAGATGCTGCGCAAACACCGCCGCTACGCCATCTTGGGCATCTTCATCATCGCTGCTGTAGTCAGCCCCACGCCCGACGCCATCACCCAGACCCTGATGGCCATCCCCCTCATGGTGCTCTATGAGTTCTCCATCATCCTCATCGCTCGCGTAGAAAAGACGAAGGCCAAGCGCGAGACCGAAGAAGCGGCCGCGGAAAAGCCTTCCTAAAAATGCGTCGGAGAAAGCCGTCCATAGCTTTCTCCTCTTGACCGGCTGTCCTTAGCCCGTCTATGAACCTGTCGAAGTATTATTCCAACAAGCTCTTTGCCCGCCGCCAAACAATCAGGGGAGGACAGCCAACGTTCCGGTTCACCGCCTCCTTGGCTTACTTCTTGACCGCAGCCCTGTAGCTAGCGGTCCAGACTCCCGCTGGGACCGAGCCCCTGCTCGACGAGATAACCGAATACCAGGGGCAACAGCTCTCGCCCTTTGACCGCCATTACGATAACTCCATCAAGGGCCCCCAGCAGGTGGCAGCCAATACCTACCGCATGGAGGTGCGCGGCCTGGTGGACAAGCCCTTGTCCTTGAGCTACCAGAAGCTCTTGGCCCTGCTCTCCCAGAGCCGGGTGGCCAACCTGCCCTACATGGAGGGCTGGGACAAAAAACTTTTGTTCCAGAGCGTGCCGGTGCTGGGCCTGCTGACCCTGGCAGGCATAAAACCCCAAGGCAGCACGGTGATCTTTCGCGCCGTGGACGGCTACAGCTCGGCCCTTCCCCTAGAGTTCTTGAAAAAAGCCCAGGTGATCTTGGCTGTTGAGGTCAACAGGCTACCCCAGGACGCCCGGCGTGAATTCCCCTTGCAGGTGGTGGCCGAGCACAAGCTGGGCTACAAGTGAGTCAAGTGGATCAAAGCCGTGTAACTGAGCGATCAGCCCTATCAGGGCTACTGGGAGAAACGCGGCTGCCCCGATGGGCCGACACTACCCGTTAACCAAGCTAACTATGAGATAGTTGCAGGATGGAAAAATCTGCGTGACCCGCCGCCTACCCCAGGCCGGTCTGGACCTGCTGGCCCAAGTAGCTGAGTTAGTTGTTTTCCCCTTGGACCAGGGGCTAACCCGCGCGGAGCTATTGGAGCTTCTCCGTGATTTACCGGATGCTGATCTGCACTCTGGCTGAGCTTATTGACCGCTAGTTTTTGCTAACGCGGCTCCAGGTGCACGTGGTGGCGAGCTACGCCGTGGGCTACGACAACCTAGACCTGGACGCCGGGCGTGTCCTGGGGGTGGGTGATGATGACTAATACCCTCGGCGTACTCAGCGACGCTACCGCCGAAAGGGCGACAAAGCTCTCAAGGTGCGGATTCCGTTTCAAGCTGGTCAGTGATTCGACACGATGTGGGCCCCCATTCCATGGGATGTGGGCCAATTGAGGTAGTAGGCGACGCTGGATAACACCTGATTGGATATATTGCGCATTCCCAACACTAAGGGCGCATATGCCGGCGGGCGGTTATCCATGCAAGAGCTGAGGCGCAAGGGTATGACCCTGGCGCTGCTGTGGGAGGAGTGCAAGGCGGTCCATGCCTTGGGCTACCACAATACAGCTGTATTTGCGAGCGTTATCGGGAATAGTCGGGCAAGCTGGGACTGATCATACGCCAGGAGCACCGGGCCGGCGAGAAGACGTTTATCGATTATGCCGTCCAGACCGTGAACGTGGTGGTCCCCTTGACGGGTGAGGTTAGGGCGGCCCAGATCTTCGTGGTGGTTCTGGGTGCCAGCGGCTCGACTTTTGTCGAGGCTACGTGGACCCAGGGTCTGCCCGACTGGATCGGCTTCCACCAGCGGTCCTTCCAGTTTTTTGGCGGGGTGACGGAGTTGATGGTGATCGACAACCTCAAGTCCGGGGTGCGTAAGGCTTGGCTTACCGCTACGAGCTCGGCATCAACCCGACCTACCAGGAGATGGCCGTCCATTATGGCGCGGCAATTTTGCAAGCCCGGGTACGAAAACCCCGTAACAAAGCCAAGGCCGAGGTGGGGGTGCAACTGATGGAGAGATGGTATCCTAATTGCCCTGCGCAAGAGGACCTTCTTCAGCCTGGCTGAGCTCAACTAGGCGATCCGTGGATTTCTAGACCGGCTCAACAACCGGT
>CBCOTF020000085.1:0-5161 GCA_965112955.2 Desulfarculales bacterium
CGGTGGCCAGCACCAGTTCCACCGGACGACCGGGGTGCAGGCAGGCCTGACGTAGCACCGCCTGGCTGGGCAGCCCCAAAGCTCGCTTCTTCTTCCCGAGCATTGTTATACTGAACAGATCCATGGCTCCCCGCCCCAGGGTATCCACCAAATCAGCAACAATAATAGATACATCAATGGATAGGACTGCTCCTGATGCAAGCGTGCCGGCCGGCCGGCACCTCTGCGGGGCCGGCATCCGGGCTGTCCTCACGGCCTTGACACCAGGCCGCCCCGGCGTTAATCTGTAAAGATTGAAATGACTCATCAACAATAAAAAGGGGAATAACCCATGATAGAAATTGATCAAATCGTAGCCCGCGAAATTTTGGACTCCCGGGGCAATCCCACGGTTGAGTGCGAGATTTCGCTGGAGGACGGCTCCATCGGCAGCGCCGCAGTGCCTTCGGGCGCCAGCACCGGCGAGCACGAGGCCCTAGAGTTGCGCGACGGCGACAAATCCCGCTACATGGGCAAGGGCGTGCGGAAGGCCATACTCAACATCGAGGAGGTCATCGCCCCGGAGCTGACCGGCATGGATGGGCTGGATCAGGTGCTGGTGGACCAGACCATGATCGACCTGGACGGCACGCCCAATAAAGCCAAGCTGGGGGCTAACGCCGTCCTGGGCGTGAGCATGGCTACCGCCCGCGCGGCGGCCAGCGCCCTGATGGTTCCCTTGTTCCGCTACCTGGGGGGGGCCTATGCCCGGATGCTGCCCATGCCCATGATGAACATCTTGAACGGCGGCTCCCACGCCCCCAACAACGTGGACATCCAGGAGTTCATGATCGTGCCCGTGGGCGCCGACACCTTCGCCGAGGCCTTGCGCATGGGCGCCGAGGTCTTCCACACCCTGAAGAAGGTGCTCTCCGGGCGTGGCCTGGTCACCAGCGTGGGCGACGAGGGCGGCTTCGCCCCCAACCTCAAGGGCAACGACGAAGCCATACAGGTGATCCTCACGGCCATCGAGAAGGCCGGCTACGTGCCTGGCGAGCAGGTGGCCTTGGCGCTGGATTGCGCGGCCACCGAATTTTACAAGGACGGCACCTACGTCTTTCACAAGTCCGATAACAGCCGGCACTCGTCAGCCGAGATGGTGGACTACTACACCTCCTGGGTGGACAAGTACCCCATCGTCAGCATCGAAGACGGCCTGGCCGAGGACGACTGGCATGGCTGGCAGGTGCTCACCGAAAAGCTGGGCGGCCGCATCCAATTGGTGGGCGACGACCTGTTCGTGACCAACACCGAGCGCCTGAACCGGGGCATCGAGGAAGGTGCCGCCAACTCCATTCTCATCAAGCTCAATCAGATTGGCAGCGTCACCGAGACCCTGGCCTGCATCGACCTGGCTCGGCGCAACTCCTACACCCAGGTGGTGAGCCACCGTTCCGGTGAGACCGAGGACACCTTCATCGCCGACCTAGCCGTCGCCGTGGGCTCGGGGCAAATCAAGACCGGCTCCCTATGCCGCAGCGAGCGCATCTGCAAGTATAACCGCCTGCTGCGCATAGAGAAGGAACTGGGCGACACCGCGCTCCTGGCCAAGCCTTTCTGATCTTAGCTTCTGTCCAGGGGACCTCAATTCCCCGGCCCCCTGGGCAGGATACCTAGCCAGCAAGGCCGCAGACCGGCCTCGCCGGGGCTGGAGCGGCCTAATCGTTTGACAAGGCAGCACAAGTAAGAATAGCCTCAGGCAAAGTCCAATATCGCCTGGGAGGAGATGGTGAAGCCGCCTTTTGCCTCGCGTCTGTGCCTGCTGGCGGTCGCCCTGCTGGCGGCCGGCGGTTGCGCCTACACCACGGTCACCGCCAAGGAGCGTGCCCACGCCCCCATGCCTCCAGTCAAGGCCGGCCTGAGCGCGCGATCATGCCGCCGGTTGTGGACCGGCGCACATGGAGCGTCAGCGGTCAGGACACCCCCATCCCCGACGTCCGTCTGTTCGTACCCGATATCACCGAGCACCTTCGCGGGGGTCTGGTGGAAAGCGAACTCTTCACCACCTTGCCCGCGCCGTCGGACCCCCGGGCCCGAAGTATCGGGGCCAGTCTGCAAATGAAAGTCACAACCTTCAGACTCAACAAGCTGGGCACCAATGCCTGGGCGGTTCCGCACCTGCTGTTGGACGGGGTGGCTCTGCCGGTCTTCACCGGCGCGTCGTCTACAGCAAGGGGCGGTGGACCTGGGCAGCTATTTTGCCCAGCAACCGTATGGGCACCTTGATCGGTCAAGGTGACCTATGGCGAGGGGACGTTGGCCCTGATGGAAAAGGAATACAGCGTTCAGGAGGAGTTGGAACAGGTCAACGAACGCACGTACTTGAAACCATCAACGACGCCGCCTCCCACGGTGTGGCCCTGAGCCGAGGAGAGGAGCGTAGGGCCCTAACCAAATTGGCCCAGACAATGGCTACGACCCCCATGGTGGTACTGCCCCAGATTCGCCGCCTGGCGCGCGGACATGCTAAACCGCGCCTTGAATCAGGTGGCGACCGAGATAGAGGGTTTGGCATTGCCCAGACATGGCCAGCGACCCCCTATGGTGGTACCTGCCCCAGATTCGTCGCCTGGCGGCGGCGGAGTCCATGCTAAAAACCGGTGCGCCCTTGAATCAGGTGGCGACCGAGATGGAGGGTTTGCTGCCCCTGCTGGACGCCCCGCTGACCCTCCTCGAGGATGAGGGCAAAGTCCTGCGCAACGGCTATCTGGACGCCAAGGCCAGGGCTGGCATTGTCAACGATCTGCGGACGCGCTGGCTGGGACTGCCTGACGCAAAGGCCATACCGGTCGCGCAGACCATTAGTGAAGCCAGGGCCGAGGAGCTTTTCGATGACTCCCAGGTGCCCCGCCACCAGGTGGAGGCGCATATCGCCGAGCGGTTGATAATCTTGGCCCTTAGGGTGGTCAACCCCGGCCAGCCAGTAACCGCTACCCAGCAGGCGGCGCAGGTGCCCACCGTGGTGGTGCCTCCGGTGGGCTTTCGCATTCCGGCCTCGGCCGTGGCTCCCGATGTCTCCCCAGGGGTCCCGCGCACCGCCCAGGCCCCCGCCATCCCCGCCTCCGCCGTCCCGGCCCTGGCGGGGGTGCTGACCCCGGCCCAGGTCCAGGCTTCGCGTCATCAGCGGGGGCAGGCCTTGGCGCCAAAAATGCGCGGCGATCTGCGTCTGCAGGTGCTGTTGGTGCAACACGCCGAGAAGGCCGTGGGCGTTGCCTGGGAACCCATGCAGGCACTGTTGAAGAAGGTGAGCGGCCCTCTACACCGACAAGTACCTCAGGACCCGCAACGGCTAGCCCAAAAGAAGCGGGCGTGAAAATTACCCCTCCCAGCCACGAAATTCTCTTTCTGCCCCCGGGGCCGACCATGCTGGCCAACCTGGAGTTGGCGGGGCGAACCTGTTACAAGTCCGAGGAGCGCATCACCGCGGAATCGGCACGGGGCTTCGTGCGGCAGATCATCGCCTCAGGCCACCACAGCGTCATCGAGCACGCCAGCATCAGCGTGCGCTTCGTCTGCGATCGCGGTGTGACCCACGAGTTGGTACGCCACCGCCTGGCCGCCTTCAGCCAGGAATCCACCCGCTACGCCAACTACAGCCAGAACAAATTCGGCGGGGAGATCACGGTCATCCGACCGCTATTCTGGGCTCCGGGCACCCCCGCCTATGAACTTTGGCTGGGCTCCATGCGTCAGGCCGAGGCCGCCTACCTGGAACTCTTAAACCAGGGGGCCAAGCCCCAGGAGGCCCGCAGCGTGCTGCCCAACAGCCTCAAGACCGAAATAGTCATGACCGCCAACTTGCGGGAATGGCGGCACGTGCTTAACCTACGCTGCTCACGGGCGTCCCATCCCCAGATGCGCGAGATCATGCTGCATCTGCTCAGCCACTTCCGGGAGGCGGTACCGGTGGCCTTCGACGACCTGCACGACAAGTACCAAGATGACTGCCGCGAAATGGCGGCCATGACGGCGCGTTTGGATGCCGTCCCCGGCTAGCCCGCAGGAGCCTCTCCCACGACAATTTAGCCGGCGATGACATGGGTGTGCAGCTCCTGCACCAGCATCACCGGTGGCGGGGGGGGGCGGCCGTCTTCGTAGGTCGCCACCACCTCTTGCAGCCACAGGCGGCGGGTACGGGCGCCCTGGCGGCAGGTCGTCGGTGTAGGCCTTTTATTCGGCTGAGTAAAAGGCGATCAGGGCTTTGCGGTAACGCCCCCCGCGCAGCAAGTGCTAGCCGGAGCGATACAACCTTTGAGCCTCGCCCATGTCCCAGATAGCGCTACCCACGGCGCGAATGCTCTTGGGCTAGATGCCTTCAGCGCAGGCGCCAGGGCCAAGGCCATGCCGAGCACAAAGGATCAAGCAGCATGCTTCATTTTTGTTCACCGACGCTAGGATGCTGGTGCCAGGTCATGGTCCTAGGTCAGTGCTGTCCAAGGCAAGCGTAGCGGTTAAATGATCTTATAAAAACGGTTAATATAAATTTACAGTTTTTAGGGCCGCACCGTTTTTGTGTTGGTTTTTTGTTTCACTGGCGATTGCCCGTCTCGTTGGGGGCAAGAACGGTAAGTGGACCTGTTTGGGCATGAGGGGCGGGGTGGATAGGGGTGTTGGAACCAAGCAACCCCTGTATATGAAGAGATTTAGGCGCATCATGACGGCCAGGTTGGACAGCGACCATGCAGCCAGGAAAAAATGGTGAAGCCCCCTTGAACAAGAGCAGGGCGATCAAGGCTGTCCAAATCTGGATTTCCAAGTCGTTACTGCTGGCGCCCACGAAAGTTTTTACTTTAAGATTTTGCTTAAACACCTTGAATAACAGCTCGATTTTCCAGCGGTCCTTATAGATATCAGCCACGATGGAGGCCGTCAGCTTGTGGTGGTTGGTCAAGAACACGCCCTGCTTTTGATTCTTCTCGTCTCACACCATCAGGTGACGCAGGGGGTAAGGACAACCGGTCAGGCTACCGGTAAGGAATATGGTTTGATCGGCCAAGACGTTTTGGGCCTTAAGCCCTGGCCGATTGGCCATCACCAGGATGGAGCCAGGATTTAGGGCCACCCCCTGGGCACGGTGACATCGGCCACCTTGGCCTCGGTGAGCAGGACAAAGCTGGGCATG
>CBCOTF020000086.1:0-1707 GCA_965112955.2 Desulfarculales bacterium
CCCCAAATTAGCCCCGGCGTGGCTGCTCTTGGGTAAGCTGCAAGAGGCCAAGGGGGATGGGTTGGTTGGCGAGGCCTGGGGCGCCAGCGGCGAGGGGGCGGCACTGGCGTTTGAGGCACCGGTCTGGTCCGGGCTTTCGGCGTCGGCGGCGTGGGGGTCTGGCTTCTCTGAGGCTGTGCCTGGGCCAGCTCGGCCTTGGTCTTTTGCAGCCCAGCGTCGCGGTAATCGATCATATAGACCCTGGTTGTAGGCTTTCAGGGCGCCGGGTTGGTCGCCCATGGCGGCGCGGCTCTGGCCCAGCAGTAGCCAAGATTGGGTGCTGGCCGGGTTGAGTGCTAAGTCCTGCAACGCCTCCTCCTGGGCCTCCTGGTAGTGCTTCTTGGCAAAGAGCGCGAGGCTTTGCAGTCGGTGGCGATCGGTGCCGCGCATGACCATGGCCATACCGCCGCGCAGCTCAAAGGGCTGACTCACCTGGCCCAGAGCCAGAGGCCGGGCTCTCTCCACCACGATCAGGGGCAAATCTAAGATGGTCTGGCAACCGGTGTCCAGTGTGGCCTTGTCCGGCCCTTGACGCACCAACTCCCGGGCCACCAAGGTCATGCTGCGGCCCCGGTTGATTTGGGCGGCGGCTTCCTTGGCCTGGGCCGGGTCCTTGATCCAAAGCACCCACAGGCAATCCCGGGCCAGCATCTGGTCGTCTAGAGCCGGCTGCTTGTCACCGCCGCATGCCGCCAGGCCCAGGGTCAAGACCAGCAGCAGGCTTCCTGCCAGCATATGTATTAGGCGTTGCATGGGGTGATTATAATCACGACAGGCCCCGTCGTGCAATCCCTTACCGCGGTTTACCGACCTTGGCGCCGGTGGAGGTTATGAAGGCAGGTCGTAGCTGCGGTAGAGCCGGCCCCGGCGGTAGTCCTTTTGGTCGAACTGGCGGTGGGCCAGAGGTTTCATGGGGTGCAGGGCGCAAAAGAACATGGCCAGGCCCTGGGCCTAGAACAGGAAAGGGCAAAATGGATAGGAGTGCAGGGGGCCCCCGGCAAGGACATGATATCAATAGGGCGGATAATAGTCGACACCCTCGGGCGGGGTGGGCACAGTGCCGGCGTTGTAACAGCACTCGCCGCATGTTGTTTTTCGAATTAATTTGACGAAAATTCTCTGATTATCCTGGATTGATCTGATCCTTCTTTTTCATTTGATTTGATCAATTTTGTTGCGGCGATGCGGACGTGCTCCGGGGAGACGACCTGGGTCTGCTCTTCGACGGCAGCTATGATCACGCCTCGGGCCAGGTGGTTGGTCCTTCGAAAGAGGCCGCCGGAGCCCTGCTGTATGGCGGTGACGGCCTGATCAGAAAAGAGGTTCTGTTTGACGCCTGCGATTTTGAGATGGGGTGCAGAAGGCAGGCCTGCATATCCTGGAGGGAGGCGCTGGCCAGATGGCTTCTGGCCACAACCCTGGAGGCCAGGGGCAGGGAGGTTCTGTATATGAGAAGGTCGGCGAGGTTGTTCTGGCCGGCCAGGATGATGGGCAGAATTGGCTTGGAGCCTCCCTGAAATTGAGTGATGGTGTGCAACGCGGCCAGGACTTGAAGGGAGGCTTTATCGATGATGAGGACGGATTGCTTCTTGCGGTCTGGGCGATCTCCAGAACCTGTTTTCTGATGAGCTTGGTGAGGACGGCCCTGGAGAAGCTGGTGGTGTCCAC
>CBCOTF020000087.1:0-4986 GCA_965112955.2 Desulfarculales bacterium
CGGCGCAAGCTTCCCCAGCACCAACGTCACCGTGAATTGGTTCCATGTAGTTCAATTCTTCACCGCCGCTGTGGACGATATCTGACAGGCCGAGGCTAAGGAGCGTAATTTTGTCCAAGGCCACCCGCTGAGCCGTGCTAAAGGCCGCTGACGGCGGCAGACTAACCGAAAAGCAGCAGCAGGCCCTGATCGAATTGGAAATCGGCGGCTTCGCAACCGCCACCGCCTGGCGGCTCAAGAAAATGCTGCGCTGGATCAGAAAGGTCACCTCTGTACGGGCCATCCAGTGTTGCGTCACCCACTTCATCCACCATGCCCTGCAGTGCAGAGCGCCTTACACCAAAACCCTGGCCCCGGTCCTTAAGGTGTTTATGACTCTGGAAGAGCTTGCTCACTTGATCCTAAGCCGTTGGACCTCCAACCATCCCAACGCCCGCCTGGAGGGGCTTAACGGCATCTTACAGGCCGTCATGGCAAGAGCCAGAGGCTACCGTAACGTTTTCACCTTCATGACCATGACCTATTTCATCGCCGCACCACTGGAGGCACTCATCAAATTCTACAGTTAATGACGGAGAATCATAATTAAGTAGCGAGTACGGCGATGATTGTGGAGAGTGACGGAGGACTTGACGGTCTGGGGCACCAGCGGGGCGCCAGGGCGATGAGCAAGAGGACCGGTAGGGTGTGCATCCACCAGGTGATCATGAGCCATTTGTCGGAGGGGCCGCCCCAAGTGGACTACAGGAACACCAGCAGTCAGCCCAGGAATTCAGCCCAGGCTTAGTCGGGCTGGGTGGCGGCCAGGCGCGCATACTCGGTGAAAAAGTCGGTTATGGCCATTCAGAAGAGCCGGGCCAACCCCAGCCGGGATTCGGTACCCCCCCCTCGCGCGTCCGCAGACGCTGGGCCATGAGCCTCAACAGCGTCAAGAGCAGTAGCCCGCCGGCCAGATTCAGGGCCATGGCGTAGACTTCATAGGCCAATCCGCGCAAAAAGGGCAGGAGGTAACGGTGCAGGTTCCACAACAACAGAAGGGCAGGAGGTAACGGTGCAGATTCCACAACAACAGGCTGCCGAGGGCCAGTAACGAGCCACGCGCCAAGGCGACGCAACAGGCGCATCCCAAGCCCCCCTGGGCGGAGGGGCTATAGCTCAATGATAAGAGCCAAGGATGCCCCGCCGGAGGCTGGGCACTGGTGCCTCCTTGCAGGCGGGCGCGCAGATTGAAGGCGGATATCAGCAGGCTGACGGCGGCCAGCCCATAAAATAGTCAGGCCGGTCCAGCTCCAAAAAACGCGGGGCGGCCGGCCTGGCTGAACATGGTCTATGCCTCCGAGGTCGGCCTCTCTTCGGGGGACTCTAAGCAAACGCAGTTTGTTTGTGGGGTATCTATCACTAGTCCTGGCCGGCCTTCTGTAGTATCTGGGCCACCCTCAAGGCGTCCTCGGGGCGGTCCACCTCCGGCGAGTCGTACTGGGTGATGACGCAGCGTATCCTCAAGCCCGCCTCCAGCACCCTGAGCTGCTCCAGCTTTTCCAGCTCCTCCAGGGTGCCGCTGGGCAAGGCGATAAAGGTGTCCAAGAAGGACTTGCGAAACACGTAAACCCCCAGGTGTTTGAGAAAAGTCACCGGCGCGCCGTCGCGGGGGTGGGGTATGGGCTGACGCGAGAAGTACAGGGCGTTGCCGGCTTGGTTAAGCACCACCTTGACGTGGTTGGGGTCGGTGACCTCCTCCGGCCGGGTGATGGGTACCACCGGGGTAGCCATGCCTAGGCTGAGATCGTCCAGCAGCGGGGCCGCGGTCAGGTTGATCACCTCCGGCGGCAACAGTGGCTGGTCGCCCTGCACATTGACCACCAGGTCACCACTGGCCAGACCTATGGCCGTGGCCGCTGCGGCCACGCGGTCGCTGCCGGTGCGCAGTTGGCTGGAGGTCATAACCGCCCGTCCGCCAAAGGCCTGCTCGTCGAAGAGGTGACCACCACAGCCACCTCGACTACACCGGGGGCCGGCCGGCCCGCTCCATGACTGCTGGATCAGGGTCGTCCGTTGATTACACCAGGGGTTTGCCGGGAAAGCGCGTGGAGTCGTAGCGTGCCGGTATGATGACGTAGAGTCCCATGGCTAGAAGGCACCCACCACGTGGTTGATCACCGTGGTGCGCTTTTGCAGCTCGGCTTCATCCCAGTTAAGCATGATTTGCCAGGACAAGCAGCGGGACAATATCTCGCTGGTGGCCGGCAGGTCCTGGGGGCCGTAGGCTAGGTCGCCTCCTGGGCGCTTGAAGGGCCAGCCGTTCTTGCAGGGGGTGGATCCGTCGTGCAGATGCTCCCAGTGGGGATAGGCGTGCCAAGTGTTAATGCCCCAGGACACGGCGCCGGTTCCGTTTTTGGCCAGAATGCCGGCCATGGTTTTGGCCTGGTCGGCCTGGGGCATGAACCAGCTCAGGAAGGTGGCCGAGTCGCCGGCCTGGTCGGGCAATTCGCGGAAGGTGAGCCCTGGCACCCGCGCCAGAGCTTCCTTGAGGGCGGCCTTGTGCGAGCGCATGCGCTCCAACATCTTGGGCAGCTTGGCCAGCTGGGCCAGGCCCAGGGCGCCCTGCAACTCCATCATGCGGTAGTTGAAGCCGAAAAAGCGCCGGCCCTCGTTGCCGCGTCCCACGGGCTTGTGGTCATGGCCGTGGTCGGAGTATTCGCAGATGGTCTGGTACAGGGATTCGTCATCGGTGATAACCATGCCGCCCTCACCGGTGGTTAGGGTCTTGACGGCATCAAAGCTGAAGGTGCCGCAGGCCCCGAAGGTGCCCACGTACTTGTCACCCAGAGTACAGCCGGTAGCCTGGGCGGTGTCCTCCAGCACGGGGATTTTGTGACGGTCGGCCACGGCCTTGATTTCGTTTATGCGTGCCTGGGCGCCCAGCATGTGTACGGCCACTATACAGCGGGTTTTTGGGGTGATCTTCTTCTCCAGGTCAGCCGAATCCAGGCACAGGGTTTGATCGATCTCGCAGAATATCGGAGTAGCCCCGCAGTCGAAGATCGCTTCCCAGGTGGCCACGAAGGTGAAGCCGGGCACGATCACCTCGTCGCCGGGGCCGATGCTCAGCCCCACCAGCCCCACCTTCACCGCCGCGGTGCCGCTACTAACTGCCAGGGCAAAGCGCGAGCCGCAAAAGCGGGCGAAGGCTTTCTCGAACTCATCCACGTGCTGGCCTCGTCCGCCGGGCATGTCGTAGCGGAAGAGGATGCCCCGGTTCATAACCTCCATCAAGGCCTTGGATTCTTTGTTGTCTAGCCACTCGAAGCCAGGCATGGCTCATCTCCCTAAATCAGGCATGGCTCATCTCCCTAAATAAGGTGCTGGCCCCTGGGGTGAGACCGGCTGGTTGATCGTTAAAGCTTTTTATGAGGGCCTAATCGCCCTCGAAGGCCGAATGATAGATGCCCTCTAGGTCGGCTGCGGTCACCTTACGCGGGTTGTTGGTGATGGGCCGGGCCACGGTCATGGCCTTTTGCGCCATCTCCGGCACCTCGGCTTCTGGTACCTCCAGGGCGCTCAGGTTGGGCGGGATGCCGATATCGTAAGACAGTTCAAAGACTTCCTGCACGCAGGCCTCGGCAACTTCGCGGATGCTGAGGTCGTCGGGCAGCTCAGCTAAAGCGTAGGCCATGGTGGCGAAGCGCTCGGGGCAGGCTATGAGGTTATAACGCAGCACATAAGGCAGCAGGGTAGCGTTGGCCTCGCCGTGGGGGATGTCGTACAAGGCCCCCAGGGGGTAGGCCATGGCGTGCACCGCCCCCACCCCGGCTTGCGCCAAGGCCAGGCCAGCCAGGTAGGAGCTCAGGAGCATACTTTCGCGGGCCATGAGGTTCTCGCCGTGGGCCACGGCTTGGCGTAGGTTCTCGCCGATCAACTCGATGGCCTTCAGCGCGTTCAGGTCGCTCAAGGGGGTGGCCGCGCGGCTGGTGAAGGCCTCCATGGCGTGGGTCAGCGCGTCCATGCCCACGATGGCCGTGATGTAGGCCGGGCAGCTCACGGTGAGCAGGGGGTCCAGGATGGCGGTGTGGGGGTAGAGCAGCCGGCCGTTGATGCCCCCCTTGAATTTGTCCGAGCGCCGGGTGAAGACGGCGGTGAAGGTGACCTCGCTGCCGGTGCCGGCGGTGGTAGGCAGGCAGATCACTGGCTTGCCCGGAGACTTGACCAGCTCCAGGCCTACGAAGTCGGTGGCCTGGCCGGGGTTGGTCATGAGCACTCCGGCGGCCTTGGCCAAGTCGAGCGCGCTGCCGCCGCCGATGCCCACCACGGCCTGGGCTTTGAACTCCTTGCCCGCCTGGGCGGCGGCGTCGGCCTCGGCCGGCTCGGGCTCGCGGGTTAGTTTGTCGAATATATGGTAGGCCACCCCAGCCTTCTTGAGGCTGTCCAGGGCTACTTGGACCACGCCGGCCGCCAGCACCTGGGGGTCCATCACAATCAGGGCCCGCTTGGCCTCCAACAGGCGCACCTCCTCGCCCAGGCTGGCGGCGCTGCCCTGGCCGAAGACGGTGCGGCGGATGCCTCCCATGCTGAAACGGGGGATCATGAGCGTATTCCTCGCTTTGGGATAGTGTTTGGCTAGGGAGCTGCCCAGATTTAAAAATAATAGCTTAACACAAACAGATCAAGTTTGCACGAGCCCTATCAGCGCGCTATCGGCATCCTGGAAGGCGCCTATCCACACGCCCGCAATCGGAGCCGCCGGCTCCGGTCCAGGCGACAGGCCCCCCGACCAGTTTAAGCTCGGCGGGGGGCAACCCATACCTGACCCGTTTATGGCAGCCAAGGCCCTCGGCCCGCTTGACCGGTCGGTAGCGGGAGGCTAGCCTGCCTTATATCCTAGCGTTCTGGGGCTAGAAGGAGCTGGGCCGTGATAATCGGACCTTATCATTATCTTCTTCCCCATCGTCAGGTCCCAGTTTCTCCCCGGCTTCAAAGGCGATACCCTTC
>CBCOTF020000088.1:0-2912 GCA_965112955.2 Desulfarculales bacterium
CGGGGGAAGTGATGCCGCAGTTGACTGAACAGGCTGGCTACTCGTACCATGGCCTTGCCCTCTCTTAGTCGCGGTATTGTTGGCTTTTAGCAAAATCACACGACTACGCTGGAATAAAATAATCTCGCTTCGATCACTTAGTCGATTTTTGAGAACCTATCTTAGACAACCTTGCCGAAAAATAACACATCTGCTAATATATTTCCCCCCTCGACCGACCAGGCCACCCCTTCCACGTGTTGGTCGATGGTCAGGTATCGGCCGAAAGCGTACGCTTTTATAATGAATTGGACAGCTTTAGCCAGCGCCTGGCCGCCCACTGCCGGGAGAGCACCGTGGTGCTGCCTTACCATGATCCCTCCCTGGTGGGGCGAGCCCTCTTGCTGCGGCCCCGCTTCCTGATTTACCTGGATCAGTAGCCGGAAGTGCTGTTTTTGATGCTGTCCAAAATCGCCAAGAAACACTGGCCCGGCCTGGATTCCCACCCTTAGCAGAGCAGGCGAATGCCCCGCGCGGGGCAGGCGCCGGGTGCTTTACCCAGGATTATGTGCAGCAGCCGGTCAGAAGCGAGGCCTACTGCCTGGGTCCGGCGATGTTGGATCTGGGCTTCTCGGTCTTGGATGGCCTGGAGGTGCGCGAGGCAGCCCCAGCCCTTCCTGGAAGCCTTCCTTCAGAAAGTGGAGCAACCGTTAACCTCTGCATCCTGGAAAAGGGCGGCCTGGAGGTGATGTATGTGGCCCGCTGCCGCCGCCAGGAAGTCTTGAGCTTTAACCTAAACGTGGGCAACCGCCTGTCATCCTACAATTCCTCGTCGAGGCTGGTGCTCTTGGTCAACCTGCCCCCAGCCAAGCGCCGACAGGCCTTGACCAGTCTCCTGAGCGACTAACAGGCCGTCCCCTGGCTGCGCACAGCCGCCAAATAGACTTGGAGGCTGCCATGGAAGAGGTGCGCATCCAGGGTTACGCCATCAACGATGGCGACTATCTGTCCGAATTATTTACCATGGCCGCTCCAGACTGGGACCAGGATGACCGGGTGAAAGCAGCGGTGAACGTGGCTCTAGTCAAGCCCCGCCAAGGTGGGTGTGCCCTATTTCAGTGCCTGCGCGGGCCGGTGCTAGGCTGCGCCCGGCGCCTCAGCGCCGTGCTGAGCCACCGGCCTGTCAGCGGCCCTGCGGTAGCCTGGCTAGCCGGTCCTCAAGGATAAAATTGCCCTTGATCTAAGCCTAAACTTAAATATAGCATGACCTCTGATAAGCTCGGCCCTGGCGTAGCCGCCGGGATGCCAGGTGTCAATTTTTTCTTAAGGAGGCAGCCATGACCCGGGATCTGACGGATCGTCAGACGCAAGTGCTTGAGTTCATAAATAGCTTCCTAACGCGCCAGGGGTATCCCCCTACGGTGCGCGAGGTGGCGGCTCAATTCGGTTTTCGTTCGCCACGCGCTGCCCACGATCACATGAGAGCCCTGCAAAAAAAGGGTGCCCTGCGGTCGGCCCCCGGCCTGCCCCGGGCCATCAACGTGGTGGGCCAGGCCAAGACCATCCCCCTTTTGGGACGCATCGCCGCTGGCCAACCCATGCTGACTGTGGAGGAGGCGGATGAGTACCTGGACCTGGACCCGGCCTTTTTCGGCCACGGCAGTTTTTTCGCGCTCAGCGTGCGTGGCGACTCCATGGTCGGCGATCACATCCAGGAGGGCGATATGGTGATTATGCGTTCCCAGCCCGACGCCCTGGCTGGAGATGTGGTGGCGGTGCTCTGGGATGACGAGGTAACTCTCAAACATTTTCACCCTGCGGCGGATGGGGTGGAGCTGCGGGCGGCCAACCCCAGGGTCAAGACCATAACAGTAAGACTTGAAGACAAACTGCGCGTCCTAGGCGTGATGGTAGGCCTGGTGCGCAAGGTCTAGGCCCGGTGCCCGGGCGGGCATAAATAGGTCGGTTGGGGCTGTACAGTTGGCCGGCGTCGGCAGCTCCTGTTGGGGCCTTTTGACTCTGCCGATAAGATAAGGTGGAGATAAACCCCGCCTCTACACCAAGAAGGTCCTTTTAATGGGTTCTTCGTCGTTAACTGTGGAATTTGATCAGTTCCCCCAATGAGGCGGTGATGAAGTAGCTCATGGTCATGAAGTTAAAGATATTATGGTAGCCTCTGGTTCTTGCCCTGGCGGTCTGGAACATGCCGTTAAACCTCTCCAGGCGGGCGTTGGGATGGTTGAAGGTCCAGCGGCTTAAGATCAGGTGGCATACTCTTCTAGAGCCATAAGCGCCTCGAGGACCGGAGCCAGGATTTTGGTGTCAGGCGTTATGCCCTCTGCAGAGCATGACTGGTGAAGTGGGTGACGCGCCACTGGGCGGCTTGTACAGAGGTGGCTCTTTTGATCCAGCGCAGTATCTCCTTAAGCCGCCAGGTGGTAGCGACAGAGAAGCCGCCGGTTTCCAGTTTGGTCAGGGCCTGCTGCTGCTTTTCGGTTAGCCTGCCGCCGTTAGCGGCCTTGAGCAGGGCCCACAATGGGTGACCTTGAGCAGGTTACGCTCCTTAGCCCCGGCCTTGGGAAGGCTTTCGCCGATGACGGTCAGGGAGGCTGGCGACATGTCGCAGACCACCTCGGCGAGATTGTTATGACCGACGCCATGCTCACGCAAGAAACGGCGGAACAAAACCAGACAGCCCTTGCCCTTGCCCTTGCCGGGGGTAACGAAGATGACCGGCTTTTGCTTGCGGCCTAAGTCGATGAAAACGGTGACGTAGTTGTGGCCCCGCTTGGAGGCGATTTGGTCCAAAGCCACAGCCTTAACCCCGCCCAGGTCTATTTTGGACAGGGCCTGGGGCACGTATACTTGGATCACCAAACAAAGTCGCATGTTGCTGACCCCGATGATGCGGGCCGCAGCCAGCACGGGCATCT
>CBCOTF020000089.1:0-7769 GCA_965112955.2 Desulfarculales bacterium
AGGCAAGAGCGAGAGGCTACCGTAATGTCTTCACCTCCATTACCATGATCTATTTAATCGCCGCACCACTGAGGAAACTTATTAAATTCCATGGTTAATGACGAAGAATCTCTGAAAAATTCTTTTACTTCCCGATCAGAGCAAAGCAAGAATCAACATCGGTCAGGGTGGTGGAACCGCTTTGCTCCAGGATGCGACGGTGGCTGGTCACCCGCTGGCCCTTATGGAAGTATTCACCGTGTGCTCCGTGTAGCGGATGTCCAGCTTTTTGCCTACCAATTTATGGGGGGCCGAGTAGTAGTGGCGATCCACCTCCACGTGGTAGTCGCTGTGAACCTTGGCCTTCTTCCATTGGGCATACTGGTAGGCCGTGGCGGGCAGAGGCTTGAGCGCCGGTTTGTCCAGGGACTCGTACATGGATCGCCGGTTGCCGGGCAGCTTTTTGAAAGGCCGGTTGTTGAGCCGGTCTAGAAGCCCACGGATCGCCTGGTTGAGCTCAGCCAAACTAAAAAAGAGCTTCTTGCGCAAGATGGCCAGTATCCACCTCTCCACCAGTTGCACCCCCACCTCGGCCGTGGCCTTGTCACGGGGTTTTCGTACCCGGGCGGGCAAAACCGCCGTACCGTAGTGGGCGGCCATCTTCTGTTAGATCGGGTTGATGTCGGGCTCGTAACGGCACATCTTGCTCACCCCGGACTTGAGGTTGTCGATCACCATTAACTCCGTCACCCCACCAAAAAACTGGACGGCTTGCTGGTGGGAGCCGATCCAATCGGGCAGACCCTGGATCCATGTGGCCTTGGCAAAAATGTAGTCGCTGGCGCCCAGAACCGCCACGAAGATATGGGGCGCCTTAACCTCATTCGTCAGGGGGATCACCACGTTCACGGTCTGGCCGGCATAATCGATAAACGTCTTTTTGCCGGCCCGTGCTCCTGGCGCATGACCAGCCTCAGCTTGCCCGATCATTCCCGATAACGCTCGCAAAATCAGCTGTATTGGTAGCCCAAGGCATGTACCGCTTTGTACTCTTCCCATAGCAGCGCTAGGGTCATACCCTTGTGCTTCAGCTTTTGATGGACCTGGGAATAGTCAGGCTCCGGGCGAAAACCCGTAGACGGCAAGGGTGGAGGTGGAAAAAGTAGCCGCTCAAGCTGCGTCTCATCCAAGATTTTACACATGGATAACCTCTCCGCCGGCATATGAACCCTAGCGCGGTTGCCGAAAACTCCCGCGGACTTGCCGACACCGCCGGGGGACTGTCCCAGGTTCCATGGCCCAACAGCATGATATTTAAAAACAAAACGTTAGGACCCGTTTCAGCGGGCCCCTTGCATCGCTGCTTCCAAGACCCCTTGTCAAGGGCCTGGAGACAAGATGCTGGCCCGCTTGGTGCTCCTAACCAGCCTGCTCCTGGGGGTATGCGCCTGCGTCGGTACGGTGGTGACGCCGCCGGTTATCTATCCCTTTGGCCAGCCGTTGCTATCGGCGGCCGAGACCGCGGGGCAAAGCGGGTGTGGTGGCTTGTTCTGGCAGGGCTGATCTGGGGGCGTCGCTGTCTGTTGGAGGGGGCCTTGCTCGATACCCGGGGCTGTTTGCTGCCCGCAGAGGAGGGGCGGTTGCGCCTGGCCCGGGCTATGCTGGAGGAGGTCATTGCCAGCGCCGGCCGGCGAGGGTGGATGGTGCGCTTGGCGGATTGGTTGCTAGCCAAGGAATAGGGGCTGGGCGGTCGGCTGTAGAGGCCGACGAATAGGAATGCAGTTCGCGTGGCTGCTCAACGAACAGCGCCGCCGCCGCGTCGGCCATCCTTAACCCCTGGGGGGTAGGGCGCAGGCGCTGTGATTCCAGTTTGGCCCAGCCTTGGGCCAGAAGCTGCTCCAGCGGATCAGGCCAAAAATTGCGGGGGTCTGTGTCTAGAAGGACTTGCAGGCGCTCCAGGTCCACGCCTTCAGTGGTGCGCAGGCCCAGCATCACCAGCTCCAGGGCTTGCTGCTCGGGTGTCAGCTCCTCGCTGATTTCCAGGGGCGGACGCCCCGCCGCCACCCCTGCCGCATAAACCTCCACGTTGCAGGGCCAGGCCCAGCGTCGGTTGGCCAGGTGGCCGTGCCCCCCCGGCCCCAGGGCTAGGTAGTCCCCACCCCGCCAGGTGTCCTGGTTGTGGCGGCATTCATAACCAGGCCGCGCGAAGGTGCTCACTTCATAGCGCAAGAGCCCCGCGGCCTCCAGCAGTGCCAGCGCCGTGTCCTCCATGGCCAGCACATCCCTCTCGCTGGGCAGGGGGGGGCGACCCTGGCGGTAGGTCCGGCCGAAAGGGGTGGCCGGATTCAGGGTCAACTCGTAGAGGGAAAGGTGATCCGGGGCCAGGTCGAGGGCGGCCAGAATATCGGCCCGGGATGATTGCGGGGTCTGGCCGGGCAGGGCGTAGATCAGGTCCAGGCTCAGGTTGTTAAAGCCGGCTGCGCGGGCCTGGGCTACAGCCCGGAGGGTGTCGTCCGGTGAATGACGGCGTCCTAGAGCCTTGAGTAGCAGCGGGTCAAAGCTCTGGGCGCCCAGGCTTAAGCGGTTCACCCCGGCCTCTTTGAGGGCCTCGAGCTTGCCCTGGCTTAAGCTGCCAGGGTTGGCTTCCATGGAGACCTCGCAGCCCGGGACCAGGCCCAGCAGGCCTTTGGCGGCGGCGATGAGCTGGCCAATGTTGTTGGCGGGCAGAAGGCTGGGGGTGCCGCCGCCCAGGTAGACATGGGCTAGGGGGCGTCCCGCGGCCAGGGGGGCGATCATCTCCAGATGGCGCAGCATGGCCGGGATCAGGGCATGGGTCGAGCCGGCCGCGTGAGGCTGGGCAAAGAAGTCGCAGTAGGGGCAGCGGCCAGCGCAGAAGGGCAGGTGGATATACAAGCCAATAAGCGTTATGGACATGGGCGGGTCGCCCCTTGATGGGCGGGGGGAGCTCCTGAAGAAGGCTCCCCCCGGTGCTCGGGCAGCTAATGATGCCGCTGGGCGGCCAGGCCTAGGCCTGTTTTGCCTTGCCAAGCTCCTCGTCCTTGAGCACCCGGCGCAGTACCTTGCCCACCATGGTTTTGGGCAGGTCCTGGCGGAACTCCACCTCCGAGGGTACCTTGTAGTGAGTCATATTCTCCTGGGACCAGGCGATGATGTCAGCTTCCGTGACCTTGCCCACGCTGTCGGGCTTGAGTACCACGAAGGCCTTGAGTATCTCGCCCACCTTGGGGTGGGGCAGGCCCACCACCGCCACCTCCAGGATGTCGGGGTGGGAAAACAAGTAGTCCTCCACCTCTTTAGGGAAGACGCTGTAGCCCTTGTGCTTCACCAAGTCCTTTGCCCGGTCCATGATGAAGATCCAGCCGCGCTGGTCCATGTAGGCGATGTCGCCGGTGTAGAGCCAGCCGTCGCGGATGGTGCGGGCGGTCTCCTCGGGGCGGTTGTAGTAGCCCATCATCACCTGGGGGCCCTTGACGCACAGCTCGCCGATGCCCTCGGGACCCAGGGGCATCTCCTTATCACCGGTTGCCAGGTCCATAATCTTGCAGTCGGTATTGGGGAAGGGGATGCCGGTGGAACCCATGACTCGCTCCTGCCCCTCGGGAAGCTTAAAGGGGTTGGCCGTGGCCACCGGCGAGGACTCGGTGAGACCGTAGCCCTCCACTACCAGGGCCCCGGTCTTCTTCTCGAAGGCTAGCTGCACTTCGCGCGGTAAAGGCCCGGCGCCGGACATGCACTTGATCAGGGAGCTGAGGTCGTAATTTTCCAGGCCTGCGGTGTGGCTGATCTTGTTAAACAGGACTGCCACACCCGGCATGATCAGCTGGGTGCCCTGTCCCCATTTCTGGATTTGGGCCGCCCACTCCAGCATGGACTCCGGCGGCCGGGGGAACAGAAGCTGAAAACCGCCGGTGGCCACGGCCGCGTTCATGACGCAGGTCATGGCGAAGATATGGAACAGGGGCAGAACACCCACGTAGCCGCTGCCGGGGGGGAGGTCCGAGCCAATCCAAGCCTTGCCCATAAGGGCGTTGGCGACCAAGTTGCGGGCCGTGAGCATGCCGCCCTTGGGGGTGCCGGTAGTGCCGCCGGTATACTGCAGCACCGCCAGGTCATTGGCCGCGTCCACCGATACCTGGGGCACGTTGGGGGCGGTTTTGATCAGGTCGCTGAACTTGAGGGCGTTGGCCGGCATGGGGGCTGTGGGAATTTTCTTGAGCAGCGTGCCCAGAGACTTCTTGACCAGGCTCAGGCCCATCAAATCCGTGATATTGGTACCGATGAGGTGCTTGATTTTGGTTTGGCCCATTATCTTGTCGGCGGCCGCATAGACCACATCCAACACCACGAAGGCCTTGGCCTCCGAGTCGTTGAGCTGGTGCTTGATCTCCAGCGGCTTGTAGGTGGGGTTGATGGCCGTGGCCGTGAGCCCCAAGCGTTGGCAGGCATAGAAGGTGACCACGAATTGGTGGGAGTTAGGCAGCATCATGGCCACCACGTCACCCTTTTTCAGTCCTAGTTCGTGAAAGGCGGTGGCCAGGCGGTCCACCAGATCGTCCAGTTGACGGTAGGTGATCACCGTATCCTGAAAGATCAAGCTTTTTTGGTCGGGGAGGCGTCGGGCGGTGTCGCGTAGCAAATCCCCCAAGCTGAGATTGGGAATGTCAATCATCTTGGGCACACCCACGGGCCAATCGCCGTACCAGGGGCGGGTTCCTAGGTCCTCGGCCATAATTCCTCCTTCAGGAGAGGGTTTCATTCCCTTAATGTCTGGGATTACGCGGGCGGACGCGAACGAAGCTTACCCCAACCGCCGCGCCTCTGTCAATGCGCACTTGCACCCTTGGATAGATCCAAGGCGATCATTTGGCCGGCGACGACCTCCACCGGCAGTGCCTCAGCCTGGTTGGGGAATTGCGAGAGGTAGCGGCCGGGTAGCACCGGCAGGGGCCGGCCGCTGATACCCGCCGCCCAGAGGGCGTTCCCGCAGATCCAGCACTTGATAGCTCTGGTCCAGGCCGGCCTTGTTGCGGCGCACCAGGATGCTGCCCAAGAGCGTTATCTCGATAATGGTTCTTCGTCGTTAACTGTGGAATTTGATGAGTTCCTCCAGTGGTGCGGCGATGAAATAGATCATGGACCAGTGTTGTCCAAGATAGATTCTCAAAAGCCGGTTAAGTGATCGAAGCGAGATGCCCTCATTCCAGCGTGGTAGTGTGGTTATGCCAAAAGTCAATAATACCGCGACCAAGAGAGGACAAGGCCATGGTACGAATAGCCAGCCTGTTCAGTCAACTGCTGCATCACTTTCCCCGCACTGAATTATCCGCCTTGGCCAAGGAGCACGGTGCCGAGGTCACAGGACCAAGGGATGTCCCTGTTGGATCCAGTCCGTGGCCATGCTCTTCTGTCATCTGGCCAGAGCTGACTCCTTAATGGAGATCTGCCCAGCACAGGCCCTCGTCCTTGTTCCGAGCCCTGTTCTTCAAAGCCATGGAGCGCTTCCGTGCCCAAGGCTCCTTGGGCAGGAAAAAGGGTAAGTTCAAATTCAAGAGCAAGCTTCTGAGCCTGGATTCCTCCACCACCACCCTGTGCCTGAGCCTATTCCCTTTGGCTGAGTATAAGCGGGTTAAGGCGGTGTCAAGGCTCCATGTTGATTCTTGCTTTGTTCTGATCGGGCAGTAAGGGAATGTTTTAAATTGGCTTGGCCAGGTAGGGACTTTTATCCTATTATTTTAACCTTTGGATGTGGATCCAGAAATGAGGAAGTGGCCGAGGGTGATGGAATGCCCCTGACCCCGAGAGACGGGAATAACTCCCTGCCATCTGGTTGCCATCGTATTTTTCGTTGCAGCCTGCGTTAAAAAAATCATGGAGCTGGGGCGGCGTCTCCCCTGGCTCCGAGCGGAGAGGTGCCCTCGGTGTGGGAGCGTCCGGCTTTGGGGGCACGGCTTCGTGTCAGCCTATTTTGATGAAGCCCCTACAACGATTTGGCTTCGGCGTTCCCGCTGGCCCTGACTGCCTGCCGGTGATCCGGTTGCTGTAGGGCTACTGGAGCCGGTTTCAGGCCCTGGCAGAGACCATTCGGCAAGGCCTTTCCAATAAGCTGGCCCAGGGCAGATGGGACCCTGGCCCGCCGCGCTCCCACCAGCGCCACTGGCTCAAGGGCCTGCTGCGGCAGGGTAGCCTATACCTGGGGTCAAGCTGGTCGGGCGACCTGCTTGGGGCCTTCGATTGGTTCAGTGGCCGGGGCTTGGCCGCGGCAAGCCGGTTGGCGCAAAGCGAGAGCCCTGTCCCTCCCTGAGCCACCTACCCAAGGGTGCCGTTGTCTTAGCCCGGCCCCCCGGTCTGAAACACCCCTCCAGAAAAAACGAGTAGCCATCTTCCGTTTCGGCGTCATCAACGACTTTTTTGCCAGGGACTACATGGAGCGTGGTGAACGGGAAAAGTTATTATAGGATAAGTGTGCCAAGCGGTGGCGAATCCCTTTCTCCAACCGCACCAGGTAGTCGCGTTCCACCATCCTGGGATTGGGTCAGGCTCTATCGCCAAGGCGGCGGCAAGCGGGTATCCCTCTACCCTATGTGCAAAAATAATCGGGGCGGCAGCAGGGCCTTGGACGAAGACACCGCCCAGGCCCTGGCTCGCCTGCGTAGGTGTTGTTTTTCGGGTTAATTTGACGAAAAATTTCTGATTATCTTGGCCTGCTTCTTCCTTGTCTTATTTGATCAAATCAATTCTGTTGCGGCGATGCAGACGTGCTCCGGGGAGACGACCTGAATCTGCTCCTCGGCGGTAGCTATGATCGCACATCGGGTCATGTGGTTGGCCCTTCGGAAGAGGCCGCCGGAGCCCTGCTGCTTGGCGATGATGGCTGGATCAGAGAAGAGGTTCTGTTTAACGTCTGCGATTTTGAGGTGGTGCAGGCGGTAGACCTGCATGTTCTGGAGGGAGACGCCGGCCAGATGGCCTTTGGCCACGACCTTGGAGGCCAGGGGCAGGGAGGCTCTGTATATTGAGGAGGTCGGCGACGTTGTTCTGGCCGGCCAGGATGATGGGCAGGATTGGCTTGGAGTCTCCCTGAAACTGAGTGACGGTGTGCAACTCGGCCAAGGCTTGAAGCTTGAGGAGGGAGGCTTTATTGATGATGAGGACGGGTTTCTTTTTGCGGTCCTGGGCGCGATCTCCAGGACCTGTTTTCTGATGAGCTTGGTGAGGACAGCCCTGGAGAAGCTGGCGGTGTCCACTTCGAGCTCGATGCAGATTTGCCTGCAGAGTCCCAGGATGGAGCCCTGTGAGGCGGTGACCCAGATGATCTGGTACTCCGGATGGGTGCGGCCTGCTGGCGGCCCAGCGCCAGGCTGTGGATTTCCCGCTGCCCACATCTCCGGCGACCAGGGCCAATGCACCGAGACGGATGGCATATTCGAAACGTTTGGCCACGCCGAGGACCTCAGCGATTTGCATTATTTTCTTGGGTGCCAGATCAGAGCCGAAGGGCTCCCTGGTGAGGGCGACGAAGGCGCGATGGTTTGGTTTCATGAGTTTCTGACCTCCGAATCTGGTTTTTGCGAGAGAAGGGAACCGCCAGTGGGGGATGATGTGGTGGAGCTGAATTCCCAGCGCAGCAGATGGCTACTCGTTTTTTCTGGTTCTTGTCCATGTTAGTCCTCCATGGGGGTGTTTCGCCCATGTGTAGACCGGGAGGCCGAGCTAAGACAACGGCACCCTTGGGTAGGTGGCTCAGGGAGGGAAAGGGCTCTCACTTTGCG
>CBCOTF020000090.1:0-1990 GCA_965112955.2 Desulfarculales bacterium
GCTAAGGAGCGTAAACTGCCCAAGGCCACCCGCTGGGCCGTACTCAAGGCCGCTGGCGGCGGCAGACTAACCAGACAGCAGCAGCAGGCCTTGACCGAGTTGGAAACCGTCGGCTTCGCCACCGCCATCGCCTGGCGGCCCAAAGAAATGCTGCACTGGATCAGAAAGCCATCTCTGTACCGATTGCCCAGCGGCGCATCACCCACTTCACTCGCCACTCCCTAAGGTCAATAGCGCCTGACACCAAAACTCTGGTCCCGGTTCTCAAGGTGCTCATAACTCTGGAAGAGCATGCCCACCTGATCCTAACTCGCTGGACCTCCAACCACTCCAACGCCCGCCTGGAGGGGGCTTAACGGCATCTTCCAGGCCGCCAAGGCAAGAGCCAGAGGCTAACGTAATGTCTTTACCTTCATGGCCATGATCTATTTCATCGCCGCACCACTGGGGGAATTCATCAAATTTTACAATTAACGACGAAAAATTAATTTTAGCAACCCAAACGCCCAAATAAGGGGTCCCAAGGAGGAAGATCATGAAAATCGACAGGATCGAGCGTGCCCAGTGCGGGCTCTGCAAATACACGAGCGCCTGCTAGCCTAGGCTGGTCAAGATGGGGAGGTGGAAACAGCCGCCCCCCTTTCGCTTTTAAAGCCATGCGCAAAACCATTTGCCGTTATCACAAGCCAGGCTGCCGGGAGGAGTCTGACTACAGCGGGCTGGCTTGGCTGGGAAGCGCTCACACCTGGTCGGGGAGATGCACCACCTGGCCCCCCTTGACCGCCTTGCCGCTCTTCAGGCTGGACCCCGACGATCCTGGCCTGCTCAAGGTATGCGCTGACTGTGAGTACCGTGTGGACGGCTGCGATTTCCGCAACCCCGCCGTGGACTCGGCCGACGGCGCCCCCTGCGGCGGACTGCGCGCTGTGGCTGAGCACTTGACCGCCGGCCGCGACCTGGGCTTGTAGACCGTGAGCCAACCCGGAGACCGTTACGTCTGCCTGGCCGAGCACGTCTGCCTGTACCTACTGAAAAAAACCCTCCTCTATGACCGCCGCTACGACGATCTCTACGAGCTGAACGACGAGGGGCTTGAGGCCCTGAAGCTTTGCCACGATTATCTACGCCTGGCCGAGATGGGGCTGGAGGCTGAACTTCAAGATTTTTGCCTGGCGGAGGGGCTTTTGACCCTGCACGGCCTGCCCCGGCCGCGGCCCCCCTTGCGCTAACTGGAGTTGCAGATTATCTGGCGCTGCAACCTGGCCTGCCGCCATTACTATCTGGGAGCGGCTCGGAGCGTGGACTTACTGGTGCCCCGGGTGATGGCCTTGTTTAAGGAGATTGAGGCGTTGCATGACCTGTGGGTCCTGGTCAGCGGTGACGCGCCGGTCATGCATCCGGCCTGGCGGCAGGTCAACGCTCTCTTGGCCGGCGCCGGGGTACGCCGGGTGCTCTTGGAGGGATAGGCTGTTGCTGGATGAACGGCTTTTGGAGGAGCTAAACGGCGATTAGGTACAAGTCAGCTTGGACGGCATGCGCTCCGGTCATGGGCTGCCAAGGGGGGAAGGGAGTTTCGCCGGCGCCCTGGAGGCGGCCCACCGGTGGGGGAGGCCGGGCCTGCAACACGGATCAGTTCGCGCTCATAGAGGAGCTGGTGCAGGGCTTGGGTGCCAGGGAGTGGGATATCGACGCACCCTGCCTGGCCGGACAGCTGGGCCTGCACCCGTAGCTGGCCGTGAGCCTGCAACAAACGACTCGGGCCATAGCGTATGCTGCGGATTCCAGGGATATGGGCCATGCATTCCATTTGAAGCGGGTCACCTAATCCGGTGATGTGGGGCTGGTGGCCGGGGCACGGCGCCGCTGCTGGCTGCATTATGCCACAGGGGTCTTGTTGCCGGTCAAATATATTATTTTATTTTTTATGGACTATTTTTTCAAGTTTATCTTGTAGGCGTTATGGATCAGGCGATCGAGGATGGCATTGGCC
>CBCOTF020000091.1:0-3778 GCA_965112955.2 Desulfarculales bacterium
CACCATCGTCACCGCCCAAGTGCCCGTGGACCAGTGGCACGAAACCGTCAGCGATCCCACTCTGGCCGATGCCATCCTCGATCGCCTGATCCATAGCGCCTACAAGATAAACCTAAAGGGAGAGCCCATGAGTAAAGAAGCTGGCAAGCTTGACCGGCGACGATACCCCTGTGGCATAATACAGACACCAGCGGCGCTGTGCCACGGCCACCAGGCCCACATCACCGGATTAAGTGCCCCTCTTCAAATTGAATGCATGTCTCTCTTCCCTGGAATTCGCATCAGAACAAAGCAAGAATCAATAGCGGTGTCCCAGGGCCTGGCAGCGCTTCACGGCTTCGCGGTTGTGGGCGGCGTAGAAGGAAGAACTCGCACTGGCGGGATGATGCCCCTAGGCCCGGACAGGTGGTGCATTATGTCGTATAAATTGACTATCTGTTCTACTCTATAGGGCAGGCGCGTCTGCTGGCCGTCGCGGAAGGTGGTGTTGGTGACCAGCATTTCGTCCGAGGGATTCAGGGCTGGATCTTGTGGTCGAAGTTGATGCGGCACTCTCCTCAAAAGCTGGGACTCCGAGGATTCCGCCAGGCTGGTGAACTGGGCCTGATGGGTGTGGCCCAATAATTTCCTGCGGGGGTTCTACTTAGCAATAGGTCTCTGTTATATGAGGTAATTAGGTGACAAATATACCGGTAGGCGGGCGCCGGCGCAGCTTGATAATGCTACCGGGGCTGTGGGGCGCTGCCCTATTGATGATGGCAGACGATTTAGCCCACCGTGGCGGCGGCCTGGTTCGCGGCCTATAATACTAAGGAGGGGGCATCAGCCTTGGGTGCCCCCTCCTCGTATTTCGCAAAGTGTCCCCGGAGGGACCGCCAAAGGCGCGTCCCGCCCCCGGCCATAGTAGGTCCTTACTTTGGCGGGCAGTAACGCTTGGCGCCCTTAGGCACGACGTACTTGGGGAATTTACCGGCCTGCTTGCGGCAGTCGGCCTTCTGAGCGTCGGTCAAGTCGCGAGGAATGCTCAGGACCATGCCGACCTTCAGCTTGTTGGCGTTTTTGATTTTGGCCTTGTTGGCGTTGAAGATGCAGGGCCACAGCATGGCATCCTGATAGATCTGCGGTTTGGCGGAGATGCTCCACAGATCGTCACACTTCTCCACAGTGTAGGTGGTGGGCAGAGCAGGGGCCGGGGCCGGAGCCTCGGTCACGGGCGCAGGAGCACCCTCCCACTTCTTCGGCGGGGGCGGTGGCGCCACCTTGGCCTGCTCATCTACGCCACACACTGCCGCGCATCCGCTTAGCATAGCCAGCACGACCAGAGCGGCAATCCAGGGGAAAACTTTAACCAGCTTCTTCATTCCAGAAACCCTCCTTCCCAAGTTAACCAGCAAACTCGAACAGCTTCGTTTCGGCACGACTCACCCAGGGACTGCGGTCGCTCCCGTCTATTTAGGCGGAATATCCCGACTGCACAAACAACCCCGCACACAAAGATATTTTAGGCACGTATACTACTTATTGTCAACAGCTTTGCAACTCGAAAATTAGGCCCTTATGAAGACTTCTCCACCCGGAGCCCTAGCTCCAGGAGCTGAACCTGATCCACCTTGCCGGGGGCTCCGGTTAGGGGGCAGGTGCCCTTCTGGGTTTTGGGGAAGGCTATAACCTCTCGAATTGATGGCTGGCCCGCCAATATGGCCACCAGGCGGTCGAAACCCAGTGCCAGACCGCCGTGGGGCGGCGCGCCGAAGGTCAGGGCCTCCAGCAAAAACCCGAATTTTTCTTCAGCCTCCTCCTGGCTGATGCCCAGGGCTTCAAAAAGCCTGGCCTGCATGGCTTGGGTGTGGATGCGGATGCTACCGCCACCGATTTCGCTGCCGTTGAACACCAGGTCATAGGACCTGGCCCGCACTTTGCCCGGCTCGCTGTCCAGGAGCGACAGATCCACGGGGCAGGGCGAAGTGAAGGGGTGATGCATGGCCACCCAGCGTTTGGCCTCGGGGTCGTACTCCAAGAGCGGGAAATGCGTTACCCAGCAGAAGGTCAGCGGCGCGCCCTTGGTCAGCTTGAAGCGGCGGGAAAGCTCCAGCCTTAAGCGTCCCAGAGACTCGCATACCATCTTAGGCAGGTCGGCGCTGAAGAATAGGATGTCGCCCTCGGCTGCGCTCAGGCGCTCGTTGAGGCGCTGTTGATGGCCGGGGGTGAAGAACTTGGCGATGGGCGACTGCCATTCGCCCCCGGCCTTGATTTTGACCCAGGCCAGGCCCTTGGCCCCGTAGGTGCCTACAAAGGAGGTGAGGTCCTCCAAGTCCTTGCGCGACAACCCGGCCATACCCTTGCCGTTGAGGGCCTTGACCATCATGCCCTTGGCCACGGCCTCGCTAAAGAGCTTGAATTCGGCATCGCCCACCAGGTCAGCCACGTCGACTAGCTCCAAGCCGAAGCGCACGTCCGGGGCGTCCAGGCCGTAGCGGGCCATGGCTTCGGCATAAGTCAGCCGAGGCACCGGCCGGGGCATGGTCTGCCCGGCGGCCTCCAGGATGGACGCCACCAGCCCCTCGGTTAGTTGCATGACGTCGTCCTCGCAGACAAAGCTCATCTCCAGGTCTACCTGTGTGAACTCGGGCTGACGGTCAGCGCGCAGGTCCTCGTCGCGGAAACAGCGAGCGATCTGGTAGTAGCGCTCCACGCCGCCCACCATCAAGAGCTGCTTGAACAGCTGCGGCGACTGGGGCAGGGCGTAAAAGGAGCCCCGGGATAGGCGGCTGGGCACCAGGAAGTCGCGGGCTCCCTCGGGGGTGGAGCGGGTGAGGAAGGGCGTCTCCACCTCCAAGAAACCCTGGTTGTTAAGATAGGCCCGGGCGGCCTGGGCGGCCTGGTGGCGCAAGAGCAGATTGTTGAATATCTCGGGTCGGCGCAGATCCAGGTAACGATAGTGCAAACGTACGTTCTCGTTGACTTCCACCCACTCTTCCAACATGAAGGGGGGGGTCCGGCTGGATCCCAGAATCTCGAAGTGCTCGACTACCACCTCGATCTGGCCGGTAATGAGCTTGTCGTTGTCCTGGCCGGCCGGGCGCTGGCGCACCAGGCCCTTCAGGGCCAGGCAGTATTCGGAGCGTATCTGGTGGGCTTCGGCGTGGGCGCCGCCGGCGTCCTGGGGGTTGAAGACCACCTGGGTGATGCCGGTGCGGTCGCGCAGATCCACGAAGATCAGACCGCCGTGGTCGCGGCGGCGCATGCCCCAGCCCATGAGCACCACATCCTGGTTCACCTCGGCCAAGGTCAGCTCGCCGCAGGTGTGGGTGCGCTTCAGCTCGGTGATGAATTTCTTAGCCACGTTGGCCTTCTCCCTAGAGAGGGATCAAAGTATAAAAATATCAGATAAAGGGTGGGATATCGCCCGCCCCGCCTGAATTAATTTTTTTGCCCTAGCCTATGTCAGCCTCGCGGCGGGCGGGCGGGGATAACCCCCGCTTCTACATTAAAACTAGGGGCAAGAGGCCCACGAGGTTTTTAGAGTCCGGCCGCAATGCCAGGGGCCATAGTCAGGCCATTCTTTATGGTCTCTTCGTCGTCATGAGTGGAATTGGTGTAGCTCCGATGGCATGGCGCAGCGATCCGCATGCCCGAGTTGAAGCAGGAGGCAATCATGGACGCCGGCGAGCTTCTAGCCCTTGGCCTGGGGTTGTAAGGCTGCCCTGGCGGCTGGTGGAACAACGTGTGGACACCGATAAGCAGCCCCACGAGGTCTTCTTGGAGGTTGCCGCCGACC
>CBCOTF020000092.1:0-8036 GCA_965112955.2 Desulfarculales bacterium
AAGTCAAGTTGGGCGGGCGACCTGCTTGGGGCCTTCAATTGGCTCGGCGGCCGCGGCCCGCAGGGCGGCGCAAAGCGAGAGCCCTGACCCTCCCGCAGCCACCTCCCCAAGGGGGCCCTCGTTCTGGCCCAGCCCCCCGGTCTACACAAGGGTGCTCCCCCCCCCCCCCCATGGAGGACCGATATGGGCGAGGACTAGAAAAAAGCGAGTAGCCATCTTCCGTTTCGGCGTCATCAGCGCCTTTTTTGCCCGGGACTAAATGGAGCATATGGGCAGGAATAACCGGGGCGGCAGCAGGACCTTAGACAAGGACACCGCCTGGCCCTGATCCGCCTGCGCAGGGAACTGTCCACTGCGTCAGTGATTACCCGCATCAGCGAAATTATGCGCCGATGCTTGACCTCGGTCGACGTGATCCTCAAGGCACCCACCGTCTACCGCTTCTTGCACCAATTGCGGATTCCAGGGAAGTGGGCCCTACATTGCATTTGAAAAGGTCCACCTAATCCGATGAGGTGCCCTGATGGCTGGGGCCGGCGCCGCTAGTGCCTGCATTATGCCATAGTGGTCTTGTCGCCGGTTAAGCTTGCCAACTTTTTTCTCATGGGCTCTCTTTTCAAGGTTATTTTATAGGCGTTATGGATCAGGCGACCGAGGATGGCATCGGCTAGGGTGGGATCGCTGATGGTTTCGTGCCACTGGTCCACGGGCACTTGGGCGGTGACGATAGTGGAACGTCGGCCGTAGCGGTCTTCAAGGACTGTGAGCATATCCAAGCGCTGCTCCTGTGACAGTTTCTCCAGCCCCCAGTCATTCAGGATGAGCAGGGTGGTCTTGGAGCTAGCGACGATCATTTTTATGATAGCCACTGTCCCCTCGGGCCGCGAGCATTTCGCGCAGGATGGCTGGCCCCTTTTTGCAAAAAATCGAGTAGCCTTCCAGAGACACCTGGTGGCCTAGGGCGCAGGCGAGAAAGCTTTTGCCTACGACGGTGGTCCGCTGATAAGCAGGTTGTGGTGTTCGGCGACCCATCGGCATGAGGTCAGGGCCATGATGAGGGACTTGTCCATGCCGCACCTTTGCCGGTAGTCGATGTCCTCCAGGCAGGCGTCATGCCGGAGCTTGGCCTTGGCCAGCCTGTTTTTGAGCCGGCGATTTTCTCTGTGGGTGGCTTCTCTGTCCACCATCAGGCCTAGTCTTTTCTCGAAGCCCAGTTCCTGGGCCTCCGGGGGTATTCAGTTGTTCATTTAGGGCCTTGAGCATGCCTTCCAGCCCCAGGGCGGGGAGCTTGTTCAGGATAGGATTAATCAGCATGGCTCCTTCCTTGGGTGGTCAAGAAGTAGTCGGCTCCGCGGATGTTGGGGTGAAGGATGGGACTGGCTCCCGGGGCCAGCGTCAGCGAAGGCGCTTTGTCCAGTTCCTTGTCGATGATGCGCTCTACGCTCTTGGAGCGGAAGGCCCCATAGGCCAAGGCCCTCAGGCAGGCGGCCTCCACTCGCGCCTCACCATGTTTCTTGACCAGGGAGACCAGGCCTAGGCAGGCCCTGAAGCCTTGCTGGGGATGCGCCAGCCAGCTCATGATCCCCTTGGCCAGCTTGGCGGTGGCCTAGCCGATTTTATGTGTCCAATTGGTGATTCTTTCGAGGGCCCACTTGGCGTGCTCCTGGTGAGAGCGGGGCATGTGTTCAGTCAAGGTGGTGAAGCCTCTTTGCCCCAGAATATGACGGTGGCTGGCCACCCGCTGGCCCTTATGGAAGCATTCCACCGTGCGCTCCGTGTAGCGGATGTCCAGCTTCTTGCCCAACCATTGGTGGGGGACCGAGTAGTAGTGGCGGTCCACCTCCACGTGGTAATCGATGTAACCCTTGGCTTTCTTCCATTGGGCATACTGGTAGGCCGTAGCGGGCAGAGGTTTTTAAGCGCTGGTTTGTCCAGGGACTCGTACATGGAGTGCCGGCTGCCGAGCAGCTTCTTGAAAGGCCGGTTGTTGAGCCGGTCTAGAAGCCCACGGATCGCCTGGTTGAGCTCAGCCAGACTGAAGAAGGTCCTCTCGCGCAGGATGGCGAATATCCACCTCTCCACCAGTTGAACCCCTACCTCGGCATTGGCCTTATCACGGGGTTTTTATACCCGGGCGGGAAAAACCGCCGTGCCGTAGTGGGCAGCCATCTCTTAGTAGGGCTGGTTGATGTCGAGCTCGTAGCGGCAAGCTTAGCGCACCCCGGACTTGAGGTTGTCGATTACCGTTAATTCAGTCACCCCGCCAAAAAGCTGGAAGGTCCGCTGGTGAGAGTCAATTCAGTCGGGCAGATCCTGAATCGTGGTCCGGCCTATCCCGCAACTCTTGGCAATGTCCCGATTGCCGCAACCGGCCTCGTGCTTTAGCCGAAGTACTTCCTTTATTTTACGCATGGATAATCTCTCCGCCGGCAGATGCACCCTCCGTGTTGGTGGAAAGGCGCAGCATAGCCAACCAGGTGTTATCCAGCGTCGCCTACTATCCCAAGTGGCCTACATCGCGTGGAATCACTGCCTCGCTTAAAACGGAATCCGCACCCATAGTGGCCGCCCACCTGGCGGACGGCAACCGCGTCAACGTCGTGATTTCGCCCTTGGCCCTGGGCGAGCCCCCCTTTGCTGTCCATCCGCAAATTCGCCGTGGACCCCTCGAGAGTCGACAACCTTATCTCAGCATCGGCACCATAACCCCGGCCACTGCCCGTCTGATAGAAGCCATCGTTAAATCTCGGCTCAACGTCATCATCAGCGGCGGCACAGGCAAGACTACCTTCCTGAATGTCATGAACTTCTTCACCCCGAGCTATGAGCGCCTCGTGACAATCGAGGAGTCGGCCGGGCTGCAGTTGCAGTAGGACCACATCGTACGCCTGGAGACCAGCCCCCCCAACATCGAAGGGCACGACGAGGTGACCCTGCGCGACCTGGTGAAGAACTGCCTGCGCATGCGCCCCGACCGCATCGTGGTGGTGTGCGGTGCGCGGAGGCGAGGCCTTGGACATGATGCAGGCCTTAAACACCGGCCACGACGGCAGCTTCACCACCATCCACGCCAACACCCCCCGCGACGTGCTCTCCGGCATGGAAGCCATGATCTCCATGGCCGGCCTGGAGATACCAGATAAGGCCATCCGGCAGCAGGTGGCCAGCGCCGGGCATATCGTCATCCAGCTCTTTCGGCTTTCCGATGGCTCGCGCCACCTGGCCAGCCTCTCGGAGATCACCGGGCTGGAGGCCGAAACCATCAGCATGCAGGAGATCCTCCGTTACACCAAGCTGGGCGTGGACGACCGAGGGCTGGTCCTAGAACGCTTCGGCCCCACCGGCATCAGGCCCCGCTGCGCGGAGTGCATCAAAGCCCACGATATGGAGCTGGAAAATAGCACGTTCAATGAAACCCCTGGAGGACCCTTATGATCTGTACAGCCACCGCGCTCGTCTTCGCGGGGATTCTGTTCCTGGCGCTGGCTGCCGGGTTCTCTGGGTATTCCGCCGGGATCTGGCACAGCGCCAAGCCCAGTGCCAACGCCTGCAGAGGCGAGCGTCCTCCAAAAGCACGGAGGCGCACCACGGTGCTCTGGCGCGACCGTTCGCTCTCCACCATCCACCTGCTGGATCGCCTGCTCCAGGCCATACCCCGGGTCTCGGATGTACAACTGCTCTTGTTGCAGGCCAGTGACCCTTGCAACATGGGCGCCCTGGTGCTGATGAAGAGCGTCACGGCCTTCTTGGGGTGCCTGATGGGGCTGTGGCGGGATTCCGGCCTGATGGCCCTCATACTAGCCGCCGTGGGCGCCGTTGCGCCGCTGTCCTGGCTACATCTGTTACGCAAGAAGCGACTGCAAGCCTTTGACGAGCAGCTTCCCGAAGCAGTGGAGATGATGGCCAGCGCCTCGCGCGCCGGGCACGTTTTCGCCTCGGCCTTGCACATGGTGGGCGAGGAGCGCGATGATTCGATGGCCGGCCAGTTCACCAAGGCCTTCAAGGACTTCCTCCTGAGGACGCCCTGATTGATATAGTTCACCGGGTGAGCTTGCAGGACGTCAAGCTCTTCGTCACCGTCGTGGTGCTGTAAAAGGAGACCGGTGGCAACCTGGCCGAGATCCTGGACAACATAGGCGGTATCATACGCGATTGCTTTAAGCTCATGCGCCAGGTGCGGGCGCTGTCGGCTGAGGGCCGACTCTCGGGCTCATCCTGAGCCTAATGCCGCTTGCCCGGCTGGTGATCTTATGGTCTGTCCACTCCGGCTACATCTCCATGCTCTTCGATTATCTCTTGGATAATACCATAATTATGACCGGGGCCGGCTTCCAGGTCATAGGCATGGTGGTCATCAAGCACCTGATAAAAATAAAGATGTCGGTAAGGATATGAACCCCGCGCCCATAAGCTCCGACATTCCCGCCCTCTTGATCAACGCTACCATGGAACTGGCGGTGCTGACCCTGGGTTGGGCTGGGGCGGCCTATATCGCCCGGCGCGACCCGACATGGCGTCGCGTACAGGACCTGGTCCCGCCCCTCCTGGAGCGCCTGCGCCAGGCACTTCTGCGACTCCTTACCCACCTTTCGGCGCCGGCTCCGTCCAGTCAGAGCTGGCAGCAAAGCCGCCTGCGCAAGAACCTGGTGTAGGCCGACTACCGCTCTTCGGCGGCGATGAACATCTTCCTGGGCTGTAAGGTACTCGGCCTGGTGCTGGCCCCTTTGGTGGTAGCCCTGGCGCCCGCGGCGGGACTTCTGACCTGCCCCTGGCGGCTGCCATGGCTCTGGCCGGCGCGGCATTCTTGGGGTTCCTGCTGCCCAGCCTGGTGCAGGATAACCTGAGCAGTTCCCGACGCGAGCGCATCAGCCGCGAGTTCCCGATGTCCTGGACCTTATGGTCATCTCGGTGGAGGCCGGCCTGGGCCTGGACACGGCCATCAAGCGCGTGGCCGAGGAAGTGCGTATCAACGCCCCCCTCCTAGACAGCGAGCTGACCATAGTCTCCTTGGAGCAGAGCGCCGGCATGCCCCGAGCCACGACGCTGAAGAACCTGGCCGTCCGCTGCGGGATGAATGTGGGGTGTGCTCCCTACGCATGCATTTCGATTTGGCGCACACCAAACGCCGGGAAAAGGTGGAGGAGAAAGCGGCTAAGATATCGCCGAAGCTTTTGAAGCTTTTGTTCCCGGTGTTGTTCATGATCTTTCCGGCCATCATCACCGGCATGACCGGTCCGGCCCTAATCCGCATTAGCGAAACCATCCTCAAGTAGAGAAAGGAGGCACTATGTACCGCCCACTCGCACACAGTATTTTAGCCCTGATCCTCGCCTGCGATCTCTTGCTAGCCACGGTCTGCGCCTCCAATCAGGCCGTGACCGTGCGCGGCCTGAACCGCGGCGAGGCCCGGGAGCTCTTGGCCGCCCAAGCCCAGCGTGATAAGTCCAGCGGGGACAAGGCCGTCGTCGACCCCGCCCAGGTGGAGGCCATCGCCGATCATGCCGCTTCCCGAGGCAACCTCGCGGTAGCCATCCAGGAATACGGGAGGGCCTTAAGCCTGGCCCAGGACAAGGACAAGCCTCGCCTGCAGGCCAAGTCCGCCGAGCTGTGCCTCAAGTCCCACATGTTCGTGCCAGCCGGGACCATCTTCGCCGATCTTTACGCGGGCGATCCTCAAAACCCCATGTTCTTGCAGGGCCTGAGGCTAGCCCGATTCGCCCAGGACAAGCTGGATGAGGCGCCAGGTCGCCCTGGCGCCAGGGCCGTGGGCTTAAGCCCCCAGCTCTGGCGTTTCCATAACGCCTTGGCATCACCGCCAACCGCCAGCTCGGGCAGACCCTGGAGCACTTCCGCCAGGCCCTGGCCCCCTGGTACGGGCTGGCGGCCAACTAACTTGGGGCTGGTGCTGACCCCCAGCAGGGGCAATACGGCCCGGCCACCGATCAATTCCGCCAAGCGGTGGAGACCGTGCCCCATTATTGCCCCCTAGCCGGGCGACACCTGGAGCAGGTGGGTGAGCGTTTGCAAAACAAGCCGCCGGCCTGGTCCGCCGGCTCTAGTTCCAGCTAGTCCGCCGGCCAAAAGTTGCCATGGGTGGAGCGTCCGGGTCTGACGGCGCGGAGGGGGGGCCGGGCCTCAGCTCCCGGCCATCGCGGGGGGGCCGTCCGCGACCCGGGCTATAACCGCCCCTAGGCCTCGGCGCCCCTGCTCATGACCGAAACCCCGAGCCTGCTGGGCAACGCGCTCTTTTAGCCCCCGAGCCCAAGCCCCGGCCCCTGGGCCTAGCGCCGGCCTAGACCAAGGAGCCCTCCGCACCGCGGTCCGACCCGCCGGCCGCCCTCCTGCTAGCCCAAATCGCGGTCAAGCAGCGCCTCGGCCTGAGTAAGGACTCCAAGCCTGAGCGCGGCAAGGCCGCCGCCTTCGGCCATTGCCTCACGCCAGGAGCGCCAGGGCTCGCCGGTAGGCGTCGTAGGCGTTGGGCCCGAAAAGAACGAAACATACCTCGTCGAAGGCGTCGGGGTGGGCCAGAATAGCTTGCCGCACCGCCCGCAAGGCGACCCCGGCCGCCTCGCCCAGGGGGTAGCCATAAGCGCCGGTGGAGAGACTAGGAAAACTCAGGGTGCGCAACGCGTGGTGCGCAGCAAGATCGAGGGAGGCGACATAGGCGCTGGCCAGTAGCCCGGCATCCTCGGGATGACCCCGGTATATGGGGCCCACGGTGTGGATTACCTTCTTGGCCTTTAGCCGGCCGGCGGTGGTGATTACCGCCTGACCGGTGGGGCAGCCGCCCAACTGGCGGCACTGAGCCATTATCTCCGGTCCGCCGGCGCGGTGAATGGCTCCGTCCACGCCCCTGCCGCCGGCCAAGCGACTGTTAGCGGCATTGACAATGGCCTCGGTCACTTGCTGGGTGATATCGCCTTCTATGAGCATCAGCCTGGTGCGGCCGATGAGCTTCTCTTCCATAGCCATCCCTCCCCTTCCCGGCCCCGCCGCCCGCGGGACCGCGCCATTGCCTGCTTGCCGTTCGTTATAGCCGCCCGCCGGCCCGGGGCGTCAACCAGCCGGCCTTGACCAATGCCCTTGGTCGGGTAAAAATTCCAAGGATGAGCTTAATCGTCTCCCAACCCTGTATCCCGAGGTGCACCATCCCCACCGATAACCAAAAATCCTCGCACCTGGAAGCACGGCCTGTCACCCTGGCGAGAAGATGACACCGCGCCGGCGCTGGAATGGGTCAGCCTGCGCGAGGACCTATGGCTAGAATTTCTGGGTCAGGAGCCCCAGATCTTGAGCCTAGAGGGCCAGGTTTTGGACCCCTTTAACGCAGGAGGGCTGGCATTCTCTTGCAGAAGACCTAGTAGCCTTCCAGACAAGCCTTGTGGCCCAAGACGCAGGCGAGAAAGCTTTTGCCTCCACCGGTGGGTCCGCTGAGGAGCAGGTTGTGGTGTTCGGCGGTCCATCGGCATGAGGCCAGGGCCATGATGAATGATTTGTCCATGCCGCGCCTTTGCCGGTAGTTGATGTTCTACAGGCAAGCGTCGTGCCGGAGCCTGGCCTTGGCCAGCCTGTTTTTGAGCCGGCGATTTTTTTTGTGGGCGGCCTCCCTGTCCACTATCAGGCCCAGGTTTTCCCCGAAGCCCAGTTTCTGGACCTCGGGGGTATTCAGCTGTTCCTCTAGGGCCATGAGCATGCCCTCCAATCCCAAGGCGCGGAGCTCGTCCAGGATGGGATTAATCAGCATGGCTTCCTCCGTGGGCGGTCAAGAAGTAGCCGGCTCCGCGGATATTGGGGTAAAGGATGGAACTGAATTCCGGAGCCAGCGTCAGCAAAGGCGCCTTGTCCAGTTCCTTGTCAGTGAAGCGCTCTCCGCTCTTGGAGTTGAAGGCCCACAGGCCAAGGCCCTCAGGCAGGCGGCCTCCACTCGCGCCTCACCATGCTTTTTGACCAGGGAGACCAGGCCAAGGCAGACTCTGAAACCTTGCTGGGAATGTACCCGCCGGCTCATGATCCCCTCGGCCAGCTTAGCCGTGGCC
>CBCOTF020000093.1:0-1121 GCA_965112955.2 Desulfarculales bacterium
TATCCAGTTGGTGATTCTTTCGGGGGTCCACTTGGCGTGCTCCTGGTGGGAGCGGAGCATATACTCGGCCAGGGTGGTGAAGCCTCTTTGTCCCAGGATGCGACGGTGGCTGGCAACCCGCTGGCCTTTATGGAAGCATTTCTTAGTGCGCTTCATGTAGCGGATGTCCAGCTTCTTGCCCAACCATTGGTGGGGGACCGAGTAGTAATGACGGTCCGCCTCCACGTGGTAGTCGATGTGAACCTTGGCCTTTTTCCACCGGGCACACTGGTAGGCTGTGGCGGGCAGAGGCTTGAGCGCCGGTTTGTCCAGGGACTCGTACATGGAGCTCCGGCTGCCGGGCAGCTTTTTGAAAGGCCGGTTGTTGAGCCGGTCTAGAAGTCCACGGATCGCCTGGTTGAGCTTAGCCAGTTAGTGGGCGGTCATCTCCTGGTAGGTCGGGTTGATGTTGGGCTTGTAGCGACAAGCCTTACTCACCCCGGACTTGAGGTTGTCGATCACCATCAATTCCGTCACCCCATCAACAAACTGGAAGGCCCGCTGGTGGGAGCCGATCTAGTCGGGGAGGCCCTGGATTCACGTGGCTGCGGCAAAAGTGTAGTTGCTGGCGCTCAAAACCGCCACTAAGATCTGGGGCACCCTAACCTCACCCGTCAAGGGGACCACCACGTCCACGGTCTGGCCGGCATAATCGATAAACGTTTTTCCGTCGGACCCGGTGCTCCTGGCGCATAACCAGCCCCAGCGTGCCCGACCATTCCCGGTAGCGTTCACAAAACTAGCTGTATTGGTAGCCCAGGTAGGGACTGCCTTGTACTCCTCCCACAGCAGCGCTAGGGTCACATATCCTTGCGCCTAAGCTCTTGATAGACCTGGAATCAGTCAGGCTCCGGGCGAAAACCCGTAGACGGAAAGGGTGGCGGTGGAAAGAGCAGCCGCTAAAGCTGCGTCTCATCCAAACTGGTAGGGAGGAGGGACCAGGACCGGCCGGCGCGTGCGGCGCGACGCAGGTAACGGAACACCGTAGTCCGGCCTATTCCGCAACTCTTGGCAATGTCCCGGTTGTCGCAGCCGGCCTCGTGCTTCAGCCGAAGTACTTCCTTGACCTTACGCATGGATAA
>CBCOTF020000094.1:0-1124 GCA_965112955.2 Desulfarculales bacterium
CCGATCAGAGGCACTGGGGCCTCGTATAGCCTGCCGGCCAGGGAGACGGTGCGGTTCAGGGCTACGCTGCGGATTCCAGGGGAGTGGGCCATGTATTCCATTTGAAGGGGGCATCTAATTCGGTGATGTGGGGCGGGTGGCCGGGGCAGGGCGCTTCTAGTGTCTGCATTATGCCACAGGGGTCTTGTCGCCGGTCAAGCTTGCCAGCTTCTTTTTCATGGGCTCTCCTTTCAAGTTTATCTTGTAGGCGTTATGGATCAGGCGGTCGAGGATGGCATCGGCCAGGCTGGGATCGCTGATGGTTCCGTGCTACCGGTCCACGGGTATTTGGGCGATGACGATGGTGGGGCTACGGCCGTAGTGGTCTTCCAGGACTTCGAGCATATCCAGGATTTGCTCCCGTGACAGTTTCTCCAGCCCCCAGTCGTCCAAAATGAGTAGGCTGATCTAGGAGCTGGCGACGACCATCTTTTGATAGCTGCCGTCCACTTTAGGGCCTTGAGCAAGCCCTCCAACCCCAGGGCACGGAGCTTGTCCAGAATGGGATTAATCAGCATGGCTTCTTCCTTGGGCGGTTAAGAAGTAGCCGGCTTCGCGGATGTTGGGGTGAAGGATGAGACTGGCTTCCGGCTTCCGGGGCCGGCGTCAGCAAAGGTGCCGTGTCCAGTTCTTTGTCGATGATGCGCTCTCCGCTCCTTGAGCTGAAGGCCCCATAGGGGAAGGCCCTCAGGCAAGCGGCCTCCACTCGCGCTTTACCATCGGCCTCCACTCGCGCTTTACCATGTTTTTTGGCCAGGGTGACCAGGCTAGGCAGGCTCTGAAACTTTGCTGGGGATGCGCCAGCCGGCGCACGATTCCCTCGGCCAGCTTAGCCGTGGCTTCGCCGATTTTGTGTATCCAGTTGGTGGTTCCTTCGGGGGGCCACTTGGCGTGCTCTTTATGGGAGCGGGGCATATGCGCGGCCAAGATGGCAAAGCCGTTTGGCCCCAGGATACGACGGTAGCTGGCCACCCGCTGGCCCTTATGGAAGCAATCCACCGTGCGCTCCGTGTAGCGGATGTCCAGCTTTTTGCCCAACCATTGGTGGGGGACCGAGTAGTAGTGGCGGTCCACCTCCACGTGGT